>DATBHU010000382.1:0-2031 GCA_036557265.1 Polyangia bacterium
GCGACCTCGGGCGCCGACACGCAGCTTCGCGGCCCCTGCGCCGTGACGGTCCGGTCGGCCAGCAGGCGCCCGCGCTCGTCGCCGATCTGAACGTGATAGTGAACGCGCGACGCCTCGTCGTAGCCGCGCGCGACGGCGAGATCGTCGAAACAGAGCTGCGGGACGCCGCCGCGCGCGATGACGGGCGCCTCGACGGCCGTCACGGCGGTCAGGTAGCGCCGCCCGATGATGTCGCGCCGGACGCCGAGCGCCCGCGCGATGTAGGCGGCGTCGCGCGGGTCGAGCTCGGCCGCCCCCACCGCCGCTTCGATCTGCGCGTCGGTGAACGACGTCACCAGCTTGGCCCCCCAGTACGCGTCACGATCCGTCATCCGCTTGTAGGCCGGCCCCTTCCGGTTCGTGCGGAAGGACTCGACGTCGAACGCCTCGGCCGGAAACCACCCGATCCGCGGGTGCGCCGCCATCGTCTCGAACCAGACCCCGCGCTGCGATTGGTAGCGCCGCTGGTAGATGCCGAGCGTCAGCAGCGACGCCAGCGAGCGCCCCACCTCGATCGAGTACTGCTGGCCGTCGGCGGGACCCTTGACGGTGCTGGTCGCCGAGCCGAGCCCGGCGCCGAAGTCGAACAGGTAGTGCCGCACGAAGTGACGGCCGTCCTCCTCGACGTAGCTGTCCAGCGTGTTGAGCGCGCTGGCGTCGTAGACCGCCAGCCAGGCCGCCAGGATCCAGCTCGAACGCAGCGAGCGCCGCTCCTGATGCGCGATCCGGTCGTTGGGATCGTCGGCGCGCCGGCCGAGCATGTCGAACGCTCCCAGCACCTTGCCGCCCAGCCAGGTGACCGCGACCGCCCGCAGCCGCCCGTCCGCCGTGCGCGCCGCCCGGGCCAGGCGCTGGCGGACCCCCTGCTCGGTGAGCGGCCGCTTCTTGACGCCGTAGAGCTTGTAGGTCGCCCCGGGATCGACGGTCAGGTCTTCGTCCCGCAGGTCGAGCACGAAGTTGGACGGGACGTTGTAGCCGGCGGCGTGGAACATGCGGGTGCCGACGATCTCGGCGGCGGTGCTCATGCCCAGGTGACCGGCGGGATCCAGCTTGAGCATGAACTTCCGCCCGTCGGCGTCGAGCACCTGGAAGCCGAGCGCCGCGCCGCGGTCCTTGCCCTTGATGATCCGCAGCGGCAGCCGCGGCGGCGCTCCGGCCGGTCCGGCCGCGATCGCCTCCGTGGTCATCGGCCGCAGGTGGTTCCGCGGACAGAACCAGGTCGAGCACGGCACCTCGTCGGCCGCGTTGACGTCGCGCGCCGGCCGCGCCCCCTCGACGGACAGCAGGCGATCGGCCTCGCCCGCCAGGTCGTCGCGCGCGGTCAGCGTGCTGTCGAGGTCGCCGAGGTCGGTCGGCCGCGGCGCCTTCGGCAGGTCCTCGCTGTCGTGCTCCTGCCAGGCGACCGGACGATCCGGGAACGACCGCACCGCCGGATCGGCGCCGCAGCCCCCTCCCCCCATCACCCCGCCGGCCAGCAGCGCGACCGCCAGCGCGCCGCGGGCGAAGCGGCCGCCGCCGATCGCCGGGATGCGCGCGCGAACAGCCGGCATGGTCATGTCCGCGCGGGCGGCGCGTCCTCGACGACGTCCACGGTCAGCGGCCGGACCCGCGACGGCGGCGGCTGTTCCCGCACCGGTTCCTCCCCGGTGGCCAGCTGCCGGTAGCGGCGCGCGATCGCCGCCGCGATCACCAGCCAGACCACGACCAGCATCAGGTTGGCGACGGCCACCCCGCGCCGCGACAGCGACAGCACGTGCAGGCTGACCAGCACGAGGCCGCCCGCGGCCATGTCCCCCAGCCGCACGCAGACGGTGTCGACCGTCGCCTTTCCCGTGTACTTCACGTCCCGCGGCGTGGGCAGGAACAGCGTCTGCTCGACCGTCGTCTCGATCGAGTAGTCGAAGCTGTTCTCGGCCGCCTTGGCCAGCGCCACCACCAGCAGCGACGGGAACAGCGCGATGGTGCCGTAGCCGAACATCGCGATCGCCGGCA
>DATBHU010000383.1:0-7738 GCA_036557265.1 Polyangia bacterium
CCGTCGCTCAGGGCGTGACGGGCAACGTCCGAGAGAGCGGCAGGTCGCCGCGCAGCGCGGCCGTCGCGGCGCCGCCGACACGCAGGTAGAAGTCGGACGGGAGCGCGTGTCCGTCGGCGTCGAGCGGAACGAGCGAGGCGCCGGCCGGGAGGTTGGCGGCGGTGGGCGCGAGCTTGAACATGGCGGTGCCCTCGTCGACCTCGTCGAACATGGCGGTCTTGAGCATGGTGGCGCCGGCGCCGACGGCGTTCCAGACCTGGCGCCAGTAGAACGCGCCGCCGCGCCGCGGGATCTGGTTCGACGGGTAGCCGGTCAGGTTGTGCCAGGAGAAGCCCGGGAACACGACCGGCATGTAGCGCTTCCCGGCGGCCGTGACCGCCGCGAGATCGGGCGCGAGCGACGTCGCGCGGTACGCGTCCGCGCCCGCGTCGCTGGCGAAGCGTCCCACCGTCCAGGGCGACAGCACGTCGAACGAGCGGTAGACGCGCGCCCACGCCGGGTCGGTCTTCGCGTCGCCGTCGAGCGTGCGCCAGTGCGCGGGGACGCCGCCGACCAGCGTCACGCGGTACTGCGGATCGGCGCTGGTGGTGAGCCAGTCGATCAGCGCGGCGGCGTCGGCGGGCGTCCCGGGGCGGTCGGCGAAGCCCAGGCCCCAGAGGTACATCACCGGCTTGCCGCCGTCCTTGAGGTAGCGCGGGCTCGCCGTCACCTTCAGCGTGTCGACGAGGTACTTCCAGTCGGTCTCGAGCCAGTCGACGAGGTGCGCCTCGTCGACGTCGGTGACGTCATATTCGATCGCGAACACGCGGCCCTCGGCCTCGGCGCCCGCCTGCACGTTGCGCGTCACCTGGTTGTGCGTCGCGAAGAACGACGGAAACTGCGCCTCCCACAGGAAGCGCTGGAGCGCGACGCCGTCGATGCCGGCCTCCTTCATCCACGTGAAGTGGCGCGCGACGGTGACCGGGTTGTCCGCCGAGTAGACGCGCGCGACCGAGCCGTCCGGGTACGCGAGGTCCGTCGCGAACAGCTCGTCGGGGCCGAGCTCGGAGGCGTCGGGCCAGAGATCGATGGTGAGGTTGGTGGCGGTCGGCGCGTCCTGGCGAAACCAGTGCGTCCAGCTGTTCACCGCCGAGCCGTCGCCCGGGCACAGGAACCAGCCCTGGTAGCCGAACAACATCTTCCGTTCGAGGCTCGTCGCGTCGACCACCGCCGGCGCCCCGGCGCCCCACGCCTCGCGGGCGGCGCCGCTGTCATCTTCGGGCGGCGGCGCGCAGCCCGCGCCGATCGCGCAGGCGAGCCAGAGGCCGCCGCCCAGGCCGTACGCGCGCTGACGCCGGCACCGATTCCGCAAACGAGAACGACGACCGCTGCCGCCCACCTACTCTCTGAACAATCGGCGGCGCGCGCGCTGCTCTTGACCGCGCCGCATGGCCGGCGAAACGCCGTCAACGGTCTGACGGCGGGCGCTGTATGAAGCGCGGGTGGCGCAGTTCATCTACCTGCACGGCTTCGCTTCCAGCCCGCGATCGACGAAGGCCGCTCTCTTCCGCGAGCGGCTCACGCGCCGCGGCCATGTCGTGCTTGGCTCCGGCGATCGACATGAAGGCGCGATGGCTGGTGCGATACTGGACTCCGGCCACGAGCTCGTCGATCAGCTCGAGACGATGTGGGTCGAGTCCGCCGCCTTCCTCGGCGTCGGCGCGACGGAAGCCTGACTACTGTGCCAGCAACCTGGCGAAGCCGCTGACCACGCGGGCGAGGACCTCGGTGCCGCCGGCGCCCGTCTCCGTGGCGGCGTCCGGCTCCTTCACGGCGCACGCATGCAGCGTGGCGCCCGGGATCGAGAACGTCGTGATCGCCAGCGCGGCGCGCGGCGGGTGACGCTCGTCGTCGTCCTCCTCGAGAACCCGGCGCTGCGCCGGATCGGCGAGCATCGGCAGCTGCGCGGCGAGCTCGTGATGGTTGCCGTCGCCGCCCGCGTGGGCCACGCAGAACCCGAGCTCGTCGGACACCACGATGGCGGCGAGCCCTTCCTTTTCCCGGCAGGCCTCCAGCTGCAACCGCAGCGCATCGGCCAGGCACCCGCTCCGGCGCCGGCGCCGCTCGGACATTCGGCCTTCTTTCACGCGTTTGTTCGCCATGTAGGCAATGTAGGTCTTTGTGGGCTCGGGCGCAAAAAACCTTCCTGTTTGGCGATCAGCGCGTCGACGACGAGGAGGACCGCGATGCACGACAGGCTGCCCCAGCCCGTCGTCAGATCGCCGCCGCCGCGGACCAGCGCCAGCGTCAGCAGGACGGTGCCGTCGGCGGTGGCGTGGAGGATCGCGGGCGCGAAGACCGAGCCCGCCCGCAGGCGGACAAAGGTCAACAGCGGCGCGAACAGGACGATGTAGACGACCGCGACAGCCGTCCCGAGCACCGGATGATGAGGGTAGCCGTAGCCCTGCAGCGTCAGCGGCACGTGCCAGAGCGCCCAGATCAGGCCGGACACGAGCGTGCACCGCCAGAACCCCGACCCGATCAGCTCGCGGAACAGCAGGCCGCGCCAGGCGAGCTCCTCGCCGAGGCCGCCCAGCAGGCCCAGCGTGGGACCGATGACCAGGCCCTGGACCACGAAAGCGGCGAGCGGCGGCAGGGCGAGAAAGCCGATCTGGCCGCGCAGCCGCGCGCCGTCCGCCGCGGAGAATCCCAGCCGATCGGCGAGCCCGCTCATCGTCGGGTCGAACGCGGTCCCCGGCACGAGCAAGCTCACGCCGAGCGTCGCGAGCATCAGCGCAGGCGGCAGCAGCCAGGCCACGAGCCACCAGCGGTTCGGCCGCCCGCGCAGGCCGAGCGTCTCGCCGAGCGGCTCGCGAAAGATCCAGCGCACGAACACGATGGCGGTCAGGCCGGGGATCAGCATGATCCCGTTCGCGACGACGAACGTGTCGAGCGAGGTCCAGGACCCGCCCCGGAGGCGGTACACCGTCGTCAGCAGGTGCGTGACGACGAACGTCGCTACGGTGAAGGCGGCGATCCGACGCCCAGGGCTGCGCACCGCCCTTCAGACAACCTGGACGCGTGGTGGTTCCCGCCGCAGGCGCCGCGCATCACGCCGTAGGTCTCGGACCTAAAGGGCTGCGCGGGCGGCGGCCGGCACTCCCCGACGCGGCCGCGGGTGCGTACACCTTCGATCCGGACCACGCGAGGGAGGACACCGTGAGCCAGCCCAGCACCACGCAAGCAGGCGGCGCCCAGGCCGCCGCCAAGACCGCGATCCGCCCGCTGAAGGTGAGCTTTCCGGACGCCGATCTGGCCGACCTCAAGAAGCGCATAGGCGCCACGCGCTGGCCGGAGCGGGAGACGGTCGCGGATCAGTCGCAAGGCGTGCAGCTCGCGACGATCCAGAAGCTCGCCCGCTACTGGGCCGACAGCCACGACTGGCGCAAGTGCGAGGCGCGGCTGAACGCGCTGCCGAACTTCGTGACCGAGATCGACGGGCTGGACATTCATTTCATCCACGTCCGCTCGAAGCACGAGGACGCGCTGCCGATCATCGTCACGCACGGATGGCCCGGGTCGATCGTCGAGCAGCTGAAGATCATCGCGCCGCTGACCGACCCGACGGCGCACGGCGGGAGCGCGGCGGACGCCTTTCACGTGGTGATTCCGTCGATCCCCGGCTACGGCTTCTCGGGCAAGCCGACTCCGACCAACGACGGCTGGGATCCGGCGAAGATCGCGCGAGCCTGGGTCGTGCTGATGAAGCGCCTCGGCTATTCGCAGTTCGTGGCGCAAGGGGGCGACTGGGGCGCGGTCATCACCGAGGTGATGGCGTCGCAAGCGCCGCCCGAGCTGCTCGGCATTCACACCAACATGCCGAACGCCGTTCCGCCCGATATAGAAGCCGCCGCGGCGGTGGGCGCGCCGCCGCCGGCCGGCCTCTCGGCCGAGGAGCGGCGCGCGTACGACCAGCTCGACTTCGTCTACAAGCACGTCGGCTACGCCCGCATGATGGGGACGCGCCCGCAGACGCTGACCGCGCTGGCCGACTCGCCGGTCGGGCTGGCCGCGTTCCTGATCGACCACGACCAGGCGAGCTACGAGCTGATCGCGCGCGTCTTCGACGGACAGCGCGAGGGGCTCACGCGCGACGACATCCTCGACAACGCCACGCTGTTCTGGCTGACGAACACGGCGATCTCGTCGAGCCGTCTCTACTGGGAGCTCCAGGGCGGATTCTTCACCGCCCGGGGCGTGGGCATCCCGGCGGCGGTCAGCGTCTTCCCCGACGAGCTCTATGTGACGCCGAAGAGCTGGGCGCAGAAGGCGTATCCGAAGCTGGTTCACTTCAACAAGCTCGACCGGGGCGGCCACTTCGCGGCGTGGGAGCAGCCGCAGCTGCTGTCCCAGGAGGTGCGCGCCGGTTTCAAGTCGCTGCGCCCGTAGGCGCGCGGGCAGCCGCCCCGTCAGCTGGGCGGCCCCTCCGAACCTGCGCGTCGCGCCGCGCGCGCCGCGGTGGCGATGTCGGCCAGGATGGAAAGGATGGCGCGCGCGCGCGGGAGCAGCGTGGCGCCCGCCGGCAGCAGGCGCACGCCGCGCGGCAGGCGCTCGAACAGCGGAACGCCCAGCTCGTCCTCCAGCGCGCGGATCTGGCGGCTCAGCGGCGGCTGCGAGATGTGCAGCCGGGTGGCGGCGCGGCCCACGTTGCCCTCCTCGGCGACGGCGACGAAGTACTCCAGCTGCGCGAGGCTCACGCGCGCGAGCTTAGCACCGCAGCCAGATCGAAAGGGTATTGGATCGGCGTCCCGCGCTCGCGCACAGTCGCGCCATGGCGATCGAGCTCCTCGGCGCCGCGGACGTCGCGGCGATGCGGCGCGCCGGGCGCGCCGCGGCCGCGACGCTGGCGGGCGTGGCGGCGCGGATCGCGCCGGGGGTCTCGACGGCCGACATCGACGCGTGGGTGCGCGCGGACACCCGCCGGCGCGGGGGGCGGCCCAGCCAGCTCGGCTACCAGGGATTCCCGGCGGCCGTGTGCACGAGCCGCAACGCCGTCGTCTGTCACGGCATCCCCACCCCCCACGAACGTCTCGGCGACGGCGACATCATCAACGTCGACGTCACGACGGAGCTGGACGGCTTCCACGGCGACACGTCGGCGACGCTCTTCGTCGGCGCGCCGAGCGCGGAGGCGCGGCACGTCGTCGAGACGTCGCGGCGCTGCCGGGACGCCGGCATCGCGGCGGTCCGCGCGGGCGCGCGCCTGGGCGACATCGGCGCGGCCATCGAGGAGCTCGCCGCGCGCGAGGGGTGCAGCGTCGTGCGCGAGATCGGCGGTCATGGCATCGGCCGCGCCATGCACCAGGAGCCCCACGTCCCGCACGTCGGGCGACGCGGCGCGGGCCTGCGCCTGCGCGAGGGCATGGCCATCACGATCGAGCCGATGATCAACCTCGGCGGTCCCGACGTGCGGCAGCTCGACGACGGGTGGACGATCGTCACCGCCGACGGCTCGCTGTCCGCCCAGTTCGAGCACACCGTGCTGGTCACGCGAGGCGGCTGCGAGATCCTGACGCCGGCCCCCGCGGCGTAGCCGCGACGGGCGGCCTTCGCGATCGAATCAGGCGACGCCGAATTGCCGGCGGCCGGTCGGACCCATAGCCTCTCGGCGGTGGCGGCGACCGCGTCTCGAGGCCTCTCCGTAGTCGTCGCCTACAAGCTCGGCAAGGCCGCGATCGAGGTCCTGGCCGTGATCGCGGTGCTGGTGCTGCATGCCGCCGCCGGGACTGACATGGGCGAGCTCTCCGCCCGCATCGGGCGCGAGCCCACGCCGCCGCCACCACGTGCGCTTGTGGGAACAGGGCCGGCGGGTCGAGGGCCAGACGGTCTGGCTCGGCGCCGCGACATTCGACGAGGGCGTGACGATCGCGCGCGAGAACGGGCAGCTCACGCATCGCACGTCGCCGAACATCGACGAGGAGCGGGACACGCTGGTGGGCGATCTCGAACGCGGCGGTTGCGCCGGCGCGGTCCACGACGCGCCGGGCATCGGTCCGCGCTCGGGCGCGCGGACGGCCGAGGGGCGCTTGATCGAAACCGACGGCCGCGTCGTGATCGTCGAGCTCAGCTGCCGTCCCGGGCGCTGACGCACGTTTGCGAGGCGCGCCTTCGGTTGCGCGCGCGCCGCGGCGCGCGTGGACGCGTCGTCGACAGCTGTCGCGGGGCAGACCACAAACAGCGGCTCGCGATCTGGCGCCGCCGCGGGAATTCGCGTGTCACCGGCGCGGCACGGCGCTTGCGAAGCGAGCGGCCTTGTGGCGCGCCGCACATCGCGGCGACCCAAGCCCAGGGGGACATCCGTGACGAACCAAAGGACAACGAAGCGGGCGCGGCTCGGCTGCGCGGTTGCGATCGCGCTGGCCAGCGCCGCCGGTTGCTCGACGTCGGACGACGAAACAGCGCAGGGGATCGTCGAGCGCCAGTCGGCGTTGATCAGCCCCAATCCGCTGCCCAACGCGACCGGCGATCCGTCGCTGTTCGGGTTCGGCTATTCGCAGCTGGCCATCATCGACGGCAGCACGCTGCAGGCGCTGGCGTCGCCGGTGCGCGTGCAGGACGCGCCGTGGACGACGCGCTGGCTGTCGCCGCTGACGCTCGCGCCGCCGGTGATCGTCGCCGGCGACTTCTGGCACGCCGCCGACGGCAAGGCGTACCTGCTGGGGATCAAGAACGGCCAGGTCACCGTGTACGGCGCGCCCGAGGTTCCGTCGGCGGCGGGCTGGACCGCGCTCTCCAGCGCGCAGACGCTCCCCAGCCCGCCCACCGGCACCATCATCGACGCCGCCGCGGGTGACTTCCTGGGGCAGAACCGCGACCAGCTGGTCGTGCTGACGTCGACGCGCATCGCGATCTATACGGCGCCGACGACGTTCGGCGGCGCGTGGGTCAAGTCGTTCGACCTCGCGGTGCCCACGACGTCGACGGGCATCACGGCCGGCGAGTTCTTCACCGGCCCGAGCGACGACGAGGAGGCGCGCTACCGGAGCCAGTACATCCGCGACGCCAACGAAGGGCAGCTCTACGCCGACGGCGTCGGCCACGGCCCGCGCGGCAAGGACGAGATCGCCCTGCTGCGCAGCGACGGCAAGCTGGGGTTCTATCGGTGGAGCACGGCCTCCAGCTCGTGGACGCTGTTCCGCACCAGCGGCAACACGGTGTCGGGCAAGATCGCGTCGGGCGACTTCCTGCGCCGCGGGCGCGACAGCATCGCCGTCGTCGCCACCGGCACGCCCAAGTCGATCAAGCTGTACGAGGCGCCGCTGGCCGACGCGGGCAACCTGACGCTGCTCACCACCAGCAACATCACCGACCGCGTGCCGACGGCGATCACAGACGTCACCGCCGATCGTCTGTTCGGCTACACGGACAAGGCGATCGTCTCGTACTCCCCCCCCGACCGCCGCGGCACCATCCCCACCAGCGGCAGCGACGTCGAGATCGCGTTCATCGAGCGCACGCCGAAGTACCGGCGCCGCACCGACCTGGTGAACTACGGCTGGCCGGCGCTCAACGAGCAGGTCACGTACACCGCGTACCTCAAGAACAACGGCCCGGCCACCATCCCGGCCGGCACGGTGAGCGTGAAGTTCTGGACCAACAAGCAGAGCCGCAACGCGGACGTGCTGGCGCCGACCGCGGCCACCACCGTCCCGGTCAGCGTCGCCATCCCGCCGTTCGACGCCACCAAGCCGTGGGACCA
>DATBHU010000384.1:0-5255 GCA_036557265.1 Polyangia bacterium
GGGTGTCGCCTCAGTCCCGGCCAGCCGATCGGCCAGCGCCCCGTAGCGGGCCGCGCACGCCTCCTCGCGCTGGATCAGCCCGGCCTTGAAGGCCGCGCCCGCGGCCGCGCCGTCGCGATGCTGGGCGGCTCGCGCGCTGCACTGGAGCGAGATCGCTTGCGCCTCGTCCGCGGTGGCCGGCGGCGCCGCGATGGCCGCCCGACCGGGCAAGCCGAGCAACAACGCGCCGGCCGCCAGCGCGCCGGTCGCGAACATGGACAACCCCGGGTTCCTCCTGTTGCGCATGACACACACCTCCTTGCGGGGCGTCGATGCGGAGGAGCGGGACCGCGAGGGGAGCGCGCGACGGCCGAGCGCGCTTCGCACGATCGCCCCTGGTTGGAATGTGGCCGTTCACCGATCCCGCGCAAGCGCGGCCGGCCGCGGGCGTCGCGCCGAGCTCCGCGCCTTCGGGGGCTCTCCTGAAAGGGGGCCTCCTGAAGGTCGTTGCCGCAATCGGCGTGCGCCGGCGCCCGGGCCGCGCGCGGCGCGGAGTTGAGGGCACAATTCGACGAGCTCTTGCATAGCGCTCGGGGTGCCTTACTTAAGGGATAGGAGCCATAGTGGTCATGGCAAAGCGTTTGACAGCGGTGGTGCCGCGCGCGATCGGGCGGCCCAATCACGATCTCGACGCGTGGCACGTCGCGCACGACGCGCGAAACGATCTCGCCAGCGTGCTGCTGCGGCTGCAGCTGTTCGCCCGCTCGCACGCGTCCGCGTCGGCGCGGCAGGCGACGGTGCTGATCCAGGCGGTGCTGACGAAGCTGGATGATCTCGAAGAGGAGCGGCCCTCGCCGCCGGACGTCCCGACCGCCGCCCGGGCGCGCCCGACGCACCGGGTCGGTCACGCCTGATCGCCGCTCCTGATCGCGCTGCTGCTCGTTCGCAGGCGGCGGCGCGGCTACATCTCGGCGTAGCGAGCGGGCCCGCGTCGACCACGTCGAACCCGAACTGATCGGCTTGTACACACGGGGCACCCACCATGCGCGTTCGGGCCGCGCAACGGAGGAAACACTGGTCAGTTCTTATTTCTTGCCCGATCTGCGCGGTTTGCCTGTCCTGCTCGTCCTGCTCGGAACATTCGGAGGCTTCTTTTTCATGCTCTTGGTAGGGGCTGTCGCCTCAACACGCGACAGAAATGTAGACAAGGCGGTCGTGATTTTCGGGACGGCCTTCGACGCGCTGGCCTCTTCCGTGGTGTTGAGCGGTATGGAGTCGCGCTCCGTCTCGGCAGCGGCCAATCGTCTCAAATCCGTGAGCGCCTGCTGATGTGCAGATGGAATCACCGAATAGACAGCCTTTCCCTCGTCGCTGACGATATACGGCAGGCACATCGCTCCAGCCGTGTCGTCCAGGAATAGTCGGCAGAAGTCACGCACTTTGTGTCGGTCGATCGGCTGACGTCCCAGAAGGCCGTCTTCCTGCACGTCAATGCCTCCGGAGTTCATGTCTATCCAGAAGAGCGGATACGGCCGATCGCCGAGTATCCCCTTTAGCTGCTGCCTGCCTTCGTACCAGAATCGAATTTCCTTGTCGTCTTTGTCTTCTTGATCGCACAGCAGATACGCGAGGTCCGCCGAGACAATAAACTTCCGACGTTCGGCGAGCTTTCCAAGACGAAAGCCGAGATCGATCGACGGGCCGAGATAGTCGATCGAAGTGCTGAGAGCTTCCTTCTTTGAGAGTCGGTGCTCGAGTCTGTACGCGACGACGGGCGGCTCACCCTCGATGTCCAGATCACGCGCTCCGTCGTCGTCCATCGGGATGCGCGCATTCAGGATAGGAAATCCTGCGATCCATGCGTGCGCCTTGACGTCCAGGCTGGGTTGTTTCTTCTGCAGCTCCTCGCGATACGAGAGCACCGCTCGTCGAAACGTTCGAATAGTTCGCCACGCCTGCTTGGGTTCTGTGAGGGCCTTCGTGAATAGCAACTCGTCGCCTGCCGCTTTCCAAAAGACAGGGTCAGCACCCAATCCGTCACCGTTCGTCGTCTTTTCCGCCTGGACGGCTTCCACAAGGCGGGCGCGGAACTGATAGTAGAAGCCCATGAATACCGGCAACCAAGCGTGGAATGTTCCCGCGCTCGGCCGGCTCTTCGCTTTGAATGCGGTCGACCCGGCCAAGTCGATGCCAAAGAACAGTACGAGGCTCGATCTGACGGCCTGAGCGGGAAACAAACGTCGGCCTATTGAAGGTTCAAGGCCTGCGCGCGCACCGAGGCCGCTTGAAGCGAAACCTGAAATCTCATTGCGACGGCCCCTTCGTGACCGCCGAATTCCTGCCAGCTGCTGCGAAATTCCACTTCAGGCATCAAGAATTGCGCTGCGAACCAGTGAGCTTCCGTCTCGGCGCGACCGGTGGCGAACCGCTGGGCTACCATGGGCCGCCCATCGCCCACTTCGCTCAGCTGACTGGCGAAATGGAGAAAGTAGTGGCCCAACTCATGCGCAATCGTGAAACGATCGCGTCGGGGGCTCGTGGCATCTGAGAGAACGATCTCAAATTCGCCGGCGCCTCTAATGATGATCGAACCGTCCTCTGGGGTGTGATTCCACAGGTTGCGGATGGAGATCTTGCCTCCGAGCCGATTTACGAGCGTGACGAGGTCCTGTCCGGGTTGGTATCCGAGTTGGCGGCGGACCTTCTCCGCATGCGCCTCAATCGCCTGCCGCGAGATGTTGAGCGCGCGCGGCGCCACGTACCCCGCCTCATTCATCTGGTAACTGTACGTCTGAGCAGGGGCGGTTGCAAGAACCGGACGGCACCAGGATGCGAGGTCTCTGTCCTCACTCATGCACTATCAGGAGCCTGTCGGCACGGAGAAATCGGCGAGCAGGTCCGGAAGCAACGTCTCCATGCCGCGTGGCGGAGCCCCTTCGCGCGACGGCCGCATGCCGGGTTGGTAGCCGCGCGCGCGGAACGGCGCCACCAGCGCCGGGTTGCGGCTGAAGACGTGGATCGGGACGGCGGTGGAGGTGGAGAAGCGGGTCACCTCGGCGACGGGCTGATGGTCGCCGAGGACGATCACCAGCGCGCCGGGCGGGACGAAGCGGATCGCGTGGTCGACGATCACCTGGAGGTCGTAGGCGACCGAGCGGTCGTAGGCGAGGGCGGCGTCCGGAAGGTTGATCCAGGAGATCGGGAAGTGCTCCGTGGGCAGCGCGCGGTAGACGGCGCCGTCGCCGATGCGTGACCAGTCGTCGATGAACGGGGGCAGATCGCTCCAGGGGGCGTGGCTGGTGATCAGCGTGTACGTCGCCAGCAGCGGCGCGCGCGCGGGTGTCCCTTCGGGCGCCGGCGCGACCTCGCGGCGATGGACGAAGTCGAGCACGTACTGGTCGGGCATCGCCGCCCAGCGGTAGCTCGGTCCGCGGTAGTCGAAGTCCCAGCCCGAATAGACGCGGTCGAAGCCGTAGAGCCAGCGGGGCAGGTTGCGGAAGTGGTTGGCCGGCTGCACCAGCACGGTCCGGTAGCCGGCGGCGTGGAAGAAGCCGGCCAGCGCGGGCGGCTGGCGCGTCTGGATCAGGCGGTCGGTGACGAGCTCGGTGGTGCGCACCCCGGTGGTGAGGGTCGTGTGCGCCAGCCAGGAGCGGCCCGCGTAGGTCGGCGATTCCAGGAGGCCCGAGGCGACGGTGAAGCCGTGGCCCGCCAGCGCCGCGGCGGCGCCGTCGTAGACCGGACCGATGCGCGCGGCGTGGTCGGGCTGATCGAGCACGGCGGCGCCGTACGACTCGATCAGGAACAGGAACACCGGCGCGCCGCCCAGCCGCTCGAGGCCGTGCGGCGCGGCGGCGAGCGCGCGATCCACCGCCGCGATGCGGTCGGCCTGCGCGGCGCGGTAGCGGTCGACGCGGGCGGCGAAGGCTGCCTCGCGCAGCAGCCGCGGCAGCGCGCTGTCGCCGAAGGCGCCGACGCGGCGATCGTCGCGCGCCGCGCCCGCGACGTAGGTGCCGGGGACCGAGCCGGCGCCGGCGGACGCGGCGGGGATCGCCAGCGAGGCGAGCGCCGCCAGCGCCAGGGCGGCGACGAAGGTGGCCCGCGCGGCGCGCGCGGCGAGCGCCCGCTCGGCGGCGCGCAGCGCCCAGGCCGCGAGCAGACCGACCAGGACCAGCGCGCCGGCCGCGAGCAGGATTTCCACGATCAGCGCCAGCCGGGATCCGGTGTCGCCCAGCAGGCGCACGAGATCCATGGCCAGCGGCAGGTCGAGGCCGAGCGTCAGCGGCCGGTTGAAGTAGCGGCGGTTGACGCCGTCGCCGACGCGGAACAGGCGCACCGCCGCCACCAGCACCGCCGCCGCGACGACGATCGCGCGCGGCATGCGCCGTCCGCGCGCCGCGAAGGCGGCGGCGATCGCCATCAGCACGGCGGCGTCGAGCGACGGCAGCAGAAACCAGAGCGCCGGCTCGGGGCCGGGGTAGCGCAGGTTGAAAAGGGCGTCGAGCAGCGTCCAGGCGCCGAGCAAGCGCAGGGGCGGGCGCCACGAGGGCCTGACCCGGTTGAGGAGCGCGACTTTCGTGTTCACGTTGACGTATGCTTTGCCGGCTCGGGCGAACCAGGCAGAAACGGAGCGGGAGTGACCTCTTCCGGTATCAGGGAATTTCGAGAGGATCTCCTACGGGGCGCGACGTCGACATCGTACGCCGGCGGGGCGCTGCTCGAGAGCCTAGCCGACGCGCGCGCCGCGGCCAGGCCGCGCGAGCGGCCGTTCGTCACGCTCGCGTACGCGCAGAGCCTCGACGGCAGCATCACCGTCGCGCGCGGCCAGCGCACGACGCTGAGCGGGCCCGAGGCGATGCGGTTCACGCACGCGCTGCGCGCCACCCACGACGCCATCCTGGTCGGCATCGGGACGGTGCTGGCCGACGACCCGGAGCTGGGCGTGCGGCTGATCGACGGGCCGGATCCGCAGCCGATCGTCGTCGACAGCCGGCTGCGCACGCCGGACGCGGCCAAGCTGCTGGCGCGCCCCGGGCGCACCACCTGGATCGCCACCGCGATCCCGGCGCCGCGCGGCGGCGCCCCCGGTGACGCCGCCGCCGACGACGGCGACGATCGGCGCGCCCGCATCGCCCACATCGAGGCGCGCGGCGGGCGCGTCGTCGCGTGCCCGGCGCTGCCCAACGGCTGGGTGGATCTGCAGGCGCTGCTGGCCCGCCTCGGCGATGACGGCGTCGCGCACGTCATGGTCGAGGGCGGCGCGCGCATCATCGGCAGCT
>DATBHU010000385.1:0-17073 GCA_036557265.1 Polyangia bacterium
TTCGGCGGCGGCGGCGGCGCGCCGATGCTGTTCTTCGGGCTCCTGCGCACCATCGGCTGGAAGGGAACCCTGCTCCTCGTCGCGGTGCTCGGGGGCGTCTATCTGTTCGCGCCCGCCGGGCTCAAGCAGCGGATCCTCGGCGCGCTGTCGGGCGATTCGTCCGCCGGCCCGGGCGCGGGGCAGCAAGGCGCGGGCAGCGTCTGCGCGGCGTCGCCGGCCTTCGGCAAGGCCTGCGATTTCTCGCGGGTCGTGCTGGCGTCGACCGAGGACGTCTGGGCGGGGGAGTTCAGGAAGGGCGCGCTCCCCGACTACGGGCGCCCCGTCGGGCCGTACCGGAACCCGACGCTGGTCGTGTTCGCCGACGGCGTGGCGACCGGGTGTGGCAACGCGACGTCGGACGTCGGGCCGTTCTACTGCCCGGCCGACGGCAACCTGTACCTCGACCCGAGCTTCTACGACACGATGGCGCGGCGCCTGCGCGCGCCCGGCGATTTCGCGCAGGCGTACGTGATCGCCCACGAGGTCGGCCACCACGTGCAGACCCTGATCGGGGCGCAGGCGATGCGGAAGCCGGGCGAGGATCGGAACCGCAACTCCGTGCGGCTCGAGCTGCAGGCCGACTGCCTGGCCGGCGTCTGGGGGCACACGGCGCGCGCGTCGCTGTCGATCACCGACGCGGATCTGCGCGACGCGCTCAACGCCGCCCACAACATCGGCGACGACGCGCTCGGGCACCGGAACACCGCGACCTTCACCCACGGCAGCAGCCAGCAGCGGATGGACTGGTTCAAGCGCGGCTTCGACAGCGGCGACGCCCGCCAGTGCGACACGTTCGCGGCGGCGCCCGGCGCGCTGTGAGCGCGGGCGGCGCGCCGAGGCCGATCACCGCTTGATCTTGCGCGAGCCGTCGGCCTCGAACTCGTCGTCCGACACGAGCTTGCCGTCCTTGCTCCACGCCTTGGCCCGCGTCAACTTGCCGTCGACGTACTCGTCGACGTTCTCGGGCTTGCCGTCCGGCCACCAGCTGAGGCTCGGCCCCTGCCGCTTGCCCTGGCGGAAGCTCACCTCCGACTTGCGCGCGCCGTTCTCGAAGTAGGTCTTGATGACGCCCTCCTCGCACCAGGGGTGATAGGAGCGCGCCTGGCACGGGACGAGCACGCCCTCGAGCGACACCTTGCCCGTGTCCCAGAACTCGGTCACCAGCTTCCGCCTGGCGGTCTCGTAGATCTCTTTGAGCTTCGGGTTCCCGTTCAGGTACAGCTCGGTCACCTGCTTGACCTCGCCCGCCTGCCAGACGGTCTCCTTCACGATCCGCTTGCCGTCTTCGGCGTACACCAGCTCCTTGCCGTCCTTGACCCCGCGATTCCAGCTGATGGTCGACGCCAGCCGCCCGTCCTTGGCGAGCACCCGCTCCTCGCCGTGCTTCTTGCCGTCCTTGAACGCGACCTCGCTGCGCGACGCGTAGTCGCTGGTGCCGGCGCCCTGCTTCTGCAGCACGCCGTCCTTCCACGTGTCCACCCGCGACACCTTGCCCGTGCCGTCGTAGATCGACGTGGTCGCGGCGCCCTCGAAGCCGCACGGCTTGCGCAGCTCCTTGTCGTCCTTCGCCGCCGGCGAGCAGGAGAGCCTGTAGACGCGGCCGTCCTCCTTCACCGACAGCTCGCCGGGCCCGTCGGCGAACTTGCGCGAGTAGCTCTTCAGCTTGCCGTCCGGGTAGAGCTCCTTGTCCCAGACGCGTTCGCCGTTCTCGAACCCGGCCAGCGACACCAGCTTGCCGTCGTCGAAGCGGGTCTCCTCGCCGTGCTTCTTGTCGTCCTTGTAGGCGACGCGCCGCCGCCCCTTGCCGTCGAAGGTGGTGACGAAGCCGTTCTTGCGCCCCTGGCGCAGATCGAGATCGATGGCGACCTCGCCGTCCTTCCAGCACTTCACCTTGGCGTCCTGCTTGCGACGGAAGAACGGGTCGTAGACGTTCGCGTCGAAGGCGACCTTGGCGCCGTTGACGAGGCAGTAGGTCGTCGTGCTGGTCACCGGGTTGGGCTCGCTGGCGAGGGCGCGCCACGCCTCGTCGGGGTAGGGATCTTCCGAGGCGAGCGCGAGCTTGACCTTGAGGAGCGTCTCGAACTGCTTGCGGCTGCGCAGGTAGGGCTTGGACTCCTCGAAGGCGCGCCCGACCGTCAGCGTCCCGCCGGAGAGCGCGAGCGATCCGGTCACGCCGGCGACGCCCTTGCACGCGACCTTGGCGACGTGCGCCGCCTTCACCGCGGCCTTGCCGGCGTCGGTCTTGCACGCGTACCAGAGGTAGCGCAGCGGCTCCTCGCACTCGTTGGCGCCGTCCGTCTGGTCGTGGTCGATGTCCTTGTTGTTCTTGCGCAGCGAATCGCCGTCGTAGGTCATCGACAGCGGCACGCCGCAGGCGGCGACCAGCTTGGGCAGGATGTCCTCCTCGACGCGCCGCTGGCGTTTCTCCGGTTCGTTGCCGGCGTGCGCCGGGGGCGGGGCGGGCAGGCGGAGCGCGAGCGCCGACGTCAGCGCGATCGCGATGAAGAGATGGAACGAAGCGGGGCGAATCATCGGCGCGAGACTAACACCTTGTCCGCGGGGCGATTAGCATGAGGCGCGAAACGATGGAGCGCTTCAAGGCCAGGCTGGAGCCGGTCCCGCACGGCGGGCAGTTCGTGGTCGTGCCGGCCGAGGTCGCCGCGGCCGCCGGTCTGAAGTACGGCGCGCGGGTGCGGGGGAGCGTCAACGGCGCGGCGTATCGCAGCTCGCTGATGAAATACAGCGGCGTCTTCCACATGGGGGTCCACAAGGCGACGCTGGCGGCGGCCGGCGCGGCGAGCGGCGCGCGCGTCACGGTGACGATCGAGCTCGACGACCAGCCGCTGCCCACCGACGTCGTGCCGCCCGATCTCGCCCGGGCCATCGGCGCGCGGGCCGGCACGCGCGCCGCCTGGGCCAGGCTGTCGCCCGCCCACAAGCGCGAGCACGTCAAGCAGGTGATCGAGGCCAGGAAGCCCGAGACGCGCGCCCGCCGGATCGCCGCCACGGTCGAGGCGCTGCGGGCGTTGCGGGCGAAGCGATCGTCGGACTAGAACACGCAGTCATGCTGACGCACGTGGTCCTGTTCTGGGCGGTCGACGATCTGACCGCCGCGCAGCGCGCGGACTTCGCGGGCGGCCTCCAGACGTTGCTCTCGATCCCGGCGGTCAGCAGCGGGTCGGTCGGGACGCCGGCCTCCGCCCTTGATCGATCGGTGGTCGATCGATCGTATGCCTTCGGGTTGGTGCTCCGCTTCGCGGATCTCGCGGCGCACGACGCCTACCAGGTGGATCCGATCCACGACGCCTTTCACGGCCGCTGCCAGAAGTACTGGAAGAAGGTCGTCGTCTACGACGTCGACGACATTTGAGCGCGAGATAGCGAATGTCCATCCTGCTCAGCGCGCAGGGGCTGCACGCGGCGTACGGCGTCCGGCCCTTGTTCGAAGGCGTCAGCTTCACCGTCGAGGAAGGCGACCGCATCGGTCTGATCGGGCCGAACGGCGCGGGCAAGTCGACGTTGCTGCGCATTCTGGTCGCCACCGCCGCCGGCGACGCGACCGAGGCCGGCCTGGTGTCACGGCGGCGCGGGCTGCGCGTCGGCCTGCTGGAACAGGTGCCGGTGTTTCCGGCCGGCGCGACCGTCGAGTCGGTCGTGGCCGGCGGCGCCGGGCAGGGGCAGGGCGACCACGACGACTGGGAGCGGGCCCAGTCGGTGGAGCAGGTGATGCGCGAGCTGGCCCTGGCCGGGCCGGGCAGCGGCCCGGGCGTCGGGGCGGCGACGCCGGTCGCGTCGCTGTCGGGCGGCTGGAAGAAGCGGCTGGCGCTGGCGCGCGAGCTGGCCCGGCGGCCGGATCTGCTGCTGCTCGACGAGCCGACGAACCACCTCGACGTCGAGAGCATCGAATGGCTCGAGCGGCTGCTCGCCCAGAGCCGCTTCGCCACCATCACGGTCACGCACGATCGCTACTTCCTGCAGCGGGTCGCGACGCGCATCTTCGAGCTCGATCGGCGCAACCCGGGTGGGCTGCTGGCGGTGGCGGGCGACTACGCCGCCTACGTGCGCGTCAAGGCGGAGAGCATGCACGCGCAGGAGCGGCGCGAGGTGGTGCTGCGCAACACGCTCCGGCGCGAGACCGAGTGGCTGCGGCGCGGGGCGGCGGCGCGCACCACCAAGCAGCAGGCCCGCATCGCGCGCGCGGGCGAGCTCGCCGACGAGGTCGCGGAGCTCGGCGTCCGCAACACCACGCGCACGGCCGTGATCGACTTCCAGACCAGCGAGCGGCGGACGCGGCGGCTCATCGAAGCGCGGGGCGTTGGCAAGAGCTACGACGGCCGGAGCATCTTCGCGGGGATCGACGTCTCGATCGGCCCGGGGACGCGCCTGGCGTTGCTCGGCCCGAACGGCTGCGGGAAGTCGACGCTGCTGCGCGTGCTGCTGGGCGGGGAGCCGGCCAGCGCCGGGACGGTGTTCCGCGCCGACGGCCTCCAGGTCGCCTACTTCGCGCAGGAGCGCGACGCGCTCGATCCCGCCCTCAGCGTCGCGGACACGGTCTGCCCCGACGGCGACTACGTCTCGTTCCGGGGCGCGCGCGTCCACGTCCGCGGCTACCTGGAGCGGTTCCTGTTCACCGCCGACCAGGCCGACATGGCGGTGGGAAAGCTGTCGGGCGGCGAGCAGAGCCGCCTGCTGCTGGCGCGGCTGATGCTGCGCGACGCCCAGGTGCTGGTGCTCGACGAGCCGACCAACGATCTCGATCTCGCCACCCTGTCCGTGCTCGAGGAGACGCTGACCGAGTTCGACGGGGCGGTGCTGCTCGTCTCGCACGATCGGCATTTCGTCGACGAGGTCGCGACGCTGATCCTGGCGTTCGATCAACGCCCGTCGCGCAGCAGCGATGTCGTCCCGTTCGCCGGCCTGGCGCAGTGGGAGGCCTGGCGCGCGGAGAGCGCGGCGGCGGTGGCGGCCGCGGCGGCGCCGGCATCGGGATCGCCCAGGGCACCGGCGACGCCGGACACGTCACGCCCGGCCGGGCGACGCCGCCTCGGCTACATCGAGCAGCGCGAGTACGACGCCATCGAGGCGACCATCTCCGCGGCCGAGGCGGCCCTGCAGGAGGCGGTCGCCGAGAGCGAGCAGCCCGAGAACGCCAGCAACGCCGAGCGCCTGGTCGCGCTGCTCGCCGTCGTCAGCGAGCGGCGCGCTGAGGTCGACCGGCTGTACGCCCGCTGGGCCGAGCTGGAGGCGAAGCTGGCCGGGGATTAGCCGAGCGCGCGCAGCGCGACGTCGACGGCCGGGTTCACGGGGCCGCTGGCGCGCCAGATCGCGCGCACCGGAAAGCGGCCCTGGCCGGGCGCGAAGGGACGCACCACCACCCCGCGCCGCCGCAGCAATGTCTCTTCGGTCGACGGGACCAGCGAGCAGCCGACGCCGGCGGCGACCAGGGCCAGGATCGCTTCGGTCGTGCTCGCCGAGATGATGCGGGCGGGCGCGGCGCCGCTGCGGGCCAGGGCCAGGCGCTGCAGCTCGTGATGGATGGTGCCCGGGTTGTAGGTGACGAACGTCCCGGCGGCGACCTGGCGCAGCCCGACCCGCGGCCGGCGCGCGAGCTCGCCGCCCGCCGGCAACACCAGGAACGAGCTGAGCGTCGCGACCTGACGGCTGCCGAGGCCGGCGGGCAGGGCGCCGGGGAAGTAAGCGACGGCCAGGTCGACGTCGCCGCTGCGCACCACCTCCGGATCGGGCGCCGCCAGCTCGCGCACGTCGACGCGCAACTCGGGCTCCCGGCGCTGCAGCGCGCGGATCCAGCCCGGCAACACCTGTTGCAGGATCAGCGGCTCGGCGGCCAGGCACAGCTCGCGCGCCGGCGTCGCGGCCTTGAGCGCCCGCTCCACGGCGGGCAGCCGGTCGAAGAACGGCGCGACGTGATCGTAGAGCTGCCGGCCCACGGCGGTGAGCCGCACCTCGGCTTTGCCCACCCGTTCGAACAGGCGCACACCCAGCTCGTCTTCCAGCTTGCGGACCTGCTGGAACACCGCGGGCTGGCTGAGCGGGTAGGGGAACGCGCGCGCCGCGGCTGCATAACCGCCGGTGCGCGCCACCCAGTAGAAGCCTTCCAGTCGGGCGATCTGCATCGATAAGCAATACTTATCATGAAGTGACCGACTAATTACTTAGAGAATGCGGGGCGGGGTCCCAGACTGGGTCGCCATGGACACGACGGCGCGCTCTCCCCGGTTTCCCGCTTCCCTCGACGGCTGGTTGGCCCGCCTGTTCGGAGACCGCGAGCCGAAGGCGGTCGGCTCCGGCTGGCCGGGCGGCGTGGTCGCCGTGCTGGCCGGCGCGCTCGCCCTCGGCGGCGTCCTCTGCCTGCGCTTCCCGGCCACCCTCACCGCGCCGAGCCTGCGGCCCATCTACCCGCTGGCGGTGGTCCGGGCGGCGATCGGCGTGCTGATGGCGCTGGCCTTCTCGCTCGGCGCCGTCAGCGCGATCCTGCGGCGGCGCAAGGTGCTCGGGGCGACCGCCATCGCGCTCGACGCCGCGGCGCTGGCGCTGGGCGGTCCGGCCGTCCCGCTGCCCGCGGTCGTCGGCGCGGGCGCCGGCATCGGCCTCGACTGGTTCCTGCTGAACGCGCTGATCATGACCGCCGTGTTCGTGCCGCTGGAGCGTCTGGGGCCGCGCGATCCCGGCCAGCGCGTCTTCCGGCGCGGCTGGTCGACCGACGCCGTCTACACCTTCATCGGGCACGCGTCGATCCAGGTGGTGAGCGCGCTGGTCGTCATCCCGGGCGAGCTGCTGCGCGACCGCGTGTTCGGCGCGGCCACGCTGGGGCGGCTGCCGCTCTGGGCGCAGCTGCCGCTGGTGCTGGTGGTGGCGGACCTCGCCTTCTACTGGATCCACCGCGCGGCCCACCACGTCCCCGCCTTCTGGCGGCTGCACCGCCTGCACCACTCGAGCGAGCGCATGGACTGGCTCGCCAGCGAGCGGCTGCACCTGGCGGAGATCATCATCGTGCGCGCCGGGGTGCTGGTGCCGCTGACGCTGCTCGGGTTCACCCAGACCGCCATCCTCGCCTACGTCACGTTCGCGTCGTTCCACGCGGTCTTCATCCACGCGAACTTCAGGCCGTCGCTGCGCTGGCTGGAGCCGGTGCTGATGACCCCGCGCCTCCACCACCTGCACCACGCCACCGACGCGGACGCCATCGACAAGAACTTCGCCGTGCACCTGCCGATCCTCGATCGGCTGTTCGGGACGCTGTTCGCGCCGAAGGGACGCTGGCCCAGCCGCATGGGCGTGGTCGGCTTCCGCGCGCCCGACGGCTACTGGGGCCAGCAGGCGTCGGTGTTCGCGCGCGCGCCGAGGTCGAGCGGCGTGCGCGCGCTGGTGGTGTCGGCATTCATGCTCGTGTCCGCCGCGGCGCACGCCGCGGGCGCGCGGGACAGGGGGGCGTGCGACGAGCTCGTCACTTACCTTCGCGCGGCGCTGGCGGGCCCGGCGCCGGTGGTCGTCGATCAGTCCGACCCGGACTACAGCGTCCGGGAGAGCCGCCTCGAAGAGAGCCTTCGTTCGACGTCGCCCACGATGCCGCAGGCCTACGCGATGCGCGTGACGCCTGCGTGTCGCGCCGTGACCCGTCGTGGGGCCGCGCCGGAGGCGATCGCCGCTGCGCGCGGGTTGAGCGAGCGGCGCGAGGCGGGCTGGATCGATCGCGGCCGCATTCTCTTGTGTACGATGCAGGATCCCGATTCGCGCGGCGACGTGACGGGGTGGATGGCCGACCCCGAGCACGCCGAGGCGCGCGCCGTCTGCGCGAGCGCGCTCGCGACGTGGCCCGCGGCGGAGCGACAGCGCGCCGCGATCTTCGCCCGCGCCTACCGAGCGTCCGGTTCGCGCTGGGAGATCGATCCGGCCGTCGTCGCCGCGGCGAACGTGATGGGCACATTCGAGCTGCGCGAGGAGCTGCTATCCGTCGTTGACCGGGCGCAGTGGCGCGAGGCGCGCGGTTACGATCGGCTGCGCGCCGGCGTCTGCACGGACGACGGCGCGATGTCCGTCGATCGCGCGCGCGCCTGCGCGACGCTGCCTGCGGTGGCGGAGGACGAGTGGCAGCGGCACCGCGCGCAGATGCGCTGGGTCGCCCGGGGCGTCACGACCTTCCTCTACGCGAGCGCCACCACGGCGGCCTTCCTCGAGCCCGACGACGGGGCCCGCCGCGACATCGCGACCGTGGCCGGCGTCCTGGGTGGGGTCACGATCGTCGACACGGCGATCGCGCTCGTGGCCACGGCCCGTCACGTCTCGCCCGACGATCCCACGGAAGAGGCGTTCAGGTTCAAGGAGGCGATGGTGGGCGGCATGATCGCCGGGGGGATCGCGGGCGGGCTGGTGGCGCACTCGATCGCGGCCTCGCCCCGCGCGCGCGGGCCGGTGACCGCCGCGGCGCTGGCGCCCCTCTACGTCATCAGCATCACGATGACCTTCGATTGAAAGGGAGCGGACCATGGAACGAACGCGCCTGCTCTGCGGCTTGATCGCCACCGTCGCCCTGACCGGCTGCGCCGCGCCGGTCGATCCCGTCGCGAAGGCCGAGATGGACGCCCGCATCGCCGGCCTGCGCACGGCTTCGACGATCGTCCCGGCGCCGGCGGCGTTCGAATCGATGCCGCTCGCGGTCGGGCAGTGGGCGGAGTACGAGCTGACGACACGGAGCGACCAGCCGCAGTTCCTGACCCAGAAGGTCGTCGCCCAGGAGGAAGATGGCGTCTTCTGGTTCGAGATCGTTCACGACAGCTACGATGGGCGCACCGTCGAACAGCTTCTGGTGGCGGTCGGCGATCGGCGGGATCCCGCGAAGGTCGAGCTGCGCGCGGTCAGGATGAGGGACGGGAACGGACCCGTCACCACCCTGTCGCGGGGGGACCTGTGGGTCGCGAAGAATCAACTGAGTCTGACCGGCAGGTACTGGGACGACGCCGTCGACGCCGCGCTCATCATCAACTGGCGAGGGCAGCCGCAGGAGGCGACGATCGTTCCGGCGGGCCGTTTCGACGGCTGCTACTGCAAGCACAGCGAGAGCCTGTTGTCTCGCTGGGTCCACGGGCGGCGGGCCCAGGATTCGTGGTCGCACCCGGCGGTCCCGCTCTCGGGCCTCGTGCGTTTGCAGGCCTATTTCGTGGTGGACGGACGCGCGAAAGCGCCTCACGTCGTCAGTGAGCTGGTCGCCTACGGCACCACGGGCGCGCGGAGCGAACTCTGATGGGGCTCTCGTCCTGACCGCCTCGCCGCTGCAAGGCCGGCCCTCACTCTGACTCGCGCTCGCGCGAGCATCGCCGCTCGCAAGGCCTGCCCTCACCCTGGCCCTCTCCCGCGGAGCGGGAGAGGGGACCGGAGATTACTGGCTGACGAATGTGGTGACGGTGGTGGCGGCGAGGGAGGCGGTGAAGGTGCCGCCGCTGACGGTGACCACGGTCTTCGACGCGAGGTTGTCGGACGACGACGTCACCCACGGCGTCACCATGGTCGGCGCCGAGCCGCCCGAGATGGTGATCGGAACGCTGACCGCCGAGCTGTTCTTGTTGATGGCCACGATGGCCATGGCGGTGCCGGTGCCCTTGAACGCCGAGATCAGGACGCCGTTCGGCGCGCCGGTGACGTCCACGCGCACGAAGTTCGGCCGCACGAACTTGCTGTAGTTGCCGAGGGTGTAGTGGCGCTTGGTGTCGGTCCCGCTCTTGAGCAGCAAGCCTTCGTTGTCGTCGGTGTTGTACGCCTGGTACCACCAGTAGACCCAGGCCGACGCCTCGCCCACCGTCAGCGCGGAGTGAATCCATCCGGCCACCGCGACGCCGTTGGCGATGTCGCTGCTCGGCCCCTGCTCCGGCCACCACTTCACGCCCGACATCTCGGTCTGCCAGACCTCCTTGTTGGGCTTGCCGCCGTTGACGTCCATGGGCCACGGCTCCGCAACCTGCGAGTCGTACTCGTGCACGCCCATGATGTCGAAGGCCGCCCACGCCGCCGTGTCCTTGGCCAGCCAGTGGCCGTAGTCGTATCCCATGCCGTTCATGCAGGCGGTGGAGCAGGGGGTGGTGCTGTTCGGGAAGCAACCGCACTTCAGCGGGTCCGAGCTGTTCTTGCCGGCCACGTCGGGCCCGGCCGAGACGTTGGACCAGTTGTGGATCCACTCCGACGCCTCGGGCGCGATCACCTTGACGCCCATGTTCTGCAGCTTCGGTCCCGCCATCTTCACCCAGGCCACCATCTCCTGGGCCGTGAACACCGTCGTGTCGTAGTTGCCGTTGCACGGATCGACGGTGCCGCACGACGCGAAGTCGGGCTCGTTGCCGATCGACATCGCGTAGAAGCCGTTGGTCTTGGCGAAGCTGGCGATCGTCGTCGACCACGAGTCGTAGCAGGTCGACTTCAGGTGTCCGCCGTCGGCGATGCTGTTGTTGTCCTTGCAGTTGGCGGGCGGGCTCCAGACCGACCCGATCAGCTTGGCGCTGGTGCCGGCGCGTGACTTGAAGTTCGAGATCTGCGTCGATTCGAAGTTGTTGTAGAAGGCGCCGCTCGGATTCATGCCGGTGCGGAGGATGGTCAGGCCGATGCCGCTGCCGGTGGTGGTGAAGAGCGAGTCGGCGACGCTGCTGGAGAACTGCTGGCCCCAGTTGTCGTTGATGCCGAAGCCCTGAATCGTCTGGTGCGTCGCGCCGAGGTTCACGGTCACGCCCGAGCCGGTGCCGCCGGTGCCGCTGCCGCCCGTGCCGCTGCCACCGGTGCCGCCGGTGCCGGTGCCGCCGGTGCCGCCCGTGCCGTTGCCGCCGCGGCCCGCGCTGCTGCCGGCGGTGCCGCCGCCGCGGCCCCCGTTGCCGGTGCCCGTGCCGCCCTGACCGGCCGCGCTGCCGCCCGAGCCGGTCGCGCCGGCGTCGCCCGCCGTCGATCCCCCGCTGCCGGAGCTGCTGCCGCCGCTGCCCGAGCTGCTGCCGCCGCTGCCGCTGCTGTTGCCGCCCGTCCCCGGCGAGGTCGATCCGCCCGTGCCCGACGCCGAGCCGCCCGTCCCCGTGGTGCCGCCCGTGCCGGTGCCCGATCCGCCGCTGCCTGTCGTCCCGGCCGTCCCGGTCCCGGAGCCGCCCGCGCCTGGTGAGCCGCCGGAGCTGCTGCCGCACCCCCACGCGAAGAGTGCGCTCGCCAAAATCATACGACCAAGCTTCTTATTACCCACTTAGGCCTCCGGGGGGATCCAGGTTGGACTTCGCTGTTGTGACCTAGCCAATTCCCGCAATCGGAGCCACGGATCACGCGCGTTTACGGGGGAGGCGGGGTCGAACCCGGCGATATCACGGCGGAAGGCGGAGCGTATCCCATCCGTGGGCGGGCACGGACAGCTGGTACAGCGACTGGGAGAGCGCGCTGCCGACCCCGACGGTCATGGTCTTCGCCGCGCTCCCCTTGTTGTAGATCTCGACGATGACGCTGCCGTCCGGGTTCTTGAAGGCGAGCGCGTCGGTGCTGCCGGTCAGCCCGATGCGCGTCGCGCCGGCGGCGATGTACTGCGAGTAGTGGCGGAAGGCGTAGTAGGCCGCGGTCACGATCAGCTTCTGCGCCGAACGGTCCACCACCAGCAGGGCGTTCTGAGGCCAGCCGTCCAGGCTCTTGCCCACGGTGTCGAGCACCATGTTCCACGCGCTGTACGAGTTCACGCCCGACACGATCCAGTCGCGGATCAGCTGCCAGCTCTCCTCGCCGTACAGGTGATCGTTCTGCGGCATGCTGGCGCTGTACCGGCTCTGATCCCAGTACGGGCTGGCGAACGGGTAGTTGCCGCAGCGGTGCTCCGTCTGCATGACGGGGCCCTTCTGCGCCAGCGTGGCGACGGCGGCCTGCAGGTTCCACTGCACGCCGAAGCCCTTGGTGAACTGCAGCGCCGCGGGATCCAGCGCGACCGTCTTGGCGATGTTGGTGTCGTCGGGATCCTTCGACATCGTCCCGCACCAGATCTCGGAGGTGATGCTCCGCTGGGCGAAGGTCGGCGCCAGGTAGGTCTTCATGAAGGTGATCAGCCCCGACTGGGTCCAGTGGACCTTGGCGTAGCCCGGCTCGTTCTGCGGGTGGATCGCCCAGATCGTGAGACCCTCCTTCGCGTACTCCTCGACGAAGCGGGCCATGTAGAGGGCGTGCGCGCCCAGCGTCTGCGCGTCGGTCTTCATGTTGGAGCTGCTGTCCATCATCCAGGCGGGCACCACCCACGGGCTCGCCCACAGGCGCAGATCGGGCTTCACCTGCAGCGCCGCCTTGACGAAGGGGATCAGCTTCTGCCGGTCGCGGGCGATCGAGAAGTTGGCCAGCGTGTAGTCGGCGGTGGTGCCGTCGTCGAGCGTGTACCAGCTCATCGCGTAGTCGCTGGCGCCCATCGGCAGCCGTCCGTAGAGGAAGTTGGCGCCCGCGGTCGGGTCGAACAGCAGCTTCATCGCGGTCGCCTGCTGATCGGCGCTGACGACCGACAGGGCGTCCCACCCCATCTCGTTGAAGCAGCCGCCGAACCCGTCCCACCGCTGGTAGGTGGTGTTCTTGTCGACGTTCAGGTCGGCGGTCCCGCTGGTCAGCTTCGTCACCTGTCCCGTCACCCAGTACGCGTTCTGGGCGGAGGTGATCAGCTCGGGCGCGGCGCCGCCGCCGGTCCCCGAGCCGCCCGTGCCCGCGGTCGAGCTGCCGCCGGCGCCGGCGCTGCCGCCCGCGGCGCCGGTGCCGCTCGCGCTGCCGCCGATCCCGGCGGCCGCGTTGCCGCCGAGCGCGCTGCCGCCGATGGCGTTGCCGCCGTTGCCGCCGATGGCGCTGCCGCCGTTGCCGCCGATGGCGCTGCCGCCCGCCCCGCCGCCCCCGCAACCTGCCGCTGCAAGCGCGAGCAGCGCCACCACAACCGCAGCCGAAAGGTGTCTCCGCATCTTCTTATCCCCGCTCTTGATTCCCTGTCACTCCTCGGCAGATCATGCGCAGGGCACCACCCCGGATGCGGTGTCGCCAAATGTCGTGACGACCGCTCGCCGAAACACCACCATCCTCCCGATCGTCGCCGCGCTCGTCCTCGCGGCGGCGGCGGGCGGCTGCGCGCGCAAGCGGGCGCCCACCGTCGCCACCGCGAGCGAGAAGGGGCGCGCGATCTACATGCAGCTGTGCGCGACCTGCCACGGCGCCGCCGGCAACGGCTACGTGGCCGACAACGCGCCGTCGCTCCGGAGCGCGACGTTTCTCGCCTCGGCGACGGACGCGTTCCTCCAGGCCGCCATCCTGCGCGGGCGTCCCGGAACGGCGATGGGGGCGTACGCGCGGGCGACGGGCGGTCCGCTCGATCCCGCCGAGGCGAACGACGTGATCGCCTTCCTGCGCGAGGGCGGCCCGCCGGCCGAGCCGCTGCCGCCGGTCGCCCGGACGGGCGACGCGGTCCGCGGGCAGGTTGTCTACGACAAGCTCTGCCAGCGCTGCCACGGCACCAAGGCCCAGCGCGTGAGCGCCGTGCACCTGGCCAACCCGGTCCTGCTCGAGACGGCGAGCGACGCGTTCCTGCGCCGCGCCGTCGAGGGCGGGCGCCCGCCGACGTCGATGGTGCCGTGGAAGGACACGCTGACGCCCGAGCAGATCGACGACGTCGTCGCCTACGTACGGTCGATGGCGACGCCGGCGCCGCCGCCCGCGTTGCCGCCGGCCGCGCCGCGAAAGGGCCCGATCGTCATCAACGCGAAGGGGCGCGCGCCCGACTTCACCTTGAGGGAAGATCTCTACGTGTCGATCGACCAGGTGAAGGCGGCGCTCGACGGCAAGCGCCGTCTGGTCATCGCCGACGCGCGCGGCCCGGCCGAGTGGTCCACCCTGCACATCACCGGCGCGATCTCGACGCCGTACTACGACGCGAAGGCGCTCGACGACATCCCGAACGACGGCACCTGGGTGCTGGCCTATTGCGCCTGCCCCCACCACCTGTCGGGCGACGTCGTCGCCGCCCTCCGCAAGCGCGGCTACAAGCACACGGCGGTCATCGACGAGGGCGTGTTCGCGTGGCAGCAGAAGGGCTACCCGATCGTCGCCGCGGCCGGCGCGCCGCCGCCGCCGGCGCCGCCGCCGCGGCCGGGATCGCCGCCCGCCTCCGCGCCCGCGCCTCAGCCGGTGCCGGCCGCGCTGCGCGTCGCGCCGCCCGCCAGGCGCCTGCCCTGACCGGCCCGGCCGTCGCACGGCGTCACCACGGTCCCGCTGCGGATCGGCTTCTGGTCCCCGCTCCCAACGATTAACATTCTGCCCACAGTGTCCGGCCGCCCCCCCGCCGACGAGAAGCGCACCGCCGCCGACGTCCAGCTGCGCACGGTCATCGACAACGCGCCGCTGGTGGTCTGGTCCATCGACAAGGACGGCATCTTCACGCTGTCGGAGGGGCGCGGCCTCGCGCAGCTCGGGCTCGAGCCGGGTCAGGCGCTGGGCATGTCCGCCTTCGAGCTCTACAAGGACTTTCCCCCGCTGCTCGCCAGCATCCGCCGCGCGCTCGCCGGCGAGGAGACGGTCGCGACGTTGCACGTCGTCGGGCGCGTCTACGAGACCGTGTACCAGCCGCTGCGCGACGCCGCCGGCGAGATCACCGGCCTGCTTGGCATCTCGACCGACATCACCGAGCGCCACCGCGCCGAGCAGGAACGGATGCAGCTGCAGGCCCAGCTGCTGCAGGTGCAGAAGCTCGAGAGCCTGGGCTTGCTCGCCGGCGGCATCGCCCACGACTTCAACAACATCTTGACCGCCGTGCTCGGCAGCGCGTCAGCCGCGCTGCTGCGCGTCCCGGCCGATCACCCGGCCGCGTCCGACATCCAGAGCGTGATCGCCGCGGCCCGGCGCGCGGCGGACCTGACCCGGCAGATGCTGGCCTACTCCGGCAAGGGGCAGTTCGAGGTGCGGCCGCTCGATCTGTCCAAGCTGGTCGGCGAGCTGGGCGTCCTGCTGGAGACGATGATCTCGAAGAAGGTGCAGCTCCGCTTCGAGTTCGGCGTCGCGCTGCCCGCGATCGAGGCAGACGTCGCGCAGGTGCAGCAGGTGGTGATGAACCTGGTCATCAACGGGGCCGAGGCCATCGGCGACGAGCGGGGCAGCGTCGTCGTCACGACCGGGATGCAGGACGTCGACGAGAGCGCCGTCGCGCGGCTGCGGGTCGGCGATCGGGTCGCGCCCGGACGTTACGTCTACGTCGAGGTGCAGGACTCCGGCTGCGGGATGGACGAGGCGACGCAGGCGAAGATCTTCGATCCGTTCTTCACCACCAAGTTCACCGGTCGCGGCCTCGGCCTGGCGGCGGTGCTCGGCATCGTGCGCGGTCACCGGGGGGCGGTGCAGGTGCGCTCGACGCCCGGACGGGGGACGATGTTCAAGGTGCTGTTTCCCGCCTCGACCGCCGCCGTGCGCGTCGTGTCGCCCCACGCGACGACCTTCCGGGGCGAAGGCCTGGCGCTCGTCGTCGACGACGACGCCAACGTCCGCTCGGCGACGCGCCGGATCCTCGGCCTGATGGGGTTCGACGTGATCGAGGCGCCCGACGGCCGCGCGGCCGCCGCGCTGTTCGCCGCGCGCGCCGGCGACGTCGTCTTGGTGCTGCTCGACATGACGATGCCCGAGATGAACGGCGAGGAGACCTTCCGCGAGATCCAGCGCGTGCGCGACGACGTCCCCGTCATCCTCACCAGCGGCTACCACGAGAGCGAGGCGATGCGCGGCTTCAAGGCCAAGGGCCTGGCGGGGTTCCTGCAGAAGCCCTTCGGCGCCGAGGACCTCGCCGCCAAGCTGGCGGCGGTGTTCGCCGAGCGCGGGCGATCCTCGTAGCGGCTCCGCTCGCTCAGAAGTCGACGACCGCCCAGAACGCGGGCTTGGGGTTGTGGCTGGTGTCGAACAGCAGCGGGAAGTCCTTGCGGCCGGAGCTGAACATCGACAGCCAGGTGGCGTCGTCGGCGATGCCCCAGAACGTCACGCCGGTGATGACGCTGCGGTAGTTGCGGAACAGCTGGAAGAACTGCGCGTAGCGATCCGCCTGCTGCAGCTTGAGCGCGTCCGTGAACGTGGCGGCCGTGTAGAACATGTCCGACGTGTACATGACGCCCGGGACGTAGAGCGACAGGTCGAGCTCCGTCACCTGCACGGCCACGCCGAGCGACGAGTAGAGCTTGATCGCGTCCTCGAGGTGGCCGACGTCCTGGTAGTAGCCCTGGTTGCTGGGATCGGTCGAGGGCTGGATGTTGATGTGGCACTGCATGCCGATGCCGTCGACCTGGATCCCCTGCGCCTGCAGCCCCTGCACCATGTCGTGGATCGCCTGCTGCTTGGTCGGGATGTAGTCGTAGTAGTCGTTGTAGAACAGCTTCGCGTTCGGGTCGGCGGCGTGCGCCGCCTTGAACGCCTCGGCGATGTAGGTCGGGCCGATGATCTGGTACCAGAGGCTCTTCTTGTCGTCGGCCAGCGTGCCGTCGCGGTACGAGCCGTTCTCCATGATCGCCTCGTTGACGACGTCCCACGCGTAGACCTTGCCCGCGAAGTGCTGCATCACCTTCGTGATGTGATTCTTCATGCGCGCGAGCAGCACGTCCTTCGTCGGCATGCCGCCCGAGCCGTTCGAGAACACCCAGGACGGGTTCTGGCTGTGCCAGACCAGCGTGTGGCCGCGGACCTTCATCCCGTTCTGCATCGCGAAGTTGACCAGCGCGTCCGCGGCCGCGTAGCTGAAGCTGTTCTCGCTCGGCTCGAGCGCGTCCCACTTCATCTCGTTCTCGGCGGTCATGCTGTTGAAGTGGGCCTTGATCACCGGCGCGTGCGTCGACACCGTCGTCGAGTTGATGGCGGTGCCGATCGGGAAGTAGCCGCTGTACTTCGCCGCCAGGCCGGGGACCGGCGTGGTCATCGGGTAGCCGCCGCGGCCGGTCGTGCCGGCGCCGCCGCCCGCGCCGCCCGCGTTCGTTCCCGCGCCGCCGCCGCGGCCGCCGCTGCCGGTGCCCGCGGTGCCGCCCGCGCCGCCGC
>DATBHU010000386.1:0-5938 GCA_036557265.1 Polyangia bacterium
TTTCGCTGCGTCTTGTTTCGCTGCGGTCTGCTTGGCACCGCGACCGGTGCCGGGGTGAGCCACGACCGCCAGCGCGGCGATCGAAAACACGAACAGGCGTCGCTTCATCATCGAGGGACCTCCGCCTCCAGGACGAGGCGGCCCGGCCCGCCGTGACGCGCTTTTACGAGGCCAGGTGCCGCAGCTTGTCGGGGTTGCGGACCGTGTAGATGGCGACGATCCGATCGCCCGAGGCCTCGACCTCGAAGGCGGTCGTCTGCACGCCGTCCCCGCCGTGCAGGATGAAGCCCGGCATGCCGTTGATCGAGGCGCGCTCGAGCTCGCCGCGCTGAAACAGGCCGCGCACGGCGATCACCGCGGCGTAGAGCTGCAGGATGTTCTCCTTGCCGCGAATCGGGTCCAGCGCCGCCGCGCGCTTGCCGCCGCCGTCGGCGTAGAGCACCGCATCGTCGGCGAGCAGCTGCGCGAAGGTCTCGACGTCGCCGCTCGTCATCGCCGCCTCGAACGCCGCGAACAGCTTGTCACGATGGGCGTCGCTGGGCGTGAAGCGCGGCCGCTCGTCACGCACGTGCTGGCGCGCCCGCGTCGCCAGCTGGCGGCACGCCTCCTCGCTGCGCCCGAGCGCGCGCGCGATGTCGCCGTAGTCCATGTCGAACACCTCGTGCAGCAGGAACGCCGCGCGCTCGAGGGGTGACAGCCGCTCGAGCGTCAGCAGCAGCGCGATCGACAGATCGTCGGCCATCGGCTCTTCCGGCGCCGCGACGACCGGCTCGGGCAGCCAGGTGCCGACGTACTGCTCGCGCCGCGAGGTGGCCGACTTCATGCGGTCCAGGCAGAGTCGCGTGACGACCCGCGCCAGGTACGCCCGCGGGTGCACGACGCTCGACGCGTCGGACCGGGCCCAGCGCAGAAAGGCGTCCTGCACGACGTCCTCCGCCTCCGCGACCGAGCCGAGCATGCGGTAGGCGAGCCCAGCCAGAAACGACCGGTGCGTTTCGAAATCCGTCGCCTCGGAGGGTGTCATCGCCTTCAAGACGAGATAGCGCCGCGACTTGTGACGCGCCACGATCCGACGGGCCGCCGGCGCCCCAGCGCGACCACATTGACCGGCGCGGCGACATGCCGCTACGCTCGGGGCGATGCGCGTCGTCTGGTGGGGAATCGGGGTCGTGCTGTTCGGCCTGCTCGCGCCCGCGTGCGGCTCGCCCGCGTCGTCGGGCGGCGCGGGGACGGCGGGCGCGGGCGGCCTCGACGGCGGCGGCGGCAGCGGTGGCGCCGACGCGGCCGGCGGCCAGGACGCCGGCGGCGACGGGGACGGCGGGTTGCCGCGGCCGTTCTGGTGTCCCGCCTACCAGGAGACCCCGAGCCTCGCCGGCTGGGTGTCGATCGACGTCATCCTTCCCGACGGGACGTCGGGCGGCATGTCGTCGCCGATCCAGTCGTGTCAGGTCGGCGCCAGCGACTGGTCCGTCACCGCCGCCGGCACCGAGCGGGACGGCATCGACCAGACGACGATGACGTTCAAGATCACCGGCACCTACCACGGGCCCGGGTACTACAGCGGCTCGCTGGCCCAGGGGATCTCGGGCTCCTTCTCGCACGACGACCTGGGCCCGCAGGTCTACACGTCGGTCGCCACCAGCGACTGCGACTTCTGCATCAACGAGGACGGCCTCTCCGGCATGGTGAAGTGCTGGGACCTGGAGGCGCCGGTCGGAACGTCCACCGCCTACGCGTACATCGACGTCGGGCAGTTCACCTGCCCCAACGCGCAGGCGAAGCCCGCCGACCAGCCGACCGTCCCCCCGGAGGTGAGCGGCGTCGGCGGCATCCCGACGGGCGCCATCGTCTGTCACTACCTCGACAAGCTGAACTGTCCCGGCCGCGTGGACTACGACACCTGCGTCAAGAACAGCGACCACGAGGTGCTGAACGGCCAGTGCTACGGGCCGTGGGAGACGTGGCTCCCCTGCGTGAACACGCAGTCGCCGTCGGACTATCGCTGCGGGCGCGACGGCCAGGACCTGGAGATGGCCTCCGGGGCCTGCGCGACCGAGCTGGCGGCCGTGCGCACCTGCCGCGACACCGTCGCCGTGCTGAACTCGCCGGAGTGCGACGCCCTGTGCGCCAAGGCCCAGTCGCAGTGCGGCGCCCCCTGCGACCGCCCGACCTGGTGCGAACCGTACGACCCCCACTGCGCGGCATCGAAGCTGAACTGGCTGCGCTGCGCCGTCCAGGGGAGCGCGGTCACCTGCGGCACCACCCCCAACACCTACGTCGTCCTCGGCTGCACGTACGACGACTCGGTCTGCATGTGAGGGCGTTCGCCGTGATAGCGGGCGCCGTGACGGCGGCGGCCGCGGCGGGTGCCGCCGAGAATGCGCCCGCGAAGAGCGCGGGCCGCTACGCGTGCGTCGGAACCGTGAGTGACGCCGAGTTGAAGGTCGACCTGGGCAGCGGCGAGGGCGGCGTCTGGGCCAGCGAGATCACGCTGACCGTCATGGGGGGCACCGCGGAGCTGAGCGGCGTCGTGTACGACGTCGACAGGATGGCGCCGAAGGCGCGCAAGCCGCCGCAGCTGAAGCTGAAGCCCAAGACGCTGACGGCCGCGCAGCGGGCGGAGCTGCTGGACGGGCTGTCGGCGGCGCTCAACCGGAGCGAGGAGGCGCCCGACTGTCCCGTCTCGACGGTGCAGACCGCGAAGCTGAGCTGGAGCTGCAAGAGTGCGAGCGGCAACACCAGCAGCAGCGGCGACATGTCGTTCGAGAGCGACCGCTGCCCTGCGAAGGGCCGCGGCTACACGCACGCCCTCGGCGTCGCCGACTGGGCGGTGGCCGCGTTCAAGCGCCTCGGCGCCCGCTGACGCGCGCCTTCGTCCGTCAGGTCAGTCGTCGCGCAGCTTGGGATCGACGCGCCGGCGCGCGCGCTGCTGCTTGTGGATCGCCTTCCAGCGGCCCTTCGTGCCGGCGGCGGCGCGGGGATCCTGCTGGCGCTCCAGGAACGCCTGCTCGCGGCGCAGCTTCTCGAAGCTGGCGTAGCGCCCTTCGTCGAGCGCGCCGGCCGCGCGCGCGGCCGCCACCGCGCAGCCGGGTTCGTCGCCGTGGCGGCAGTCGCGGAAGCGGCACGCGGCGGCCAGCGCCGCCACGTCGTCGAACGTCCGTTCGATCCCCTCGCCCGCCTGCCAGAGCCCGAGCTCGCGCATCCCGGGCGTGTCGATCAGGCAGCCGCTGCCGGGCAGCTCGATCAGCTGGCGGCGGGTCGTGGTGTGGCGGCCCTTCGCGTCGGTGAGGCGCACCGTGCCGGTCGCCAGGCGCGCGTCGCCCAGCAGCGCGTTCACCAGGCTCGACTTGCCCGCGCCCGACGGGCCCAGCAGTGCGCCCGTCGTCCCGGGCGGAAGCGCGGCGCGCAGCCCGTCGAGGCCGGCCCCGCTGGCGGCGCTGGACGCCAGGCAGGGGGCGCCGCCGGCGATCGCGGCGAGCGCGCGCAGATCGCCCGCCGGATCGGCCGCGAGGTCGACCTTGTTGAGGACGATCACCGGGCGCGCGCCGCCCGCCGCGACGACGGCCATCGTGCGCTCGACCCGGCGCAGGTTCGGCGGCCGCTCGGCCGACGTCACGACGAACACGACGTCGACGTTGGCGGCGACCGTCTGGGCCCGGTTCGCCCCCGGCCGCTTGCGCTCGAGCAGGCCGGCGCGCGGCAGCACGTGCTGTATGACGCCGACGCCGCCGTCCGGCCGCACCGCCACCCAGTCCCCGACGGTGGGCCAGTCGGCGTCTCCCACCCGGAAGCGGCCGGCGAGCCGCGCCGTCTCCACCGCGCACCCCGCCAGGCCGTACGCCCCGCGGTGCTCGACGCTCACGCGCGCGCCGACCAGCGACGGATCCCCGCACGCCTCCAGCTGCGATTGACGTTCACCATCCCAACCCAGACGAACACGAACGATCTCGAAGTCGATAGCGATATCCATTGACGCACTCCTCGGCCGACGATCCAGCACCACGGTGGAACACCACCGGACCGTCTCCAGGAGCGACGAAGCAGCCGCGTCCCGCGCGGCGCCGCGCGAATCAGGCGCGCGTCGGCGTCTCGGAGGCGATCCGAACCAGCGTCGTGAACACAATCCCGGCGTGCGTCATGATGGCCTCCTCACCCGCCAGGATGGCCGCGGCCGCCGAGGACGTCAAGACCCGCCTGGCTTGATGAACCACCGCGCGCGGTCCAGCATCGAGGCGCCATGGACATCCGCCCCGCAACCCCGGCCGACCGCGACGCGACAGTCGCGCTGCTGCTCGCACAGATGCGCGAGCACGACATCCCGACGCCGCCCGCGCGCCTGGCGGCGGCGTTCGACCACGTGACCGCCGACGCCGCCCGCGGCGTCATCTTGCTGGCGTGGGAAAACGGGCGCGCGATCGGCGTCGCCGCGCTGTCCTATGCCTTCCCGATCGAGGTCGGCGCGCGGATCGGTTTCCTGGAGGAGCTCCATGTCGAGCCCGCAGCGCGCCAGCACGGCGTCGGGACGGCCCTGCTGAACGCCGCCCTGGAGGCCGCCACGGCGGCAGGCGCCGTCGCCGTCGACCTCGAGATCGTGACCGGCCACGAGCGCGTCGAACGGCTCTACGCGCGCTTCGGCTTCAAGCGGCTGCCACGCGCCCACTGGTCACGCGCGCTGCCGTAGCCGTAGATGTCGCGTAGTTGGCCCGCGACAAGCTAGGATGGACTCTCTTTAGTCTAGGAGGTCCAGCATGTCCCGAGTCTCGCTTATTGGAACGCGCATCCTCGCCGTCGCGGCCGCCTTCGCGCTTGGCGCCTGCGGGTCCAGCTCGGGGGCGCCCGGCGGGACCGGCGGCTCCGGCTCCGGCGGCTCCGGCGGCAGCACGGGCGCCGGCGGGACCGGCGGCACCAGCCCCGCCGGTACCGGCGGCACGAACCCCGCCGGCACCGGGGGAACCACGGGCGCGGGCGGCACGAACCCCGCCGGCACCGGCGGCAGCACCGCCACGGGGTGCGAGGTCGGGCCGACGACCGGCGCGCCCGGCTTCGGCGCGCCCGCGCTGACCGCCATGGGGACGTCGACCGCCAAGTATTTCGGCGCCGACGTGACCCGCGACGGCGTCAACTATCGCTTCATCACGAACTGGTGGGGCTCGGGATGGACCTCCGCCAGCGTCTCTTACAGCGGCACATCCTTCAGCGTCGCGAACGCCGCGGGCACCTCGATGCCGGACGGCACGCCCATCGGCTATCCGGCCACCTACTGCGGGCAGTACTCCGAGAGCGCCGCCCACGGCAACTGCGGTCTGCCCGCCGCCTACTCGACCATCGACAAGCTGTGGACGGGCTGGAAGTGGAGCTCGTCCGATCCGGGTCAGTACAACGCCGCCTGGGACATCTGGCTCGGAACCGCCTCGGCGTTTCAGTCGTACCTGATGGTCTGGCTGCGCGATCCGCCGGCCCGCCAGCCCGCCGGAAGCAGCACCATCAACAACGTCACCGTGGCCGGCGAGCCCGGCACCTGGAACATCCGCTACGGCACCGTCAACGGCAAACCGATCGTCAACTACGTGCGCACCGAAGGGCAGGACGCCTGCGCGTTCGAGTTCAACGTCATGGACTTCATCAACGACGCGCAGATGCGCAGCGCCACCACGAGCGGCCTCACCCTGCCCGGCGACACCGTGCGCGCCATCGCGGTCGGGTTCGAGTTCTGGACCGGCCCGTTCGCGAGCGTCTCGTCGGACGATTTCTACGTCAAGGTGATGACGAAGTAGCCGGACGCCGGAACACCAGCGAGAGGTTGTTGGCCGGCATCTCGGTGATCTCGGCCGGCGCGAAGCCGGCCGAGGCCGCGAGGCGCTGGATGTCGTCGACGTCGCGCACGCCCCAGCGCGGATCCTCGCCGCGAAGCCGCTCGTCGAAGCGCTGGTTGCTGGGC
>DATBHU010000387.1:0-4636 GCA_036557265.1 Polyangia bacterium
AGACCAGCACCTTTCCGGCGTCCGGTTTGCTCACGGCCGTCATTTTAGAGGACGAGGGTCGCGGGCGACTATCTGGTAAGTTGCGGATGTGATCGCCCCTGCCAGCGCCCCCGGCCGCCCCGCCGCCGGTCCGTCCGGCCAGCGTCGCGCCGGTCTCCGGGGCGGATGGCGGCTCGCGCTCGCCGTGCTGGCGTGCTCCTGCGCGCACGCCCAGCCCGCCGGCATCGAGACGCTCAGCGGTCCGCTGCCCCGCTTCTGCGCCGCCGACGAGTGCGCGGTGATCGTCAGCCACAACACCGACATCGAATCGTGCGAGTGCGCCGCGCGCCAGTACGACGAGACGTTCGGGGCGCGCATGGACGTCGTGTTCGCCGTTCCGGCGGGCGGCGGTAAGGCGAAGGTCGGCGTCGGGCGGTCCGTGGCCGCGCCCGCGGCGCTGCAGAAGTGCGTGCTGGAGCGCGCCGCCGACTGGTCGTTCCCGTCGCCGGCCGGCGGCGCGACGCGGTTCCGGACCGGCATCATCTTCGCGCCCGACGATCATGGCGCCTGCCCGCCCGGCCCGAACGCCTCCGTGCGGCGCGCCACCGCCGGCAAGGAGCAGGTCCGGGCGGCGCTGGCCGCGCGGACGGACGAGGTGAAGGCCTGCTACCGGGAGGCGGCGGGCGGTTCGTCCGAACCGGCGGGGCGGATCGTCGTGACGCTGGTCTTCAACCGCGACGGGCACGTCATCCAGGCCCAGGTCGACGAGGCGACCATTCACGACGAGCGCCTCGAGGCCTGCATCACCGACCACGCCTACGCCTGGTCGCTGCCGCGCCCGACCCCGCCCGGCGTGGTCACCGTCAGCTACCCGTACTCGTTCGCGCCCGACGCGCAGTAGGCGCGTCGCGCCCGCGACTAGACCTTCTTGCGGCGGTCGCTGAACAGGCCGGTGCGTTCGCCGGTCTGGTTGTGGCGCCAGGCGTAGTAGACGCCCGCCACGCCGGAGATCGGCATCAGCACGCCGAGCAGCGGCACCAGCAGGAAGTGCGGCAGCAGCGAGAAGAGGCCGACGTAGACCGCGGCGCCCGGCACCGCCTCGCGCAGCGGCGCCGCGTACAACCAGCCGAGCGGCCCGAGCACGAGCGACAGCGCGCCCGACGCGACCACCGACTTCTTGTCGTCCCCGCCGCGCACCAGCGCGCCCCCCAGGGCCCGCGCCGCCAGCGCCGTGGGGGCGCGCGCGACCTCCCGGGTCAGGGTCTGCATCCGCTCCCATTCGGCGACGGTCTCCGCGCCGGAACGGGGCCGCTCCGCGCCGCGCACCGTCCAGATCATCTCGCCGTCGTCGGCGACCTCGACGTCCAGCACGCCGGCGACGGTCATCGCGTCCAGCCACTGCTTGCTGCGGTCACGCGTGGCGCCGGTCAGGTGCTGCACGTGGGCCAGGGTCAGGGGCACGCGCGAGCGCACCCAGATCGCCAGCACGCGCGCCTCGAAGTCCTTCTGCTTCATCGCGTCCCGCGGGGAGTCTACCTCCACATCCGCAGAAAAAAATCGTTCGCGGCGGCGACCACTTTTTCGCGCCTGCGGGCCACTCAGGGATACGACCGAGCTCGCGCCCGCGACGTACTCCAAGGACGGGGTCCGCGTCGCGCGGCCCGGAAGGCCCCCAGAAGTCATGCCCCCCGCAGTCGTCGCAGCACCCCGAGGTTTCCCTTCATGTAGGCCCACCTCGACCGCACCCGCGCGGCGCGCGTGCGCGGCGGCGATGGCGCTGGCGACCGCCGCGCTGGCCGGCTGCACCGGCAAGATCGGGTCCGCGGGCGGCGGCGGCTCGGGGCCGCTGCCGCCGGGCCTGGCGGGGCCGATCAATCCGGGGCGCGTCGTCGCCCACCGCCTGAACAACGTCGAGTACGACAACACCGTGCGCGATCTGGTCGGCCTCGACCTGGCGCCGTCGACCACCTACGGCTTCCCGGACGACGCCTACGTCGAGGGGTTCGACAACAACGCCGACGCGCTGACGGCGCCGCCCCTGCTGCTCGAGAAGCTGGAGACCGCGACGCAGGCGATCGTCGACGCGGTGATGTCGACCGCCGCCGGCAACGCCGCCGTCCGCGGCCGCATCATGGTGTGCGATCCGGCCAAGGCCGGCGAATCGGCGTGCGCGACCCAGATCCTGACCGCCTTCGCGTCGCGCGCGTTCCGGCGTCCGGTCGCCGCCGCCGACATGGCGACCTATGCGAACCTGATCGCCGTCGCCAAGTCCGTGGGCGACGGCTTCGAGCAGGGCGTCGCCGCCGGGCTGCGGGCGATCCTGCTGTCGCCGCGCTTTCTCTTCCGGATCGAGGCCAACCCGGGCGCGGGCAAGAACGCGCCGCTCGACGACTACGAGATCGCGTCGCGGCTGTCGTACTTCCTGTGGAGCAGCATGCCGGACGACGCGCTGTTCGCGCGCGCGGCGGGCGGCGCGCTGCACGACGGCGCCGGCATCGTCGACGAGGTGAAGCGCATGCTGGCCGACGCGAAGTCGGCGGCGCTGGTCGACAACCTGGCGGGCGAGTGGCTCGGCACCCGCCAGCTCGCCGTCCAGCAGGTGACGCTGACCGACGTCACCTTCGACGACGCCCTGCGCGCCGCGATGGCCGGCGAGGCGTCGCTGTTCCTGGGCGAGCTGCTGCACGGCGGTCACGCCATAAAGGAGCTGCTGGCGGCGAACTTCCTGTTCGCGAACGATCGCCTGGCGGCCCACTACGGCCTGACCGGCGCCGGCACGCTCGGCAGCACGCTGACGAAGCTGGCGCTGACCGACAGCCGCCGCGGCGCCGGCATCCTGACCGAGGCGAACACGCTGACCGTCACCTCGATGCGGGATCGAACCTCGCCCACCCGGCGCGGCAAGTGGGTGTCGGAGAACCTGCTGTGCGTGGTGATCCCGCCGCCGCCGCCGATGATCCCGCCCCTGGATCCCCCGTCGACGACGGCGCCCATGAGCGTGCGCGATCGGCTGGCCGCCCACCGCGCCAAGGGATCGAGCTGCAACGGCTGCCACCAGTACATCGATCCGATCGGCTTCGGCCTGGAGCACTTCGACGCCGTCGGGCGCTGGCGCGACACCGACAGCGGCATCGCCATCGACGCCACCGGGAACCTGCCGGGCAGCAACGCGCCGTTCGACGGCGCCGTCAGCCTGGCAGCCGCGGTGGGCGACGACCCGCGCTTCCTCGACTGCATGGTGCGCAAGTTCATGACCTACGCCGTCGGGCGGACGCTGGTGACGGCGCCGTCGACGGGATCGCCGATGGACGACACCGCCGGCCTGGCCGACATCCGCGCCCAGCTCGGGTCGTCGGCGGCGCGGCTGGATCAGCTGATCCAGCTGATCGCCGCCAGCCCGGCGATGACCATGCGCATCGGAGAGGAGTCGCAATAGTGAAGAGCTTTCGACTGTCGCGCCGCGCCTGCCTGAAAGGCGCAGGGGTCGCCCTCGGGCTGCCGATGCTGGAGGCGATGTTGCCTTTCGGGCGGCGCGCGCGCGCGCAGGCGGCCGCGGCGGGCAAGCCGCTGCGCCTGCTGGTCTGGACGTTCCCCGACGGCGCGCGCATGGACGCCTGGACGCCCAAGACGACCGGCGCGGGCTACGCGTCGACGCCGATCCTGCAGGCGCTCGATCCGTGGAAGGCGAAGCTGAACGTGGTCTCGGGGCTGGCGAACACGCCGGCCAGCGTCGTCAGCGGCGACATCTTCGCCGGCTCGCACGCGCGCGCCACCGGCGCGATGCTGACGCAGGTGCCGCTGACGTTCACGTCCGGGTCGAACTTCAAGGCCGGCATCTCGTTCGACCAGGTGATCGCGAACGCCTTGAAGGTCAGCGTGCCGTCGCTGCGGCTGCCATCGCTGGAGATCGGGGCGGTCTACGCGGGCGCCACCGGCAACTGCGAGGACGGCTTCTCGTGCGCCTACCTGACCAACCTCGCCTGGTCGGGGCCGACGACGTTCCTGCCCAAGGAGACGAACCCGAAGGCGGTGTTCGATCGCCTGACCGCGGGCGGGCTGCCGACCGGCGGCGGCTCGATGACGACCACGACCACCACGACCACGACCACGACCACCGGCACCACCACCAGCCCGCCGCCCGTCGACAAGTCGCTGGTCTACCGCAAGAGCATCCTCGACCAGGTCGCCGCCGATACGAGCACGCTGATGGGCCGGCTCGGCAAGTCGGACCAGGCGAAGCTGAGCGACTACCTCGATTCGGTGAACGAGCTCGAGCGGCGGATCGCCGCCATGACGCCCACGCCCACCCCGCCGACGACGCCGGGGACGCCGCCCCCGTCGACGCCGAAGGCGGGCGGCGTCGCGATCCCCGCGCCCAAGGACGGCACCTACCTGGGCCGCGACGCGACCAAGAACGTCTACAGCTATCCCGAGATCCTGACCGCGATGAACGATCTGATCGCGATGGCGTTCGCCTGCGATCTGACCCGCGTCATCACCTTCATGACCGAGATCCCCCTGAACACGCAGACCAACTTCGCGTTCATGGGCGTCAACTCGTCGAACTACCACAACGACATCTCGCACCACGGCGGCGATGCGACGAAGCTGGCCCAGTACCAGAAGGTCAACACCTTCTACGCGCAGCAGTTCGCCA
>DATBHU010000388.1:0-1768 GCA_036557265.1 Polyangia bacterium
TTCCACTACTTCTTCATGCGCAAGCTCTGGTTCTCGCACCTGGCGCGCGCGCTGGTGGTGTTCCCCGGCGGCTTCGGCACGCTGGACGAGATGGCGGAGATCTTGACGCTGCAGCAGACGGGCAAGCTCGATCGCCGCATCGTGATCCTCCTCTACGGCTCCGACTACTGGCAGGAGATCATCAACTTCGACGCGCTCGTCCGCCACGGGATGATCGCCGCCGAGGATCTCCAGCTGTTCAAGTTCGTCGATGCTCCCGCGGCGGCGCTCGGCCTGCTGAAGGCCGCGTGCGGGCCGTCGCCCGCCGAGGCCGCCCCCGAGGCGCCCGCGCCCGCTCCGACGCCGGCCTTCGCGCCCTCGCGCGTGCCCCCGGACGGCGACGGCGACGATGGATGACGCTAGAACGTACCGGCGATGACGCCGGGACCGAAGACCAGGCGCGGCTGCCGCGCGCGCGCCAGCATCATCCCGCCGTCTTCGGGCATGACGTCGGCGTGGGGCAGCGAATCGAGGATCAAGTAGATGCTGCCCGTGAGCGCGAGGCCCCCGGCCCCCAGCGTGATGAGGCCCGCCGTGCACATCCCGTGGGAATCGGTGGCCAGGCAGCCCAGCGACGACAGCGCGATGCCGGCGATCGCGGCCATGCCCGAGAACGCCGTGAACGTGATGCCGGTAACCAGCTCGCCGCGCGCGGTGGGCTGCGCGCGGAGCTGCAGGTGCGCGCCCGCGCCCGCGTCCAGCAGGCTCGCCACCTGCACCTTGTCGGCCGGCATCCAGCCGTCGTCGCGCGTGCGCAGCATCAGCGGGCGGGCCGGGTGCACGAACCGCGCGCACGGCGTCGTGCAGATGACCTGATCGTCGGCGTACACGTCCCAGCGGCTCGCCGGATTGCCCGAGATGAAGTCGACCTTGACGGTGCCGGGAGGCCCTTCGTCGGCGGCGCGGCCGGGCAGCGGCGCCAGGAACACCTGCACCGGCGAGGAGCAGTTTCCGTTCGGGTTCTCGGCGGTGCTGCTGTTGCAGCTGTCGAAGTCCCCCGCCGACCGCAGCAGCGCCGCCGATCGCTCGGCCTGGACCTTCGCCTCGCCCAGCGTCGCGCTGGCGCCCACGTTCCCCGAGCGCGAGCCGTCGGCGGTCAGCGCGAACGCGCCGATCGACAGCGCGGTCACGAGGTGCGTGGCCTGCGCGCACATGCCGTCGGCCGGAACGTCGGCGACGGCGGCGCCGTCGAGCTTGAGCTGCCCCGACACGACGGTCTTCACCGTGAGCTTGCCCGATCGCTTGAGCTCCCCCTCGAGCGAGGCCGCGCCCAGCGGCAGCTTGGCGTACAGCTCGTCGGTGTCGTTGATCTCGAGAGAGTCGGTGGAAGGCGTGGTGCGCAGCCAGCTGTAGGTGCCGCGCACGCGGCAGTCGGGCAGGAGGCGCATGCTGCACCCCGAGTAGGCCACGGCGACGGCGCCCGTGCGCAGCAGCGCCTCCAGGTTCGCCTTCTCCGACGCCGGCCACTCGGTGACCAGGGGGCTCGACTGGCTGGCGGCGACGCGACAGCGACCGAGCTCGGTGGGCGCGCGCGGCAGCACGTCGCGCGCGCTCGCGTAGCTCGCCACGCCGGACGCGCACCCCGGCGCGGCGAACAACATCACCACCACCAGCGTCCGCAATCTGTTCTCCATCCTCGTCCGTCTCCTTACGGTCAGGGTTTGGCGGCCACCGCGGCCACGACGCGGTCGAGCGAGCCTTCCGGCTGTCCCGGCCCCGACACCCAAGC
>DATBHU010000389.1:0-4444 GCA_036557265.1 Polyangia bacterium
GCGTCTCCGCGCCGGCCATGTGATAGATGCGCTCTTCCTGCACGGTGCCGTCGAGGTCGTCGGCGCCGAACCAGAGCGCGGTCTGCGCCGTCTTCACGCCCAGCATGATCCAGTAGGCCTTGATGTGGGGGATGTTGTGCAGCATCAGGCGCGCCACAGCGTAGGTGCGCAGGTCCTCGGTGCCGGTCGGCGCGGGGAGCTTCATCAGCGCGTTGTTGTCGGGGTGGAAGGCCAGCGGGATGAACGTCTGGAAGCCGCCGGTCTCGTCCTGCAGCGCGCGCAGCTGCAGCATGTGATCGACGCGCTCCTCCAGCGTCTCGATCGTGCCGTACAGCATCGTGCAGTTCGAGCGCAGGCCCATCCGGTGGGCGGCGCGGTGCACGTTCAGCCACTCGTCGCCGGTGCACTTGTCGGCGCAGATCTTCTTGCGCACGCGCGGCGCGAAGATCTCGGCGCCGCCGCCCGGGATGGAATCGAGGCCGGCCGCGCGCAGCCGGGCCAGCACGTCGGTCACCGGCAGCGCGAACTTCTTGGCGAAGTAGAACAGCTCGACGGCGGTGAACGCCTTGAGGTGGATGCTCGGCTGGATCCGCTTCAGCCCGGCCAGCAGCTCGGTGTAGTAGTCGAACGGCAGCCCCGGGTGCAGCCCGTTGACGATGTGGATCTCGGTGATGGCGTCCTGCGCGGCGACGCGCGCCCGCAGCCGCCCCCACGCCTCCTCGTGCGTCATCGTGTAGGCGCCCTTGTCGCCCGGCTGGAGGCGCGCGAAGGAGCAGAACATGCAGTCCGCCTCGCAGACGTTGGTGGCGTTGATGTGCATGTTGCGGTTGAAGAACGTGCGATCGCCGTGCAGCCGCTCGCGCACCTCGTTGGCCAGCGCGCCGACCTCGAGCAGGTTCGGGTGCTCGTAGAGGGCGACGCCGTCTTCCAATGACAGCGGTTCACTCGCGCGGACCTTGTCGCGAATCACAGCGAAGCTCACGACGTCACCTCCTGCAGCGATCCGTCCGCCAGGCGCTCGCACGGCGTGAGACCGGCGCCGCGGAGCAGCGTGGCCGCCTCCTTGCGCGTCAGCGCCGGGTTGTTGGCGTTGGCGCCCAGGCGCAGCGCGCGCTCGGCGACGATCGGCGCGTACAGCTCGTCGGCGCCGAAGCCGAACGCCATCTGGGCCAGGCGCGGCCCCAGCGTGGTCACGTCGGCGAGCAGGTGCGCCACCTCGGGCAGCGCCAGCCGGCAGAGCGCGAAGCAGCGGAGCGTGTCGAGGCCGAACGGCTCGCCGGTGGGCGTCGGCATCACGCCCCAGGGGGCGGGCGTCCGGGCGGCGAGCTCCGCCAGACGACCGAGGCGCTCGGCGTCGGTCTCGCCGTGCTGGAACGAGAACGTCACGACGGCCTCGGCCTGGCGGGTCCGCACGAAGAACCCGCGCCGGTTCCAGCGCGCGTCGCGCGCCGCGGCGGCCTGCCGGCCCAGCGCGAACAGGTCCAGGGTGGCCAGTCCGTCCGGCGGCGCGATGGTGGGACGCGCATCGGCGGTCGACGACGTGCTCACGAGTCTTCTCCTTTTCCTTTGTCTTGCCCGGCGCCCCAGCGGGGCATCAGCTTGTTGGCCAGACCCAGCTGGTCGAGCACGCGCCCGACCACGGTGTCCAGTAACGAATCCAGCGTCGCGGGTTTCGAGTAAAACGACGGCGAGGCCGGCAGGACCACGGCGCCCGCGCGCGTCACCGCCAGCATGTTCTCGAGGTGGATGGCCGACAGCGGCGTCTCGCGCACCACCAGCACCAGCTTGCGGCGCTCCTTCAACATCACGTCGGCGGCGCGCCCCACCAGATCGTCGGAGATGCCGTGGGCGATGCGCGCCAGCCCGCCGGTGGAGCAGGGGATCACGACCATGGCGTCCCAGCCCGCCGAGCCCGAGGCGAACGGCGCGCGGAAGTCGCGCAGGCCGTACTTCTTGAACGGGTAGGTGGGCATGTCCCCGATCTCGTGCGCCCAGACCTCGTTGCCCGCCTGCGTGAACACCACGCCGACCTCGACCGTCGCCGCCATCGGCGCCAGCGCGTCGAGCAGCCGCTTCGCGTAGACCGATCCCGACGCGCCGCCGACGGCGACCACCACCTTCACGACGCCACCACCATGGTGGCGACGCCGGACGGGAACAGCGCCGTGGTCTCGACCTCGGCGAACCCGACCTCCTTCAGCAGCGCCGCCAGCTCGGCGGGTGAGCGGAAGCGCCCGATCGAATCGGGCAGATAGCGGTAGGCGTCGCGGTCGCCGCTGACCAGCCGGCCGATCAGCGGCAGCACGCGTGCGTTCCAGAAGTCGATGAATAGCCGCGCGCGCTCCGGGCGCAGGAACTCGAGCAGCACGATCCGCCCGCCGGGCCGCACGACCCGGCGCAGCTCGCGCATGCCTCGCGGCAGGTCCGCGAGGTTGCGGATGCAGAACGCGGAGAACGCGCCGTCGAACGCGGCGTCGCGGTAGGGCAGGTGATGCCCGTCGGCGGCGTGGGCGTCGATGATCGTCTCGGCCTTCACCTTGGGCTTGCCGGCGACCAGCATCTCGCGCGCGAAGTCCGCCGCGGCGACGCGGGCGCCCGGGACGCGCCGCGCGATCTCGATGGCGCCGTCCAGCGTCCCCGCGCCGAGGTCGAGGAAGCGCGGCGTCTCGCCCAACCCGTCGATCAGCCGCGCGATCGCTCTCCGCCGCCAGACGACGTCGACGCCGACCGACATCGCCCGGTTGGTCGCGTCGTAGCGCTTCGCGATCCGGTTGAACATGCCGCGGACGTCGGCGCCCTCCTCGGCGAGGCTGGTCGTCGCGGACGTCGTCGTGGCCGCGGCGCTCACAGCCCCAGCTCCTTCAGCAGGGCGGCGGCGCGCGCGTCGACGGCCGGGTCCATCTTCAGCACCTCGGGCCACTCGCGCGTGAACCCCTCTTCCTTCCACTTGCGGGTGGCGTCGACGCCCAGCTTGCCGCCGAAGCCGAACGCCGCCGACGCGTGGTCCAGCACGTCGATCGGCCCCTCCGCGAAGAAGACGTCGCGCTTGGCGTCGATGTTGTTGAGCGCGCGCCAGGCGACCTCGCGCACGTCCTGCACGTTGACGTCGTCGTCGACGACCACGATGCACTTCGCGAACATCATCTGCCCCATCCCCCACAGCGAATGGCAGATCTTGCGCGCGTGGTGCGGGTACTCCTTCTTGATCGACACGATGCACAGGTTGTGGAACACGCCCTCGATCGGCAGGTTCATGTCGACGATCTCGGGGAACGTCATCTGCAGCAGGGGCAAGAACAGCCGCTCGGTCGCCTTGCCGAGCCAGGCGTCCTCCTGGGGCGGCGGGCCGACCACGGTCGTCGCGTAGATCGGGGTCTCGCGCCGGGTGATCGCGGTGACGTGGAAGACCGGGTAATCGTCGGCCAGCGAGTAGTAGCCGGTGTGATCGCCGAACGGCCCCTCGCGGCGCAGCTCGTCGACGTCGACGTAGCCTTCCAGCACGAAGTCCGCCGACGCCGGGACCTCGAGGTCGATGGTCTTGCAGCGCACCATCTCGACGGGCTTGCGGCGCAGGAACCCCGCGAACAGGAACTCGTCGATGCCGTCGGGCAGCGGGGCGGTCGCCGCGTAGGGCAGGATCGGATCGCCCCCCAGCGCGACCGCGACCGGCATCCGCTGCTGGCCCAGCTCCTTATACCGGCGCATGTGGCGGCGGCCGGTCTTGTGCAGCTGCCAGTGCATGCCGGTGGTGCGCTTGTCGTAGACCTGCATCCGGTAGCAGCCGACGTTGCGGGTCCCCTTGTCGGGATCGCGCGTGATCACCATGGGCAGCGTGATGTAGGGGCCGCCGTCGCCCGGCCAGGTGGTGAGGATCGGCAGCGCCCCCAGATCGACGTCGGTCTCGACCACCTGCTGGCAGGGCGCGGTGCGCACCGTCTTGGGCGTGGCGGCCGCGACGCGCGCCAGCTTGGGCAGCATGCGCAGCTTGTCCATCAGGCCCGTGGGCGGCTGCGACCTCACCAGCTCGAGGATGGCGCGCGCGTGCTCGTCCAGATCGGCGACGCCGAGCGCCCACGACACCCGCTGGCGCGTCGCATAGGTGTTGATCAGCAGCGGCACGCGCGAGCCGCGCACGCGCTCGAACAGCAGGGCCGGGCCGCCCGCGCACACCACCTGCTGGGCGATCGCGCTCACCTCCAGGACCGGGTCGACCTCGCGCGTGACGCGCTTCAACTGCCCGCGCGCCTCGAGGAAGCGGACGAACGACCCCAGATCTTCCCAGTGCGCCGGTCCGCCCTCGCCGCGAACCGACGCCGCCGCGTCAGCGGGCGCCGCTGCTACCACCGCCGTCGACATCACGAGCTCCTGTCCGCCGACAGATGCGCGAGCGCGCGCAGGGCTTCGCGATGGGCGGACGCGGGCAGCGCCTCCAGCGCGCCGGCCG
>DATBHU010000390.1:0-2885 GCA_036557265.1 Polyangia bacterium
GTATTAAGACGTTTCCAGGGGATTCCAGGTAGATTGCGATAGCAATGAGCGGAAACAGAGGGAGGGCAATGGCAAGGCCCACCGACGCGCCCACGAGGTCGATGAACCGCTTGGCCAGACGAACTGATCGCCGCACGGCGATAACGTACAACGAAACTGAAAAACTGCGCAGCCGCCGCTCACAAAGTGGCATGATGCCGGGGTCGGTTCCGATAAAGCTGTCGATGCTGGGACGGGTTCAACATCGTGACATCGTGCTACGGGCCGTATCCGCGGCGTGCAAGCTCGTGCGCCCTCACCCGGGCGAAGCGTCGCTGGACACCGGCTGGAACGACTTCCGGATGCAGGTCGTGACCGCGGTCAGCGAGGCGTTCAACAACATCGTGCTGCACGCCTACGCCGGGCGCGAAGACGGCATCATCGAGATGAACATCCGCACCCGCCGCAACTACATCTCTGTCGAGCTGCGCGACTTCGGCGACAGCTTCGACCCCGACAAGGTGCCCGAGCCGGATCTCGACCGGCTGCCCGAGTCGGGCCTGGGCATGTTCATCATCAAGGAGCTGATGGAAGTCAGCTACCGGCCCGGCCACCCCAACGTGCTGGTGCTGTCCAAGCGGCTGCACGATTCGCACGGACGCAAGGTGGGCCATGGCCATGGGATGATGGGCGGCGCCGCGAAGGAAGGTGACGCGTGACCGTCACCATCACCGCGGGCGAGGCCGGATCGACGCGCATCGCGATCGAGGGCGAGCTGGACACCGTGACCGTCGGCGACCTGCGCGAGCAGATCAACAAGCTGGTCGAGAAGGAGCCGAACCGGGTCGACGTGGATCTGTCGGCGCTGCGCATGCTGGACAGCTCCGGCGTCGGCGCGCTCGTCTCGCTCTACAAGCGGGTGCGCGCGTACGGCGGGCAGGTCGTGATGATCGGCCTGCGCGATCAGCCCCTGGCCATCTTCCGGCTGCTGCGGCTCGATCGGGTCATGATCGGCGCGGATCTGCCGCCGGCCGGCGCGCAGAAGCAGTCGAGCTCCCATTAGCGGCCGGCCGCGCGCGCGAACGTCGCCCCCGGCGGCGGTGCCGGCGCCGGTCGCCAGCTGGATCGACGCCGAGCCGCCGCTCCCGGCCACCGCGCGCTCCACGTTGACGCGGCTCGTCCGGCGGGCGCGGGCGTCGTGGCCGGTCTGGCTGATCGCGGCGCTGGTCGGCGCCGCCGGGCTGACCTACAAGACGGCCCGCACCCCGCCCGTCTACACCGTCACCGCGGTGCTGCGCGTGACGGAGGGGGCCGTGCGCGCGCCCGCCGAGCTGTCGCAGGGGGCGCTGCAGGAGCACATCAAAGGGCTGACGTTCTCGCGCGGGCGGCTCGGCGAGGTGATGAAGCGCCACCCGCGCGAGTTCGGCTACGCCCAGGATCCCGACGGCGCCTACGACGGGATGCGCGAGCGCATCTCGCTGGAGGTGAGCGAGGACGACCTCATCGGGGGCGGCGACGAGGACCCTCCCCGATCCGCGCACATCAGCCTCGGCTTTCAGGCGTCGAAGCCCGAGGTGGCGTGGACCGTCACGCACGAGCTCGTCGACCTGCTGATCGACTCCGAGCTGGCGCAGCAGCGCGCGGCGCTGCGGCGCGAGCAGGCGGGCGCCGAATCGGCCGTCGAGGAGGCGGCGGCCCACGTCGACGACGGCGCGCTGGTCGGCTTCGAGGCGGTGCACACGCGCCTGCACGCCGCCGACGAGCGGGCCGCCCAGGCGCGCATCGCGGCGCGCGCCGCCGAGCAAGGGCAGAGCTTGCGCTTCGAGCTGGTCGATCCGGGACGGATGCCGGCGGTGGTCGGCAAGCGCGCGCTGGTGACCGGGTTCTTCGCGACGTTCGCGGCCCTGCTCGTCGCCGCGGCGCTGCTGGCGGGCGCGTTCGATCCGCGCGTGCTCGGGGGTCACGACCTAGAGGCGCTGCGCATTCCGCTTCTCGGAGAGCTGCCGCCGTTGCCCGGCGTGCAACCGCCGAAGCAGGCTACAGAGCCGACTTAAAATGCAGGTGGGGCGCGGTCCCGCCCCAGGCGAGGGCCTTCGTCCGCGTGTATAGTGGTGGTGGACGATGAGCCGGTTTTCGGCACGGACGGAGCTTGCCATCTTGGCGGCGATCGCCCCTCGCTTCGTGCGAGCGGGCTGGGTCGGCGCCATCGCGCTCGCCGTCGGTCTCGCCGGCACCGCGGCCTGGGCGCTCTCGACGGCGCGCCTCTATCGCTCCGAGGCGGTCGTCATGTTCGAGCGGGGTGTCCAGGCCGGCACGCTCGGCCACGAGGGCGACTCGCCGCGCGGCATCACCACCCGCTTGCAGGACATGGTGACCTCGCGCCAGCGGCTCGAATCACTGATCAAGGAGATGAAGCTCTACCACGGGGTGGTGGAGAAGCGCGGCATGGTGGAGGCGATCGAGGAGATGCGCCGCCGCATCGCGATCACCAACCGCGAGGGCTTCACCTTCCGCCTGCAGTACGACGGCGAATCGCGCGACCTCGCGAAGGACGTGCTGACGTCGCTGACCACCGCGGTGGTCGACGAGGACCGCAAGCGCCGCAGCCAGGACGCCGAGGAGGCGCGCCGCTTCCTGGACGCGGAGCGCACCCGCGCCGACGACGAGCTGAAAGAGCGCGAGAAGGCGCTCTCCGTGTTCCTGACCAAGCACCCGCAGCTGGCCGCCGAGGCGGGCGGCATCGCGGCGGCCGGCATCTCGATCCGCGCCGCCGATCGGGATCGCGCCGGCGCGTCGGGCGGCGAGGTCGCCGCGCTGGAGCTGCAGGCGGCGCAGCTGGAGGAGAGCCTGGCCGCGGCGGGCGCCCCGCGCAGCGTCGGCGGCAAGGTCATGGTCAGCGATCCCGC
>DATBHU010000391.1:0-1949 GCA_036557265.1 Polyangia bacterium
GACACGCTGGCGATCCACCCGTACGCCCGCGACGCGGACGGCGTGACGGGCGCGGTGGAGGACGCCCACCGGATCATGAACCTCAAAGGCGACGGCGGCGCGCGCATCTGGGTCACGGAGCTGGGCTGGGCCGACAAGGGCCCGCGAAGCTCGTTCACCGTCGGCCCGCAGCGCCAGGCGCACCTGATCTCGTCCGTGCTGTCGCAGCTCGTGTCGCTGCGCTACCAGGCTCATCTGCGCGGAATCGTCTACTTCGGCTGGCGCGACGGGGCTCCCTACGCGCCGACGTTCAAGGACTTCTGGGGGCTCCACACGGGGCTGCTCAACCTGAACGGCCAGCCCAAACCGGCCCTCAGCGCGTTCACCAAGTCGATTGCTAGGCTGCGCCGCGAGGGGTGACTTTCCGTAAGTCGATCATCTTGCTCCTGGCAGGGGTCTTCCTGGCCGCCTCACCGGCGGCAGCTGGTGCTGCGCTCCCGCGGGACTTCTTCGGCCTCGTAAGCGAGGACGTATTTGCGGGCGGCGCGGGCTACCGGACCTCGACGCTCGCCCAGCAGCAGTCGATCGGCGTCGGCCTGATCCGCCAGACGTTCCACTGGAACCAGATCGAGACCTCGCCCGGCCACTACAACTTCGCCTACTACGACGGCTACATGGCGGCGACCGCGTCGCACGGCATCAAGGTGCTGCCGATCCTGTTCGACCCGCCGCGCTTCCGAGCCAAGGTCTCGAGGCGCACGAGCGCGACATACCCGCCGCGCCACTACAAGGACCTCGGCACCTTTGGCGCGCAGATCGCGGCCCGCTACGGGCCGAACGGCAGCTTCTGGGCGCAGAACCCGACCGTGCCGAAGATCCCGATCACGGCCTACCAGGTGTGGAACGAGCCGAACATCCCCGCCTACTGGCCCACCGGCCCCAACCCGCGCCAGTACGCGCGGCTGCTCAAGGCGACGGCGAGCGGCATCCACAGGGTCGACCGGAGCGCCGAGATCGTCACCGCCGGGATGCCCGACAGCCACCTGTCGCGCCCGGGCAGCGTGTTCTCGTACGTCAAGTCGATGCTGCACGCGAGCGGCGGCCACAGCTTCAACACGCTCGCCGTGAACCCTTACGGCAAGAACTCCACGCAGATCATGCGCAAGATGCAGCGCTTCCGCTCGATCCTCAATCACGGCCACGCCAGCCGCGCGCGGATGTGGGTCACCGAGTTCGGCTGGTCGGACGTCGGGCCGGCCAGCAGCTTCCGCGCCGGCCGGGCGGGCCAGGCGCGCGACATCCGCCGGGCGATCCCTGCGCTCGTCAAGCGCCGCTCGCATTTCAAACTGCGCGGCGTCGTCTACTACAGCTGGCGAGACGGCGCCCCCTACGCGCCGCTCTTCAAGGACTTCTGGGGACTGCACACCGGACTGCTCAAGCGCAACGGCGCCGCGAAGCCCGCGCTGGCCGCCTTCAGGGCGACTATCGCGAAGTACCGCTGACGACTTCTCCCGCTCCGATGCCATTATCGGAGTGTTTGAGAAGGGACTCTTGAGACGGGCAGGTCACACCCGGATTCGCCTGGCCGCCATCGCGCTGAGCGCGCTGGCCGCGGCCGTCGTCGCGCTGCCATCGACGGCGAGCGCCCGCGTGCACGGGCTGCAGCTCGGCTTCACCGACAACGCCGACTTCCAGTTCCAACCCGACCCCACGCAGCGCGCGATCGCCTTCCAGCACGCCAAGGCGGCCGGCACCGAGCTGATCCGCGTCTCGGCTGACTGGGACAACGTCGCGCCCACCGCGCCGCCCAACATCGCCACCTCCGCGAACCCGGACTGGGCGGGCTACAACTGGACCTCCACCGACACCGCCGTGCGCGAGACGGTGGCGGGCGGCTTCACGCCGGTGTTCATCACCACCGAGGCGCCGCGCTGGGCAGAGGGTCCGAACAGGCCGTCCGAGTCGGTCGC
>DATBHU010000392.1:0-7158 GCA_036557265.1 Polyangia bacterium
TACCATTGCTCCGACGCGCATCGTGTGACTCCTTCAGGCTTAGACAACCGAAAGAGATCACATTCCGATGCGCGTCGCTACTCCTACCCGATCGACTTCCCTTCACTTTTCGAGGGGAGCCGCCAGCCCCGACCCTCTCCCAAAGGGAGAGGGAGATCAGACTCAGGTCCCCTCGCCCGGCGAAGCGGGGACAGGGTTAGGGAGAGGGGCCCGTGAAGCGGGGAGAGTCACGCGCCCCCGATCAACCGCCGGCGCAGCACCCAGAAGATGCAGAGCAGCGCCACCAGGACGAGCGCGCGCATCACGATGATCTTGCGGACGCGGCGGCGGAGGAGATCGTAGTAGGCGCGCGCCTCGGCCTCGGGCAGGCGGGCCAGGATGCTCTCCGCCTGCGACAGCCGCACGCCGTCGATGGCGCGGCCGCCGACCGCGATGATCACCAGCACCGCGAACAGACCGATCATCATCGCCGCGCCCCACCCCCCAGCTTGAACACCACCAGCGCCGCGACGGCGCCCGCGACCAGCAGCGCGGTGATCAGCATCAGCGCGCGCTCGCGCCGCAGCTGGGCCTTCTCGTACAGCGCCCGCGCCGCCGCGGGCGGCAACGCGAGGATGGTGGCCAGCCGCTTCTTCTCCTGCAGGTAGCCGCCCAGGGTGGCCAGCACGGCGAGCGCGACGATGGCGGCGTTGACGAATCTCATGCGCGCAAGCTGGCGATGATCCGATCGACCTGGGCCTCGCTGGCGGCCAGCTCGCCGTCGTTGTCGATCACGTGGGTGGCGCGGCGCACCTTCTCCTCCTGCGGCAGCTGCGCGCGCATGCGGGCGCGCACGTCGTCCTCGCTGACGCCGTTGCGCGCGACCACGCGCGCGATGCGCGTCGCCTCCGACGCCGTCACGACGATGAGAGCGTCGACCTCCTTGTCGCGGCCGCTCTCGATCAGCAGCGACGCCTCGTAGATCGCCAGGTCGTGACCGGCCGCGGCCAGCGCCGCCGACCGCGCCCGCGACAGTTCCTGGATGCGGGGGTGGGTGATCGCCTCCAGCCGGGCGCGCGCCGCCGGATCGGCGAACACGATCTTCCCGAGCCGCTGTCGGTCCACCGTCCCGTCGGCCGCGATCGCCTCGGGCCAGGCGGCGGCGATCTGGGCGTGCCCGGGCTGACCCGGGCGCTGGGCCTCGCGCAGCAGATCGTCGGCGTCGATGACGGGGATGCCGCGCGCGGCGAACATGCGGCCGATGGTCGACTTCCCCGAGCCGATGTTGCCGGTCAGTCCGACCAGCTTGAACGCGCGCGCCACGACGGGGATGCTACCCTAGACCGGCTTGACCCGCGTCCCCGACGTCGAAGAGGCGGCGTTCGTCGCCGAAGCCCGCGCGCTCGCCGATCTGCCGGCCGCCACCGGTCTGGAGATCGCGATCGCCGGGCGCTCGAACGTCGGCAAGTCGACGCTGCTCAACCGACTGGCCGGCCGCAAGGGCCTGGCCCGCACCTCGAAGATGCCGGGGCGGACGCGCGGGCTGGTGATGTTCGCGCTCCGCTTCCGGCGCGGGCGCGACGCCGCCGCGGCCCCCCCCGTGGACGAGCTGCGCCTCATCGATCTGCCCGGCTACGGCTACGCCCAGGTGTCGCAGGCGGAGCGCAAGGCCTGGCAGCCGCTGATCGAGGGCTACACCCGCACGCGGCGCGCGCTGGCGCTGTTCGTCGTGCTGATCGACGCCCGCCGCGGGATCGAGGACGAGGAGCGGCAGCTCTACGAATGGCTCGGGACGGAGAACGTCCCCGCCCAGATCGTGTTCACGAAGGTCGACAAGCTGCCGGCGACCGCGCGCGGCCTGCTGCGCGAGCGGGCGCGGGCGGCGTTTCGCGGCGCCCGCGGCGCCGGTCCGCTGTTCGTCTCGGGTCAGACGGGCGAGGGGGTCGACGCGCTGTGGGGGGCGATCTTCGACGCCGTGCGGGGGGCGCAGGCCGCCGCGACGGGGTAATTTGCGGAGGCGACACGGCGCGCTTAGCGTCGTTTGCTGGAAAGACCGGGGAAATGGCCGTCAACAAGCTGCCGCAGGCGTTCGACGTCGAGCCGATGAAGCTCGCCGATCTGGACGCGGTGATGGGGATCGAGAGCGTCTCGTTCCGCTCGCCGATGCCCGCGCGCATGCTGCTGGAGGAGATGGGGCGCGAGTGGGCGCACATCGACGTGGTCCGCGACCGCGCGCGCCGCAGCGTGGTGGCCTTCAGCAACTACTGGGTCGTCGCCGACGAGGTTCACCTGCTGAACCTGGCGACTCATCCGGAGGCGCGCCGGGCGGGCCACGCGTCGCGCCTGCTGGCGCACATCATCGAGATCGGCCGCAACCGCCAGTGCCGCTTCGTCACGCTCGAGGTGCGGCGCTCGAACGCCGCGGCGTCGCGGCTGTACCGGCGGTTCGGCTTCCGGGCGGTCGGCGTGCGCCCGAATTACTACGCCGAAGACCAGGAAGATGCGATCGTGATGCTGCTGGATCTGGTCTGAGGAGATGCCACTCGTCGCCGGGCTGACGCTGACCGCACTGCACGCGACGGCCGCGGTGGCGGGGTTCGGCTGGGGAGGGCCGTTCAGCCCGGCGGTGCCCGCCGACGGGGTCCCCGTCGAGTCGCCGGCACCGACGCCCGCGGCGCCGGTGTCGCTGCCCCCGCCGGTGTCGCCGCCGCCGGCGTCGCAGCCGCCACCGGTCGAGGCGATTCGACCGCCGCCACGGGAGCCCGAGCGGATCGGATCGCTGCGTCCCATCGGCCTGATCGCGACGCGCGAGCCGGCCGTCGCGATCACCTTCGACGCGTGCGCGACGCGCAGCCAGGTCTACGGCTTCGATCGCAAGGTGTTCGACCTGCTCAAGCGCGAGCGGATCCCGGCGACGATCTTCGTCTCGGGGCGCTGGGTCGAGGGGCACCCGGACGTGATGCAAGAGCTGGCGGCCGACCCGCTGATCGAGTTCGGCGATCACTCCTACGACCACCCGCACATGGCGCACCTGCCGGTCGCGCGCGTCATCGAGGAGATCGACCAGACCGAGGCGGCGCTGGCGAAGTACGGCAAGCACAGCGTCGCGTTCCGCCCGCCCTACGGCGAGTGGAGCAGCCGGCTCATCTACGTCTTGCAGGATCTGCGGCTGCCGACGGTCACGTGGGACGTCGTCTCGGGCGATCCGAGCGCGCACACCACCATCGACGGGATGGTGAGGAACGTCGTGCCGAAGGCGCGCGCGGGCTCGATCATCATCTTTCACATCAACGGGCGCGGCTGGAAGACGGCGGACGCGCTGCCGTCCATCGTGCGCCAGCTCCGCGAGCGCGGCTTCCGCTTCGCCCCGCTGTCCGAGTTGTTGGCCTCGGGCGGTGTGGTGGCGCCCGTACCGATCCCGGTCGCGCCGTTGCCGGCGGTCCCCGGACCGGCGGAGGGGCCTCCGGTCACGCCGATCCCCGCGGCCAGCAACGCCCCGTCGTCTTCGACGCTGCCGGGCGCGGGGCCGCAGTGACCGCGCGCCCGGCCGCGGCGGGAGCCTCCCCGATCGTCCGCGCGACGCCGGCCGTGGCGCGCAAGCAGGCCGACTGGATCGTCGGCATCGAGCCGTGGAAGGGGCTCGCCTACCGCGCGGCCCCGCTCGGCCGCTACCTGGCCCGGCTCGCGCGCGCCGGCGACGTCTGGATCGCGCGGCGCCGCGGCGGCGCGCCGGACGGGATCATCGTCGCGACGGACGGCTTCCTCCTGGGCGGCTTCATCGCGCTGCTGGCGGTCCGGCCCGAGGCCAGCGGGCAGGGGCTGGGCGGGCGGCTGGTCGCGCACGTGCAGACCCGCGTCTTCGCGCGGCGGCGCTGGCTGTTCGTGTCGTGCGACGCCGGCAACCGCGCCGCGCTGCGTTTCTACAGGCGGCAGGGCTTCGCGCGGGTCGGCCGCCTGCCCGACCTGGTGCGGCCCGGCCGGATCGAGCTCCTGTTGCGCAAGCCCGGCGGCCAGTAGCCTTATCACGGAAGGCCGAGTACGATTGGTGGCCTTCGATGATCGGGGAACAGTTCGGAAATTATAAATCTATTTCTCTGCTTGGTGAGGGAGGGATGGGCGCCGTCTATCTCGCCGAGCACCCCGGGATCGGCCGTCGCGTCGCCGTCAAGGTTCTGCACAAGAACTACACGCGCGACGAGCACCTGCTGGCGCGGTTCCTGAACGAGGCGCGCGCCGCCAACGCGATCCGCCACCCGAACATCATCGAGATCCTCGACTCCGGCATGATGGCCGACGGCACGCCCTTCCTGGTGATGGAGCTGCTGGAGGGCGAGAGCCTTGGCACGCGCCTGCGGCAGAACGGCGCGCTGTCGCTGCAGACCGCGGTCGACTTCGCCTACCAGACGGCGTCGGCGCTGGGCGCCGCGCACGCCAAGGGGATCGTCCACCGCGATCTCAAGCCGGACAACCTGTTCGTCGTCCCCGATCCGCACGACTCGAACCGCGAGCGCATCAAGGTGCTGGACTTCGGCATCGCGAAGCTGCAGCAGGGCTCGGTGGCGGACTCGGTCAAGACGCGCACCGGGACGCTGATGGGCACGCCCATCTACATGTCGCCCGAGCAGTGCCGCGGCACGCGCACCGTCGATCACCGCAGCGACATCTATTCGCTGGGCGTCATCTTCTACGAGATGCTGGTGGGGCAGCCGCCCTTCGTCTCGGAGGGGTTCGGCGATCTGGTCAACATGCACCTCAACATCGCGCCGGTGCCGGCGCGGACGCGGCGGCCCGAGATCCCGCCGGCGCTCGACGCGATCGTGATGAAGATGCTCGCCAAGAACCCGGACGAGCGCTACCAGCAGATCGCCGACTTCCAGGCGGCGCTGAAGTCGTCGGGCAGCCACCAGATCGTGTCGTCGCCCGATCTCGTCAGGACGCACGCGAAGTCTCACCCGGTGGCGCAGACGTCGCCGATGCACGACACCACCTTCTCGGCCGGCACCGGCGAGCGCGTCGAGACCGAGGTGGTGCGCGGCCGCGGCAAGACGGTGGTCGTGGGCGCGCTCGCGGCGGTGGCCGTCGCGGGCGGGATCGTCTACTGGCAGTTCGGCGGCGGCGGATCGGTCGAGAAGCCGACCGCGCCGATCGCGATGAACAAGCCGGTGGCGCCGCCCACCGCGCCGCCGCCGGTGGTGCCCGTCGCGGCCGTCAAGCCGGTCGCGGCCGCGGCCAAGCCAGCGCCGGTGGCCGTGAAGGTGGAGCTGCGTCTCGCCTCCATCCCGGCGGGCGCGAAGGTGGTCGACAACGCGGGCGGCGAGCTGCTGGGCGTCACGCCGCTGGTGCTGACCCGGCCGCGCGGCGGCTCGGTGACCCTGCGCTTCGAGAAGGACGGCTACCTGGCCAGCACCCGCACGATGCCGCTCGACGGCGACCGCGCCTTCGAGCTGACGCTGGACGCGAAGCCGAAGAAGAAGGACAAGAAGCCGCGCGAATCGGGCCCCGCCGAGCCGGCCAAACTGTGATGTCGTAGCGGCGGCATGCAGCGGCAGGGCGCGCGCGTCTCGTTGATCCTGGCCCTCGTGTTCCCGGCCATCGTCTGCGCGGCGGTGGCGCTCGCGTACTACGGCTATCGCTACGCCGAGAAGTCGTCGTCGCGCACCAAGACGTCGCTGATGGAGAACAACCAGCAGCTGGCGGAGGGGGTGACCAACCGGGTGGAGGAGCGGATCGATCGCGTCGACACCGACCTGTTCGAGGAGGTCGAGTGGAACGACGGCGCCGTCGATCCGCCCGCGGCGTTCGATCTGCCGCCCGGGGTCGAGTCGGTGGTGGTGCTGGACGCGGCGCTGCGCATCCGCTCGATCGTCCCCGCGCCCGATCCGGCCCGCCGGCGCCGCGAGCTCGAGCGATGGGGAAGTTACGTGCGCGGCCTGGAGTGGAAGTCGCTGAAGCCGTGGACGCCCAGCCACCCGGGCAACTTCCGCCACCTGCACCAGCTGTCCGAGGGCAAGTCGGTGTTGATCGCCTACGCGTCGAAGAAGACCGAGGACGGGCACGACTACTACGTGGCGGCGAAGCTGAACGTCGGCCTGATCGCGAAGGACTGGATCCCCGACGCGATGGACGACATCCCGGTGGGGCACCGGCGCGTGGTGATCCTCGACGAGGTGGCGCGCCCGATCTACGGCCAGCCGCAGCCCGCCACGCAGTTCCAGTACGAGTCGTCGTTCGGCAAGACGCTGTACGCCTGGCGCATCCAGATCACGCCCAGCGACGTCGCCGAGCTGCTCAAGCAGGCCGACACCGAGCGCCTGCTGGGGCGGCTGCTGGTCCCGGTGTCGCTGGTGATCTTCGCGGTCGGGCTCTCCGTGCTGTGGCTGTCGGTGCGGGCCGAGCGGCGCGGTGCCCAGCTGCGCAGCGACTTCATCGCCAACGTCTCGCACGAGCTGAAGACGCCGCTGTCGCTGATCCGGATGTTCGGCGAGCTGCTGGCGACCGGCAAGTACAAGGGCGAGGCGATGGGGCGCGAGTACGCCGGCATCATCAACCGCGAGGCGGAGCGCCTGTCGCACCTGATCGACAACGTGCTGGACTTCGCGCGGCTGGAGCGCGGCAAGGCCAGCTACCACTTCGCGGAGGGGCACCTGGAAGAGGTGGTGGAGCGGGCGCTCGACGTGTACCGTCACCGCCTCGAGAAGGAGAAGCTGCGCTTGCGCACGGAGATCGAGAGCAACCTGCCCGCCGTGCGCATGGACGAGGGCGCGATGACGCTGGTGCTGCTGAACCTGGTCGACAACGCGGTCAAGTACGCGGGCGACGGCGGCGAGGTGTCGGTGCAGCTGCGGCGCGTGCCGGGCGCGGTGGCGCTGTCGATCGCCGACCGCGGGTCGGGGATCGCGCACGACGACCAGCGGCGCATCTTCGAGCGCTTCTACCGGGCCGAGAACGCGCGCGTGCGCAACGTGCGAGGCAGCGGCATCGGCCTGGCGCTGGTCAAGCACATCGCCGAGGCGCACGGGGGCCGCGTCGAGGTGGAGAGCGCGCCCGGGCGCGGGTCGACCTTCACGGTCTACGTGCCGGTGGCGCCGATCATGACGCCCGCGCCGGAAGAGCGGGTGGCCTCGTGACCGTCGGGGCGGCGGCGGCGCGCCGGCGGATCCTGATCATCGAGGACGAGCC
>DATBHU010000393.1:0-5333 GCA_036557265.1 Polyangia bacterium
GCCTCGACGGCTACGAGAAGCTCGTCGACGTCGTCGCTCGCGAGGAGGACGCCGCCGCGTAACCAGTCGTGCTACACAAACCCAACCAAGCATCCGGAAGAGGCGCCGTCGCCAATTTCCACATCAAGCGGGACACGACCGCGACCGGTTCATGTACTGACCGGTTCACTGAGTTTCCGACGCCGACCTCTGCAAGCGAACCCCTTACGATCACAGTCGCCACGGTGATCGCGAGCGGCGACGATCCCTACGTGGCGATCGATCGTGCCCGGGCCTTTGCGCGCGCCTGGCGCGCCGAGTTCGTCGCCGCCGGCGCCGCCGGCCATCTGAACGCCGCCTCCGGCCTCCGCGACTGGCCGGCCGGCCGGCGCGCGCTCGACGCCCTGCTCGCCCGCGCCGCCGGCGCCAGTCCGGGCGCCAAAGTTTAGGCGCCCGCGGGGCGGTTCTGGCAATATGCCGGTCATGTTACGCCTTTTGGTGGGGGTCGCGACCGTCGCCGCCGCGATCGGGGCGGCGGGCGCCGCGCACGCGCAGGCCACGCCGGGGCCGCGCCGAACCGCGCCGGCACCGTCGTCGTCGCCGTCGTCGGGGCCGTCCACACCGTCGGATCCGTCGGACACCTGGGACAAGCACGTGTCGCTCGGCCTCGAGCTCGGCCCGGGCGGCGTGCTGACCGCGTACGACCAGAGCCAGAGCCCGAGCGCGCTGCTCTTCTACACGTCGCTGCGGGGCAGCTACGACATGAACCGGCAGTGGTCGGGCGGGCTGGCGCTGCGGCAGTGGTGGCTGCCGACCTCGAACCACGCCACGATGTACAGCATCACCGCGCGCTACGAGCCGGTCGCCTACGAGTTCGGGCGCGTCTTCGTCGACGCGGCGATCGGCGCCACGTCCACGAACACCGCCTGGTCGTTCGGCCTCGATCTCGGCGGCGGCATCGAGTGGGACATCCCCGACGCGCCCGGCCTGTCGATCGGGCCGTATCTTCGCTTCCAGCAGACGGTCAACCCGGACAAGGCGACCAGCGACGACGGCCGCGGCTGGTCGCTGGGCGGCTCGTTCACCTACCACTTCGGGCGGGCGGCGGCGGGCGCCCACACCGAGGGAGGAGCGCCGCGCCGCGCCGGCTCGTACCGGCTGGCCGTTCCGGATTCCGATCGCGACGGCATCGGTGACGACGAGGACCTGTGCAAGAACATCCCGCAGGGGAAGCACCCCGATCCGTTCAAGCCCGGCTGCCCTGAGAACGACGAGGACGGCGACGACGTGCCGGACGTCGACGACGCCTGCCCGGTGACGCCGCCCGGTCCCAACCCGGACCCGAAGCGTCCGGGCTGCCCGTTCGTCGACACCGACAAGGACGGCATCGCCGACGCGGACGACGCCTGCCCGCTCAAGCCGGGGAAGCCGAACGCCGACGCCACCCACAACGGCTGCCCGATGGGGAAGACGGGCGGGCCGGCGGAGAACAGCGAGAGCGCCACGCCCGCCGAGCCGGAGTCCGAGCCGAGCACGGTGAAGAAGAAGCGGATGAAGTAGCTGATCAGAAGTAGCCGCACCCGTGCGCGAAGCGCGGGAGCGGCTAGTGCCAGAAGCCGATCGACAGCGCGATGTTCTGGTACTGCGCCGCGACGTCGGCCGCCAGCGCGAGGCGGACGCGGCGCTCCTTCTCCCAGAACGAGAACCGGAACAGGCGAAGCTCGGCGCCCGTCGTGGCGTGCAAGCGGCCGCCGCGCTGCTCGATCCGCCCCGGTTCCCAGTAGCCGCCCGCGCGCACGCGCAGGCGCCCCGGCAAGATCTCGCCCTCCGCGCCCAGGCGCGCCGACGCGGTGACCGATCGCCCCGACGGCTGCTCGACCCCGGCCGCGAAGCCGGCCACGCTGACCCCGTCCGGGACGCGGCCCGCGAGCGCGACGTCGGCGGCGACGACCAGCGCGCGCTCGTCGCGGAACAGCACCGGGGACGGTTCATTCCAGGTCGTCGCGCCGAAGCGCCACGCGAAGCCGGCGCCGACCTGCCAGGGCGACTGGCCGCGCATCGGCGGTACGAGGCCGCCGCAGTTGGCCGGATCGGCGCAGTGGTTGGTGACGGCGCTGGTGATCGCGGGCAGCCGGACCGACAGGCCGGTGCGCCAGGGCATGGCGGTCGGCCGCGCCAGCACGCCCGCCGCCAGCGCCGCCCCGGTCAGATCGAACAGCGTCGTCGCGTCCTGCTTGATCGCGAGCTCCGCGACGGCGATCGAGACGCCGACGCCCAGCTGGCCGTCCAGCACGGCGCGGCCGACCGCCAGCTGCGAGCCGTCGGACGTCAGCGTCGTCGCCGCGGCGCCGGTCATGCTCGGCGGCAGGCCGTACGACACGCCCGCGCCCGAGATCCCGATCCCCCACTTGCCCACGTAGAGGCAGATGCCGCCCGCGTAGGCCTGGATCGGGCGATCGGGGCCGGTGGGGAGGCCGCTGTTGGCGAGATCGGTGTCGCGCGACGCGATCAGCGTGTCGAGATAGAAGTCCCAGTCCCACGACCCGACCGCGCCCGGCGGCCGGAACGACATCGCCGCCGGCGTGGCCAGCGTGCCGGTCATGTCCTCCGCGACGGCGGCGACCGTGCCGCCCATGCCGACGATGCGCGGTGAGCCGATCACCGCGCTCTGCTGGAGGTCCAGCGTCTGGGCGCGCGCGCGCGCGGGCGCCAGCAGCACCGCCGCCGAGACGGCGACCACCACCACCGCCAGCGTCACGCCGCGCATCGTCGCGCGGCGATTGTACCCGAGTAGAATGGGCTGCCGATGGCCGACGACAAGAACGACGCCAAGACCGAGGCGAGGAAGCGCAGGCAGCTCAAGACCTTCCCGGGCCTGGTCGCGTCGCGGTTCCAGCACCCGCAGGACCAGGCCGCCACCGAGGCGCTGGCCGGCATCCCGGGCCTCGATCTGCTGGTGTCGAAGGTGATGGAGTACGGCCTCGAGCGCCTCTACTACCTGGAGAACATCGCCGACAACGTGCGCGTCACGCCGCGCATGTTCCCGCGCTTGCACCGCTACCTCGGGTGGGGCTGCCGGATCCTCGACATCGACGAGCCGGAGCTGTACGTCACGCTGGATCCGAACCCGAACGCGTTCACCTACGGGCACAAGAACCCGTTCATCGTGATGACGTCGGGGCTGATCGATCTACTCGGCGACGAGGAGCTGTCGTTCGTGATCGGGCACGAGCTCGGCCACATCAAGGCCGGGCACGTCCTCTACACGGTGATCGCGCGCAACATCGCGACGATCGTCTCGGCGATCGGCCAGGCGACGCTCGGGATCGGATCGCTGCTGGGACAGGGGCTGGTGTTCGCGCTGCACGACTGGTACCGCAAGGCCGAGCTGACGGCGGATCGGGCGGGCCTGCTGTGTGTGCAGAACCTGGCGCCTTGCCTGAGCGTGTTCATGAAGTTCGCGGGCGGCGCGACGCGGCTGTGGGCGGAGATGGATCAGGCGGAGTTCATTCGCCAGATCCAGGACTACGAGGAAGAAGATCGCTCCAGCCTGAGCCGCGCCTACAAGATGTTCCTCACCGCGTGGCGGACGCATCCGTTTCCGATCCTGCGCGCGAAGGAGCTGGACGCTTGGCACGCGACCGGCTACGCGGATCTGATGGAGACGCGCGCGCTGCCGGCGTGACGCACGGCAATTTTGGAACACCGAAGTGTCTCGCGACGGGACGCGGCGAGCGTCGCAAGCGGAGATCGTTCGCGCTCCTCGCGTTATAGTCCGACCGTGATCGTCGAGTTCACGCCCGACAACGAGCTGGAGCAGACGCTGGTGCGCGCCGCCACCGATCCGGCGGCACGGCCGGAGTTCTACCGGCGGCTGCTCGCCGCCGAGCTCTACATCCTGACTGACGAGGCGCCCGCCGCCCCGGGCGAGACGTCGCGACCGGCGGCCGCCGACGCGGGGCTCATCACCTGGGAGTCGCCGACCGGACCGTACGTGCCGCTGTTCTCGTCGCGCGCGCGCGTCGACGAGATCGCGCGCCTGCGCGAGCGGTCGTACGGCTTCGTGGCGCTCTCGGGCAAGGCGGCGTTCGCGCGGCTGGCGCAGGAGAAGCGCGCGGCGTTTCTCAACCCGGGGTTCGCGTGCGGCAAGCAATTCGTGCCCGACGTGATCGATCGGCTGGCGGGCGGCGAGAAGGCGGTGCCGGCGGCGACCGCCGCCGGCGCGACCACCGGCCCCGAGTCGATCGCGGAGGGCGCCGAGAGCAAGAGCAAGAAGTGGTGGAAGATCTGGTAGCGGCGTAGCCGTGTGGCAGTCGGACAGTCTCAATGGATGGCAGCGATCGTCCGAGCGACCTGGTCGAGCGCGCCTACCGGGTGGGTGACGCGGCGGAGCCGCCGCTCGCCGCCCCGTCCGTCGGTGATGGCCGCGGCCTGATCCGCGCGCTCGGCATCGTTCAGATCGTGTTCGGGGGCCTGTGCTGCCTCGGCCTGCTGATCGTGGTGGCGGTCGCGCTCTACGCGGGGACGGTCCGGCTGCTGGCGGGGGCCCTGATCTACGGGCTTCCCGCGGCGAATCTCCTGGCGACGGGGATCGGGTCGATCCGGATGGCACCCTGGGCCCGCCTGGCGACGCTGATCTCGGCGTTCTTGTGGCCGGGCCTCGTCGCGCTCGCCGGCGCAGCGCTGATGTTCCTCCCCCTCCGCGGCAACGGCTACGAGCACTTCATGTCCGGCGCGTTCCTGCTCGTGGCGCTCGCGCTCGCGGTCGTGCTGATCGCCGTCTACACCCGCCCGTCCGTCTGCGCGGCGTTCGAACGCGGCCGCGGCGGCTGACGGCGCGTCAGACTTCCTGCGGCAGCCCCTCGCGATCGCGGCGCCGCGTGCGCACGATCGCCAGGAAGAACGCCAGCGCGATCGGACCCAGGAACAGCCCGACGGCGCCGAAGGCGGTCATGGCGCCGATCAGCGAGAAGAAGATGAGCGCGCCGTGCAACGGCTGCCCCTTCCCGCGGATCAGCAGCGGGCGGATCAGGTTGTCGATCATGCCGACGGCCAGCGCCCCCCAGAGCGCCAGGAACAGCGCGGCCCAGGGGCGCCCCAGCAGCAGCACCAGGCCGGCGACGGGCAAGGTCACCAGCATCGTCCCGACCGACGGGATGAAGGAGGAGAACAGCGTCAGCAGGCCGAAGAAGATCGGGCTGGGCGCGCGCCCGATGAAGAAGCCGATGGTGGCGACGACCGCCTGCACCGCGCCGGTGATGAAGTTCGCGCCCAGCACCGAGCGGCTGACGCTGCGGAACTCGCGCATCATCCAGCGGACCCGCTCGGGGCGCAGCGGGGTCGCGCCGATCAGC
>DATBHU010000394.1:0-4412 GCA_036557265.1 Polyangia bacterium
TCGCAGCCGATCCAGAACATGCCGACGTCGGGCTGGTCGAACAACGTGGTGACCACCGGGACGCCGACGTTCTTCACGGCGCCGACCGGCACCAACCCGAGCTTCGTCCCCGCCTCGGGCGACACGATGCTGACCGGCAAGGGCGCGAGCGGCAGCGCGGTGCCGGCGGCCGACATCGGCCTCGATCCGAAGTGCCTGGTCAAGCGCACGCCGGTCATGGTCGGCCAGATCGCGCGCGTCAGCACCTGGCAGTACGACGTCGACATCGACTACATCAAGAGCATCGGCGGCGTCGCCAGGTGCTTCAACCCGAAGACGCGCTCGGGCACACCGGACATCGGCGCCTACCGCCCCGGCACGGTGACCACCGCGATGCCGGGGAGCTGCGTGGCGCCGCCGAGCACGGGCGCGGGCGGAACGGGAGGGACGGGAGGAGCGAGCGGCGCGGGCGGCAAAGGCGGAGCGAGCGGCGCGGGCGGCAAAGGCGGCGGGAGCGGCGCCGGCGGAGCGACGACCGGCAGCGGCGGCGCGGCGGGCGCCGGCGCCGGAACGGGCGGCGCGACGAGCGGCGGCGCGGCGGGCACGCGAGGCGGATCGGGCGGCGCCGGGGGCAGCGGGCAAGCCGGAGTCGGCGGATCCTCCGCGGGGACGGCGGGAGCGGGCGGAACGGGGGGCGGCGCGGGCTCGCTCGGCGGCAGCACGGGCGGCGGCGGAGCGCCGGGGAGCGCCGGAGCCCCGCCCGGCGGGAGCGGCGGCAGCGCCGGCCCGACCGGGACCGGCGGATCGGCCGGAGGCACGACCGGACAGACCGGCGGCGCCGAGCCGGCCGGCTGCGGCTGCCACGTCGCGCGATCGCGCGACGGCTCGCGCGCGCTCGCCACGCTCGGGTTCCTGGCGATCGCCGCGTGCGCCGTCCGGCGCAGGCGCCGCGCGCGCCGCGGATGATCGGGTCAGCCCTCGCCGGCAGCCGGCGGCGGCTGCTCGTCGAGGATCACGCTGGCGCGCGGGATGTCGACCAGCGTCGGCAGCCCGAAGATCGAGATCTTCAGGCGCACCTTGTCCTCGGCGACGGAGATCACCTCGCCCGTGTATCCCGCGAACGGCCCGTCGATGATGCGCGCCACGTCAGCCACCCGGAAGAATCGGCGCGCGCCGACTACGGGAACGTGGTCGTGACGCCGCCGAAGGTCCAGCTGAACGCCTGGGCCCCGAACGAGACCGTCACGTTCGCGTCCGTCAGCGTCGTCTCGTGGAACTGCAGGTTCTGGAATCCGTAGGTGCCGACGGGCGGCGCGGCGCCTGACGGGTCGAGCTGCACCTCCGCCGACGGCGCCGTCCTGCCGCTGGACTGCGCGCTCAAGATGTCGAGCCCGGTCAGGTCGAACGGGAACGTCACCGACGCGTCGCTGAACGTCGTCTTTCCGACGCCGCCGCCGGCGCTGCCGGTCGACGTGGCGGTCATCTCCGACGGCGCGATGAACGCGCTCACCGCCTCCGCCGGCGGGACGGCGGGCCCGCCGAACACGAACTCCAGCGGCGCCAGCGTGCCCCCGCCCGGTCCGGTGTTCCGCGTGATGTCGAAGGTCGCGGTCGTGACCGGCTGCCCCTCGAGCTCGAACGTCACGCCGCCGAACACGAACGTCACCGTCTGCTCGAGCGCCGCGTCGCCCGGGCCGCTGCCCGCCACGATGCTGGAGATGGTCGCGTTCGTCAGCGTCACCTTGTAGAGCAGCGTCGACGCCGCGTCGCCCGTCAGGCGGCCGAACACCACCGAGGAGATGACCTGTCCGTTCGCCGCGTTCTTGATCAGCTCCGCGAGGCCCGTCTGCGCGCGGAAGGTGGCCGAGGCGGCCCAGTTGGTCTTGCCGACGCCCGCGCCGCCGCCCGTGCTCTGGGAGATCAGCGTCCTGGCGTCCACCGTGAAGCTGTCGAGCGTGAACGCGCCCGTGAACGGTGACGGCGCCGCGACGTTGGCCGCGCCCGCCACGCCGGCGACCTGCATCAGCTCCTTGAAGGCGGGTCCGCCGCCGCCCGCGCCGCCGCCGTCCGCCGAGGTGGCGCCTCCGTCCGGTCCGTCGTCGAACCCGACGCTGACGACCGCGCCGCCGTTGCGCACCAGGTTCAGCGTCACCAGCGCCGGCGGCGACACGCCGATCGTGACGGTGAAGATCGCGTCGCTGACCCAGTTCGCGACCGCGCTCGCCGACGGCGGACAGCTGCCGGCGAAGGCGTTCGCCGTGAAGTTGACCTGACCGACCGGCAGGCCGGTCATCGTGAACATGACGGTGCTGCCCGCCGCCGCCGCGAAGTTGCGGGTGACGGTCCGGTTCCCCGCCGCGACGATCTGGACGCAGGTGGCGTCCGCCGGCACGCTGGAGAGCGCGATCTCCGCCCGCCCCGCCGTGTCGTCGGCGGCGCCGCCGCCCGCGCCGGGCACACCCACGCAGCCGGTCATGGCCACCGCCGCCGCCGCCACCAACGAACCCGAAACCGTCAGCCTGCGAAACGTTCGTCGGACTCTGATCGTGTCGGTGTCGGCGCGCATTCGGCCCCCTTTCGATTGGGAGCGCAGCTTGCGACGCGCGATCCGCTCGGGCAAAGCAGAAATCCGGCAACTCGACCGGCGGAATCTTGCCGTTTACGAACGCCCCGCGGGCGGCTCACGCCACCTTCAGTTGGTCACGACGCCGAAGTGGGTCAGACAGAAGTCGATCGGATACGCCGCGTTGGTGTCAGCCGCCACCTGAAGTCCCAGGTCCAGCAGTCCGTTGCTCGTGTCGGTCGTGCCCGTCCCCTGGGGGCCGTCCCAACATTGAACGTACATGTCCGTGAACAGCACGTCGGTGGAGCTGCCGCTCTCGGGATTCACGAGCGCGCACGAATCCTGCTCCTGCGCCGGATCCTTGCCGGTGGGCGTCGTCTTGAATCGCATCGCCGGAACCATCGCGCCCTCGACGGTGAACCAGAAGCCGGCGACGCCGGCGGGCACCGGCCATGGATTCTTCGCGGCATCCATTCCCTGGTTCAGATTGAAACCGAGCTCGATCCCCCAGTAGTCGCTGTACGGAGGATGGCTGCCGTCGGCGGGGGTCGGCACCATCTCCACCGTGCCGCGCAGGCAGATCTTCCCGACCGCGGTCGTGTCGAGCACCACGGTGCTCGAACCCATGTTGGCCTTGGCCAGGAACGCCCCGCCAGCGACGCCATAGGTGTTTGCGCCGAACTGGTAGGGGACGTCGGCGCCCGCGGCCGCGACGATCGGGATCTCGCCGTTCGCCGGCGCCGGGCCATGGGCCGCCGGGCTGCTGCACGCGGCGAGCGTCACCAATCCCGCGATCGCCAGCCGCTCGAACCCGACCGTCGTGACCTTCCGTGCGTGCATCGTCATCTCCATTCGCGTCTCGTCCACCCGCGCCTCGCCAGTCGCGCACAATGCCACGCACGGCGACGCCGCTGCAATCACGCGCGCTCACCCCGGCCGCCGCATCGAGGCGGCGATCGCGCGGAAAGCGCCCCCTCGCACGGCTGAGTCACGATGACGCGACCGAATCGTGACGGCAGTCAACCTGACATCGCGCGAGACGCCAACTTTCGTTTCGCATGTGGGCCCGTGGGACTAGGATGGCCGCCTCGAACAACGGAGGCTGACATGACGATGTCGAAGATCGCGATTGGAATGCTGCTGGTGGCGGGCGTGGGCGGATGCGCGACGAACACGGGCAAGGGCGCGCTGATCGGCGGGGGCGCGGGTGCGGGTGTCGGCGCGGGCATCGGCGCGCTGGCGGGCGGCGGCAAGGGCGCGCTGGTCGGCGGCGCGATCGGCGCGGGCGTCGGCGCTGGAGCCGGCGCGCTGATCGGCAACTACATGGACAAGCAGGAGGCCGACCTCAAGAAGGTGAAGGGCGCCAACGTCCAGCGCGAGGGCGACAAGCTGGTCGTCCGCTTCAACTCGGCGATCCTGTTCGACACCGGCAAGGCGAGGTTGAAACCCGCCTCGGAGAAGGACCTGTCCGAGTTCGCCAACGTGCTGAAGCAGTACCAGGAGACGAACCTCGTCGTCGAAGGGCACACCGACAACGTCGGCAAGAAGACGAAGAACAAGAAGCTGTCCGAGAGCCGGGCCGATTCGGTCATCGGCTTCCTCGACAAGCAGGGCGTCGGGCGCACCCGCATGACCGCGGTCGGCTATGCCGACGATCGCCCGGTCGGCGACAACAAGACCGAGGAGGGCCGCCAGGCCAACCGCCGGGTCGAGATTCAGATCACCGCCAACGAGAAGATGCAGCAGCAGCAGGCCCAGCAGGGACAGTCCGGGGCCCCCGCCGGCACGCAGGCCACGGCGGCGCCGCAGCCGGGCGCGCATCCCTGACCATCCAAGCGATCGCGGCGGCGTGAACGCCGCCTGAGCGCGG
>DATBHU010000395.1:0-3883 GCA_036557265.1 Polyangia bacterium
CTCGATCGTGCAGTCGCCCGCGCAGCCGTCGCCGTCGGAGGTGTTGCCGTCGTCGCACGCCTCCGGCGGCAGCTTCACGCCGTCGCCGCACCGGCTCGCGCACGTCCCCGAGCTGCAGTCGGGCTCCAGCGTGCAGCTGGAGGCGCAGCCGTCGCCGTCGATCGTGTTGTGGTCGTCGCACGCCTCCGCGCCCTCCCGCACGCCGTCGCCGCACACCGTCTTGTGGCAGGCCGACGGCTGGCTCGGGTTCGCCGGCACGGGCGGCGCGGCGCACACCCAGCCGGGCTCGAGCCGGCAGTCGGCCGCGCAGCCGCCGCCGACGTTGGGCGGATCGCACTGCTCGATGCCGCCCAGCATGCCGTCGCCGCACTTGACCAGGTAGGTGCACGCCTTGCCGGGCTGCGGGCAGGCATAGTCCTTCTCGATCGACCTGCAGTCGCCCGCGCAGCCGTCGCCCGACCGCGTGTTGCCGTCGTCGCAGATCTCGCCCGCCGCCGCGTCGATCGTCCCGTCGCCGCAGCGCGGAGCGCAGCCGCCCGCCGCGCCGCCCGCGCCCGCGACGCCGAGCGGTCCGCAGGTCCCGGCCGTGCCCAGGGGCGGCGCGCCGGCGCTGCCCCCGGCGCCGCCCGCCGCGCCGCCCATCCCGGCTCCGCCCATGCCGGCAGCGCCGCCGCCGCTCCCGGCCGTTCCCGGCGGCGACGTGGTCGCGCTCTTGACGCCGGCGCAGCCCGCCGCGAACGCGGCGGCGATCGCCAGCGCCAGCGCCGCCGCCGGGCAATCGTGCTTGCGCATGTTGGGCACAGCCTATGTCGCATCTTCAATCGCAATGTCGGGATTGCCCGAAGGCGACAGTTAGGGATCACCGGACAATCGATCTAACCTCCCGACCTCGCACCCAAGGAGGCAGCATGCTGTTCGCAGTGATCGGCACCAGCGCCGGCAAGAGCCGCGACGAGGTCATGGCGGTCTATCCGCGTCACAAGGCGTTCCTCGATCAGTTCGTGGCGCGCGGCGAGGTGGTCGGCGTCGGCCCGTTCACCGATCCGGCCGGCGGCAACATGGCGCTGTTCCGCACCCGCGCCGCCGCCGAGGCGTTCGCGAAGGATGACCCGTTCCGCCTGGAAGGCCTGATCCGCGAATATCAGATCAAGAACTGGGGCGACCAGATGCTCTCGTAGCGGCGCCTCTCGGCGGCGCAGCTCGATTGTCTGGCTCCGGCAAACGATCGCGTTCACGCGATCGAGACGCCGGCGACCGGGGCGGCGCGTAGTCTCCCGACAGCGGATCTGTTTCCGCCGTCGGGGGAATGATCGTGAACATGACCAGGAACGCGCAGGCCGCCACGCTCGCACTCGCGCTCGCGCTCGCCGCGGCGGCCCCCGGGATCTCGGGCTGCGGCGGCGACAAGCCGTCCGACGTCGGTGCGTCGTCGCTTCCCATCCAGGGCGGCAGCGACGACGGCACGCACCAGTTCGCCGTCGGAATCCTGGCCCAGACCAGCCGCGGGACCGCCCTCTGCTCGGGCGCGCTGCTGGCGCCCAACCTGGTGGTGACGGCGCGCCATTGCGTCGCCGCGATTCCCGCCAGCGGCGTCGTCACCTGCCCGAGCACACAGTTCGGCGCGCTGACGCCGGCCAGCAGCTTCATCGTCACCACCGACCCCGACGTGCGGACGGGCGCGACGCGGTTCGGGGTCAGCAAGGTGATCGTGCCGACCGCCGCCAACCAGGCCGCCGTCTGCGGCAACGACGTCGCGCTGCTGATCCTGTCGCAGAACGTCTCGCTGCCGGTCTACGTGACGCCGGTGCTGAGCCCGCCCATGACCGATCACACCGTCTACACGACGAACGTGACCGCCATCGGTTACGGCGTCAACTCGGCGAACGACATGACGGGCACCAGCGCCGGGATCCGCCGCATCAAGCAGGACGTCCCGCTCACCTGCATCTCCAACGACAAGACCTTCACCGACTGCCTGCCGCAGCTGGCGGCGCAGGTGACCGCCAGCGAGTTCGTCTCGGGCGACGGCACCTGCGAGGGCGACTCCGGCTCCAGCGCCTACGAGCAGAGCAACTTCGACGCCGGCCGCTGGTTCTCCTTCGGCGTCCTGTCGCGCGGCGGCACCTCGGGCGCCATGTGCGTGGGCGGAATCTACTCGCGCCTCGACGCCTGGAGCGCGCTGATCATCGACGCCGCGAAGCAGGCCGCCACGATGGGCGGCTATCCGGCGCCGACCTGGGCGGGGAGCGACGGCGGCGCGCCCCCCGACGCGGGCGGCGACGCGGCGCCCGCGCGCGACGCCGGCCCGCCCGCCGACGCGGCGGTCGACGCCGGCAAGGACGCAGCGGCGGTCGACGCGGCGAAGGACGCGGCCGCCGACGCCGGGAAGGACACCGGCGCGCCGCCCGGATCCGACGCCGGCCTGCCGACGGTCGACGCGCGCCCGCCGGCGGACAGCGGCGCGCCGGACGCCGCCGACGCCGCGGGGCCGACCGGGGGCGGCGGCGCGGGCGGGCAGGGCGGCGCGGGCGGCGTCAATCAGACCCCGCCGGCGGAGGGCGGTTGCAGCTGTTCCTCGGGCGGCGGCGGGCCTGGCCGCGCGCCCGGCCCGGCCTCATGGCTCGGGCTCGCGCTCGCGGCGGCGCTGCTGGCGATCGCGCGGCGCCGGCGCCCGCGCTGCGCCGCGCGCCTCAGGCCAGCCCGTGGTCGTCGAGCTTGTGGTACAGCGTCCGGCGGCTGATGCCGAGCAGGCGGGCCGCCATCGACCGGTTGTTCTTCGCCTTCTCGAGCGCGTCCACCAGCGCTTCCTTCTCGGCCTCGCGCCGGCTCGCCTCCAGCGTCGCCCCGGTGTCCGACGCGGGCTCCGACCGCCCGAGCCGCTCCTGGCGCGCCAGCTCGCGCTCGACGTCGGCGCCGGTCAGGCGGTCGCCGTCGGAGAGCACCACCAGCCGCTCCACGAAGTTCTGAAGCTGGCGCACGTTGCCCGGCCAGTCCTGCTCGCGCAGCAGCGCCACCGCCTGCGGCGTGATCTCCAGGGCGCCGCGCCCGTTGGCGACCCCGAACTTCCGGCCGAACTCCACCGACAACGCCTCGACGTCGTCGGGCCGCTCGCGCAGCGGCGGGATCCAGATCGGCAGCACGTTGAGGCGATAGAACAGGTCCTCGCGGAACTGCTTCTTCTTGATCAGCTCTTCCAGCGGCTGGTGGGTGGCGGCGACGAAGCGCGCCGTCGCCTTCAGCGTCTGCGTGCTGCCCAGGCGCTCGAACTCGCGATCCTGCAGCAGGCGCAGCAGCTTGACCTGGATGACGGGCGTGATGTCCCCGATCTCGTCGAGGAACAGCGTGCCGCCCTCGGCCAGCTCGACCCGTCCCGGCTTGCGCGAGGCCGCGCCCGTGAAGGCGCCCTTCTCGTAGCCGAACAGCTCGCTCTCGATCAGCGTGTCGGGCAGCGCGGCGCAATGGATCTTCACGAACGGCGCGTCCCGCCGCGGGCCCGTGTCGTGGATGGCGCGCGCCGCCAGCTCCTTGCCGGTGCCGCTCTCGCCCCGGATCAGCACGGTCACGCTGCCCATCGCCGCGCGCCGGACCATGTCGTCGACCTCGCGCATGCTCGCCGCGGTCGACGCGACGGCGCCCATCCGCACCTCGGCGCGCGGCGGGACGTCCTCGGAGCGCGCCGCGGCCAGGTGCTTGCGCACCGTGAACAGGATCTCCTCCCGATCGAACGGCTTGAGCAGGAAGTCCGCGGCGCCCTTCTTCATCGCGTCGACGGCGACGCCGACGGTGCCGTGCGCGGTCAGCATGATGACGGGCACCTCGGGCCAGCGCTCGACGATGTCCTCCAGCAGGTCGACGCCGCTCGGGCCGGGCATCCGCAGGTCGG
>DATBHU010000396.1:0-17734 GCA_036557265.1 Polyangia bacterium
GGCTACTGGGAGCGTTACCTGCACGCGTGGGATCTGGTCGGCGGGGCGGCGATCGTGATCGGCGCGGGCGGACAGGCGACCGATCTCGACGGGCGGGCCTTCGACGGACTGACAGGACGCGTGCTCGCGACCAACGGGCGCATCCACGACGAGTTCATTCGCGTCCTGGAAGACGTCGCGCGCCGCGAAGGATCGCCGTGGCCATGAAGCAGTCGATGTCGGTGGCAGCGGCGATCATCGCGGGGGGGCCGGCGCGGCGCCTGGGGGGCGTCGCCAAGCCGTTCCTGACGGTGGGCGGACGGACGATCGCGGAGCGTCAGCTCGAGGTGCTGCGCGCGACCTTCCCGCGCGTCCTGGTCGTCGCCAACGATCCGGCGCCCTGGGCGGCGCTGGGCGTCGAGGTGGTGGCCGATCGGGTCGCCGGCGCGGGGCCGATGGGCGGCCTCCAGGCCGCGCTGGCCGCCGCCGGCGACAGCGACGCGATGGTCTGCGTCGGCGGCGATCTGCCGTTCCTCGAGCCGGCGCTGCTGGCGGCGCTGCGCGACGGCGCGCCCGAGGCGGCGGCGCTGGTGCCGCGCACGGCGATCGGCGCCGAGCCCCTCTGCGCCCGCTACGGGCGCCTGTTGCTGCCGGCGGTCGACACGCGCGTGAAGGCCGGCCAGCTGGCCCTCCACACCATGCTGGAGGAGGTCTTCACCGTCTGGATCGAGGGCGACGAGCTCGCCGCGCTGGATCCGGACGGCCGCTCGTTCTTCAACATCAACACGCCCGACGATCTGCGGCGCGCCGACGCGCTGGCGGTCAAATCCGGACCGCGCCCGTGAGCGCGCGCCGCGCCGGGGTCGCGGTCGCGGCGGTCCTGCTGGCGGTGGTGGCGGTCCCGTTCTTCGGCGCGACGACGTTTCACGGCGACGATCACCTGTTCCTGGCGTACGCGCGCCATGCGCCGCAGCCGTTCGCGGCGCTCGTCTCCGACGCGCACGGGGGCGAGTACTACCGGCCGCTGCCGATGGCGATCTGGTGGCTGCTCGGGCGGGCCGGCCCGCACACGGCGCCGTTCGCGGCGCTGGCGCTGGCGCTGCACGCCGGGGGGGCGGCGCTGACCGCCCGCCTGCTGGGCGCGCTCGGCCGCCCGCCCGCGGTCGCGTGGGGCGCGGCGGCGTTGATGTTCCTGGCGCCGCAGAACCTGGACGCCGCCAGCTGGTTCTCGGCCAGCACCGATCTGTTCGCGGCCGTGTTCACGCTGGCGGCGTTGATCGCGCTCGTGCGTGGGCGAGCTGTCGCAGCGGCCGCGGCCGCGCTGGCCGCGTATCTGTCGAAGGAGTCGGCCTGCGTGCTGCCGCTGCTCGCGCTGCTGGTGCTGCGCGGGCTGCCCTGGCGCCGGCGGATGGCCGCCGTCGCGCCGCAGATCGTCCTGCTGGCGATCGTCCTCGCCGCCCGCCGCGCCGTCCTGCACGGGTGGGGCGGGGCGGGCGATGCGCGCGCCGGCCTCGCCGCGAAGCTGTTCCAGATCGCGAGCGGGCTCGGGCACGTGTTCACGGGCGAGGGCCTGTTGGCCGCGCCGCTCGCGCTGGGCGCGGGCGCGGCGATCGTCGCGCTGACGGTGTTCGCCGCGATCCGCCGCGGGCACGCCGCCGGCGATGGCGGGTGGTGGACGCCGCTCGCGTTCGCGGCGATCGCGGCGGCGCCGCTGCTGGCGGCGGGCTGGCCGGTCGGGGCGCGCTACTTCTATCTGCCGTCCGTGGGGCTGGCGTGGGCGATCGCCGAGGCGCTGGCGGGCGCCGGCGCCGCCGCCCGCGCCGTCATCGCCGGCGTGCTGCTGCTGATCGGCGGGCTGCAGGGGGCGGAGCGGCGGCGCGACGTCGTCTCCTACGATCGCAGGGTGGCGGCGGCGCGGCGGGTCGTGGCGGCCGGCCTCCCTGCCGGGCAGCGCGTCTTCTCCATCGCGAGCGGCGTGAAGGATCTGGACCTCGCCGTGAAGGAGGATCGCGCGTTGCCGCCGGGCGCGGGCGAGGCGCTGGTGCTGACCGACGTCCCCGCCTCGTTCGTGCTGGTGCCGCCGGCGCTCGCGGCTGCCACCGCGCCGCTGCTGGCGCGGCCGCCGCTGCCGCCGTCCGGCGCCTATCGCTTCGGCGACGCGCGCATCGTCGGCCTGGCCCGGCGCGACGACAACCCGTCGCTGGAGGAGGTGCTGCAGCAATTTCCGGACATGCGCTTCTTCCGCCTGCGCCCCGTGGCGAGCGGCCAGATCATCGCGCGCGACGTCACGGACGAGACGCGGCGCGTGCTCGGCGGCGAGGGTCTCGACGGCGAGCGCGATGGCGAGCAAGATTAGCGCGATGGCGGTCGCCGGCCCCTCCACCACCTGTCCCTGCAGCAGGCGGCCGTCCTGGTCGCGCGTCGACGACGACGGGGTGATGCAGTGGCCGGTGGTCGAGCTGGCGGAGTGGGAGGAGCTGCGCCAGTGCCCGGAGTGCGGCCGCTACTGGCTGGCTTCGTGGCCCGACGAGGTCGAGGGCGGCATGATCCTCTGCCTGCCCGAGCCGGCGTCGGCGAAGCGCCTGCGCGACATCGACCGCGCCTCCACCCTGCGCGCGTACTGCCTGGCGCGCCTGGAGGAGCACCTCGGCCCGCTCAAGGAGCGCAAGCTCGAGTGCCGCAAGGTCGGCTGCGAGCGCAAGCGCCTCGACGGCTCCAGCTACTGCGTCGAGCACCTGATCGCCGATCGCTTCGGCCGCCACCTGGCGAAGCTCGACGCCGCGCCGCGGACCGATCGATAGTTCGCGTCTCGCAAGGCTGGCCCTCACCCGACCCTCTCCCGCAAGCGGGAGAGGGAGATCGGATCCCCTCACCCCATCCCTCTCCCAAGAGGGAGACGGAGAGCAGATCAAGCGAGAGAGGGAGAGCAGATCAAGTGGGAGAGGGAGAGCAGATCAGGTCCCCTCGCCCCGCGAAGCGGGGAGAGGGTCAGGGAGAGGGGCCGCTCAAGTGGCCGCCGCCTCGGGCGCGGGGCGCGGCTTGAACGCGTGAATCTGCTGGGCGAGGTAGCCCGAGGGAAACGGTTCGATGATGCCGTAGCCGGACGGCTTCTGGGCGGGCAGGTGGGCGGTCCCGAACAGCCAGTCCCAGAACGCGAACTTGGTGGCGAAGTTGACGCCGTCGCGGATCTCGATGGCGTGGTGCCAGCGGTGCATCTCCGGGCCGTTGACGATCTTCTGCAGCCAGCCGCTGCGGACGTCGACGTTCGAATGGATGTACATCCCCCACACGGCGTCGACGGTCAGCTTGATGATCGCCACCTCGGGCGCGGCGCCCAGCAGGACGAGCGGGGCGAACTCGATGGTCTGGTTGATCAGGATCTCGAGCGCGTGCGAGCGCGCGCCCGACAGCCAGTCGACGTCGGCGGTCGCGTGGTGCGCCTCGTGGATCCGCCACAGCAGCGGCGAATGGTGCTGCAGGCGATGGAACAGGTAGATGTAGAGATCGTGCGTCAGCACGAAGAACGCCAGCTGCGCGGCCGGCGGCCACCCGGTCACCAGGTGCAGGCGCGACAGTCCGGTGGCGCCGTCCAGCCAGGCGGTCAGCCGCGCGATCACCAGGCCGAGCAGGTAGCTCTGGATCAGCGCGTACCCGAGCAGATCGTCCCACAGGCCGGCGCGCAGCAGCCGCTGCCGCGGATCGTAGGGGCGCCGGCGCTCGAGCGCGATCAGGACCAGCGCGCTGGCGACGATGATGACGGGCGACAGCAGTCGCCAGAGCGAGACGGCGTCGGGCATGCGGTCGGCGGATCTCGGCGCGCGGTCAGTTGCTCGGGCTGGCGGCGACGCTGGCCACGCGGCGCAGCTTGCTCCGGGCGGCCAGCTCGCCGTCGTAGATTCGCTTCACTCCGTCGCCCATCGAGCGCTCGATGTCGCGGATGTTGCTGACCAGGCGCAGCAGGCCGCCGATCTCGACGGAGGCGGCCTGGTCGCTGCCCCACATCGCCCGGTCGAGCGTGATGTGGCGTTCGACGAAGGTGGCGCCGAGCGTGACCGCCGCCCAGGTCGGGGCCAGCCCGACCTCGTGCCCTGAATAGCCGATCGGGCATTCGGGGTACTGCGCCTTGAGGGTGCGGATCATGTTGAGGTTCAGGTGCTCGGGCGGGCACGGGTAGGACGACGTCGCGTGCGCGATCAGCAGGTTCTCGCGCCCCACGGCCTCCACCGCGGCCGCGATCTCCTCGCTGGTCGACATCCCCGTCGACAGCATCAGCGGCCGCCCGGTGGCGCGCATCCGCCTGAGCAGCGGGATGTCCGTCAGCGACGCCGACGCCACCTTGTAGCAGGGCGGCGCGAACGACTCGATGAAGTCGACCGACTCCTCGTCCCAGCACGACGCGAACCAGAGCATGTGCCGCTCGGCGCAGTAGCGGTCGATCTCGGCGTACTCGCGCGGGCCGAACTCCATGCGCCGGCGGTAGTCGATGTACGTCATGCGCCCCCAGGGGGTGTCGCGCTCGACGGCCCACTGGTCGCGCGGCACGCACTTCTCGGGCGTGCGCTTCTGGAACTTGACCGCGTCGACGCCCGCCAGCAGCGCGCCGTCGATCAACCGCTTCGCGATCTCGATGGAGCCGTTGTGGTTGATGCCGATCTCGCCGATGACGAACACCGACGCGCCGGCGCCGACCGCCCGATCCCCGACCTTGACCCGGGCGGACTCCACCTCGGCGCGCACGGCGCGTGCGTTTGCCTGCGTCGATTCGCTCGCTTTCGTGGATTTCATCTGGTCCTCCTCCTGGTTTCATCTGAGAAGTAGCCGCACCCTCGCGCTTCGCGCGAGAGCGGCTAGTGGCCGCGGTCGACGCCGTCGCGCGCGCGGGGCTGCCGGGCGCGGCGGCGCAGATCGAGAATCCATTCCGCGAAGTCCCGGAAGGCGCCCACGCCGCCCGGCTGCGCGCAGCGGTAGTGCACGCTGTGCAGCACCGACGGCACGGCGTCGAGCGGCGCCGCCACCAGACCGCGCGGGGCGACGGCGGCGATGATGCCGGCGTCGTTCACGTCGTCGCCGATGTAGGCGATCTCGTTCGCAGCGATGCCGGCCTCGGCCAGCATGTCGGGCAGCAGGGCCCGCTTGTCCGCCACGCCCAGGTAGCAGAGCCGGATCTTCAGCTTCTCCGCGCGGCGGCTGACGATCCGGGAGCTTTCGCGCGTGACGAAGGCGGTCTCGATGCCGTCGCCGCGCAGCCGCTCCACGCCCATGCCGTCGCGCAGCGAGAAGCGCTTGAGCACCTCGCCGTCGTCGCCGTAGTAGACGCACCCGTCGGTCAGCACGCCGTCGACGTCGGTCGCCACCAGCTTGATGCGCGCGGCGCGCATCTCGAGCTCGCGCTCGAACAGCGGCGGCGTCAGCGCCGACTCTTCTTCTCGCTCCTTCTGGCCGGTCACCATGCGGTCCAACCTCCGTCGACGACCAGGTTCGCGCCCGTCATGTAGCTGGACGCGTCGCTGGCCAGGAAGACGATCGCGCCGCGCAGCTCGTGCGCCTCGGCCATCCGCGCCAGCGGCGTGCGCCGGCTGTAGTGCGCGACGAAAACGGTGTCCTGTCCGGACTGGGCGACGCCGCCCGGGGACAGGCTGTTGACGCGAACGCCGCGCTCGGCCCAGGTCGTCGCCAGGTAGCGCGTGAACGCCAGCACCGCGCCCTTGCTGGCGGGGTAGACCGCGCTCTTCCAGAAGCGCTGCTCGCCGTGCTCGCCGCGGTAGATGCGCTGGTCGGGGCCGACCATGCCGTAGGTCGACGCGATGTTGACGATGCTGCCGCGCCCGCGCCGGGCCATCTCGGCGCCCAGCACCTGGCAGGCGAGGAAGGTGCCGGTGACGTTCACGTCCAGCGCCGCGCGGAAGCGCTCGACCGGGTAGCTCTCGAAGCGCGACAGCGCGGCGGCGGCCGCGGCGTCCTCGAAGCGGTCGTTCAGGGCGGCGTTGTTGATCAGGACGTCGATGTGGTCGCCCAGCCGCAGGGCGGCGTCGCGCAGCCGCCCCAGCGACGCGGCGTCGGTGATGTCGGCGGCGAAGGGGTGAACGTCGCGCCGCCCTTCCGCCGCCAGCTCGGCGGCCACGCCGGCGCAGGCCTCCTCGGCGAGGTCGGTGGCGACGACGGTGGCGCCGGCGTCGGCGAGCGCGCGGCAGTGCTGGCGCCCGAGCAGCCCGGCCGCGCCGGTGACGATCGCCACCCGCCCCGTCAGCGAGAACGCCGCCATCGTCGGCAGCGCGTCGCGGTCAAGCGCGGGCAAGGGTCGTCCCTTTTTCGTCCTGCGTGGGCGCCGGCCGCGGCTTCATGTTGAAGTTGCTGGTGCGGCGGAAGACCGGCTCGACCGGCTCGCCGCGCAGCGACCCGGCCAGCGTCCCGCGCTCCAGGGCCGTCTTCAGCTCCGGCAGGATCTCGCGGTAGGCGCCCAGCAGCGCCTGCAGGTCGTCGGCCGTGTGCGCCGCCGACAGGTTGTGGAAGCCGCTCCACAGGAAGCCGCGCCGGATCAGCTCCTGCTGGACGAAGGACTTCATGATCAGCGGGTCGGCGCCGACGGCGACCCCTTGCGGCGCGAACGTCACCAGCGTGCGGCAGCCGAAGCCGACGCAGCGGGTGAACGGGACGCCCAGCGAATCGGCGAGCTGGTTGTACTGGTCGCGCAGGATCGCGCCCGTGTGCTCGAGCATCATCGGGACCTGGCGCTCGCGCAGCGCCGTCAGCGTCGCGCGCGCCGCCGCCAGCGACAGCGCCTCGCCGCCGAACGTCGAGAAGAAGAACACGTCGCGCTCGAGCAGCTTCATCACGTCCGCCCGGCCGGTCAGCGCCGACAGCGGCATGCCGTTCGCCACCGCCTTGGAGAAGCAGGCCAGGTCGGCGGTGACGCCGAAGCGCTGCTGCGCGCCGCCCAGCGCCAGCCGGAAGCCGGTCCACATCTCGTCGAAGATCAGCAGCGCCCCGCGCGCCGCGCACAGCCGCTTGAGGCCGGTCAGGAAGCCGTCGCGCGGCGCCTCGAACGTGGTCGGCTCGAGGATCACGCAGGCGGTCTCGTCGTCGAGCACCGAGGCCACGGCGTCCAGGTCGTTGTACGGGACGGTGTGGGTCAGCGCGGCGACGTCCTTGGGCACGCCGCGATCGCGGTCCGTGACGCCGATGTACCAGTCGTGCCAGCCGTGGTACCCGCAGCAGAGGACCTTGTCGCGGCCGGTGAACGCGCGCGCCAGCCGCACCGCCGCGGTGGTGACGTCGCAGCCGTTCTTCCCGAAGCGCACCGCCTCGGCGCCGGGAACGACCTCGCGCAGCAGCTCGGCGACCTCGACCTCCAGCGGGTGGGGCAGCGAGAACGTGATCCCCTGCGCCAGCTGGTCGCGGATCGCCGCGTCGACCACGGGCTCGCGATAGCCGAGCACCAGCGGCCCGACCGCCATCGTCAGGTCGAGGTATTCGTTGTCGTCGACGTCGACCACCCGCGCCCCGCGGCCGGAGCGGAGGAACTTCGGCGCCACGCCGCGCACGTGCTGGCCGGCGCCCTTGGCCAGCGTCTGCGTCGCGGCCGGGATCAGGCCGACGGCGCGGGCGTAGAGCGCGTCGGAGCCGACGATGGAGGGATAGCCCTCGGGCCGGTGGGCGGGGCGGCGGCGGGGCGGCAGCGCGCGGCCGCCGCCGTGCTCCTCCAGCGCCCGCCGGAAGCGGGTGGCGAGCCAGCGCGCGTTGAACCCCTCGTACTCGAGCACGTCGGCGAGCCGGCCGGGGCGAAAGTAACGCCCCTCCAGCCCCAGCGGCACCACGGGAACCGAGACCCGGTTGCGCACCAGCAGCTCCGCGACCAGCGCGTAGAGGCCGCCCACCAGCAGGTGGTCCTCGACGGTGATCAGCACGCGGCAGCTGGTGGCGAGCGCGATGATCGCGTCCTCGTCGACGGGCGAGAGGGTGCGCAGGTTGACCAGCCGCGCGCCGATCCCGCTCGCCTCCAGCGACCGGCACGCCTCGGCCGCGGGAGGAACCAGCAGGCCCGCCGCCAGGACGCCGATGTCGTCGCCAGTAGTCAGCGTCTCGGCGCGGCCGAGCGCGAACGGCGCGTGCGCCAGCGACGAGGGCCGGGCGTTGAAGCGGATGTAGGCGGGACGGCGGCTGGCCAGGACGTCGGGCAAGCCGGCCGCCAGCTCCGCGTCGTCGGCGGGACAGAAGATCTGCATGCGCGGGATGGCGCGCATCACCGCGATGTCGTCGACCGCCTGGTGGGTCGGGCCGTTGGCCTCGGAAAGAAACCCGGGCACGCCGCCGACCAGCTTCACGGGCAGGTTGCCGATGCCGACGTCGGTGCGGATGAACTCGAACGCGCGCAACGTCAGGAACGTCGCCAGCGCGTGGACCACGGGCACCCGCCCGCGCAGGGCCAGGCCGGCGGCCATGCCGACCATCGTCTGCTCCGCGATGCCGACGTCGACGAAGCGGTCGCCCAGGCGTCCGGGCAGGTTGCGGATGGCGGCGCGGTTCTCGGCGGTCAGCACCAGCAGGCGCGGATCGGCGGCGGCCAGCTCGCCAAGCACGTCCTCGTACGACTTCACGGTCGGGGTCGCGGCGACGGTCATCGCACCACCAGCGGCGCCGACTTCAGCTCGGCGCGGGCCGTTCCTTCCAGCTCTTCGAGCAGCATGCGCACCTCGTCGGCGGTGAAGTTGACGAACCAGCGATCGGCCCGCGCCTCGATGCTGGGCAGGCCCTTGCCGCGGACGGTGCGCGCGATGATCGCCGTCGGCTTCCCCTCGTGGCGGGGCAGGGTGGCGAAGGCGTCCGCCAGGGCCGGGAAGCTGTGGCCGTCGACGTCGGCGACCGAGAAGCCGAACGCCGCCAGCTTCTCGCCCAGCGGCTCGAGCGGGATCAGCGACTCGGTGGCGACGTTCGCCTGGAAGCCGTTGCGGTCGACGATCATCACCAGGTTGTCCAGGCGCTTGGCGCCGGCGACCAGCGCGGCCTCCCACATCGAGCCCTCGTCCAGCTCGCCGTCGCCGACGATCACGAACACGCGCGTCGGCGCGCCGCGCAGCTTGGCGTCGACGGCGATGCCCATCCCGACCGACAGCAGGTGGCCCAGCGAGCCGGAGTGGAACTCGACGCCCGGGATGGCGCGGTTCGGGTGCCAGTAGAGGTGATCCTCGATCGAGAGGTGCTTCTCGAGGCGCGCGGCCGGGAAGTAGCCGCGCTCGGCCAGCGTCCCGTACAGCGCCGGTACGTCGTGCCCCTTCGACAGCAGCAGGAAGTCGCGGTCGGGATCGTCGAGGCGCTCGGGCGAGACGCGCAGCACCCGGTCATAGAGGTAGACCAGCAGATCCGCGCACGACAGCGACGCGCCCAGGAAGCAGCCGCCGTTCGTCGCCATGCGAATCGCATGCGCGCGCACCCGCCGAGCCTGCGACGTCAGCTCGGCGTAGTCGCTCATGACCCCGCCAGCGCGGCGCCGCCCGTGGCGCCGCCTCCCTGCTCGAATGCCCGCTGATGCGAGAGCGTGCGCAGATCGCGCAGGTGGGCCGTGATCCACGACTTGCCGACGTGCATGGCGTTCACCGCGCGCAGTTCGGGGTGCGCGTCCAGGTGGGCGACCATGGCGTCGACGTCGAACGCCGGCTGGTCGTCGACGGTCGCCAGCGCCTCGTACAGCGCGGCGATCAGCGCGTAGTCCTCGGGGTAGTCGAGCACCACGCGGTGGCTCGCCGACAGGTCCCGGCCGCTCGCCCAGGCGACGTTGCCGACCGGGAAGCGCTCGGGCTGGTCCCAGATGAACGGCGTGGTGTGCTCGCGCTCGTAGGGCCGCTTCGCCTCGCGCCAGGTCGCCTCCAGCGCGTCCCGCCGCATCACCTCGACGTCGTTGCCGTCGGGCCAGCTGGCCGGGTGCAGGTTGCTGACGTACGCGTAGCGCGCGTGGTTGGCGCGGTAGAAGCCGACCACCTCGTCGATGATCGCGGGATCGATCAGCGGGCAGTCGGACGGGATCTTCACGATCGCGTCGGCGCCGGTCTCCCGCGCCGCCTGCAGGTGCCGATCGACGAGATCGTCCGGGTGGCCGATCACGCAGCGCACGCCGAGCGCCGCGGCCAGCCGCACGATCGACGCGTCGACCGCCATGCGCGTCGTGGCCACGACGATCTCGTCCAGGCTGGCGGCCTGCCGCACGCGCGCCAGCATCCGCTCCAGGATCGGCCGTCCGCGCAGCGGCAGCAGCACCTTGCCCGGCAGCCGCGTCGATCCCATCCGGGCCTGGATGACGGCCACGATCTTCAGCACGCCGCGTCCCCCTCCCGTTTCGTCAGGGAGATCGAACTGCGGCGGTCCGCCAGCGCCGCTCGAAGCCATGAATCCCTCTTACCAGCGAAGAGCAACAGCCCGATGGCGATCCAGAAAATCTCCTTTGTCCTTTTGACGACAACAAATGCAGTCCCGCCCGCCACCGGGTCGTGCACACCCAGGCCGCCCAGCAGCATCACCTGCGCCGCATCCTGAATGCCGAGCCCGGCGGGGACGAAGAACACCAGCACGCGCAGCAGCGATCCGAGCCCGTCGACCGCCAGCGCCTGGCCGAAGCCGATCGGTACGCCCAGACAGTAAAAGATCAGCAGGGTCTCGAGCCCTTCGCACAGCCACTCCAGGGCGAACGCGACGACGGCCGCCAGCCGCGCGCGGGCCGGCGCCGCGAAGTGCCGGGCGGTGGCGTCGTCCAGGGCTTCGGCCTGGGCGCGGCGGCGCCGGAACCAGCAGGCGACGAACCGGACGGGGAAGCGGGACAGCCGGCCGACGATCCCGGCGGCCGCGGTCGAACGGCGGAGGACGAGCCAGAGGACAGTGGCCGCGACGGCGGTCAGCGCGGCGCCCGCGAAGCAGAGGAGGATCGGGAAGCGCGCCGCGGGCAAGCCGGCGGCGACGGCGATGGACAGCCAGGTGCCGACGACGGCGAGGTAGGCCGCGTCGGTCGCGAGCAGCAGCAGCTTCGTGAGCGCCAGGCTGGCCGCCGCGTCCGGGACGGGTACGCCCCCGCGGCGCATCAGCGCCAGCTTGGCCGCCTCGCCGGCCACCGATCCGCCCGGGAGCGCGAGGACGAATGCCTCGACCGACAACCGCAGCCCGAGCAGGCGGCGCCAGGGGAGCGGGTGTCCCAGCGTCCGCAAGATCGCCTGCCAGCCGCGGGCGTCCAGCATCATCGCCGCGAGGGTCGGCAGCACGACCAGGGCGACGGGCCACCCGAGGCGGCGCAGCAGCGCCCAGGCGCGGTCGAGGTCGGCGCGCTGGACGAAGCGCACCAGCAGGAGCAGGGCGGCGACGATCACCAGCCAGCGCAGGATCGGCACCAGCCGCCGCCTCCAGGTCGCGTTCGCGGGCGGGGTGCCGGCCTGACTCATGCGGCGTTACGTCAACAGCTCGAAAGATACGAGCGTCGCGAGCCGTCGGATTCGCGCCTCCGCGCCGGGCATGGATGCTCTCCCTGGTTACACGAATCGCCCGCGCGCGGACGTGACTGTCTGGTTCCGCTCTGGTCACGGACCAGCGCGAGGCGCGCCGCCCCGCTACGGACGCGCGACGGTGACGTGACGCTCGGGCGATGAGGGCGACGGCGTGTCTTGCGGGGCGGCCGGCCGGGCGAGGCCGAGCAGCTCGCGGCAGACGTCGGCGATGCGGCGCGCACTGGTGCTGCCGTTCTGCATCGGGCAGAGGCGGCGCAGCTCCTCGACGTCGAAGTACGAATGCACCTCCTTGCCGAGCGCGAGGCCGACGTAGGCGGTCGACGAGAACTGCGTCACCAGGACGTCACAATTTGCGATCATCTCCTCGGCGCTGCCCGAATCGAACACCAGGGCGGCGGGCGCTCCGCGCTGTAGCTCGGCCCGGGCGCGGGCGGCGTTCTCGTTGGGGTGGAGCTTCCAGATGATCTGGCGGCCGGCGGCGATCGCCACCACCTCGCGGACGAACGCGGGGCGATCTTCGAAGCGGGCGGTTTCGCGGATGTCCGAACTGCACACGAGAACGTAACCGTGATGTGGAAAGTCGTTGCGCAGGAAGCGCTCGCAATGATCGAAATTCGGGATGCCGGTGACGACCAGCTTGCTCCTCGGGACCCCCTTGCGGGCAAACAGCTCCCGGTACCCGTCGCTGGCGACGCAGAAGCGATCGTAGGCATGGCTGAGCCCGTTCGCCGACGACGTCAGCGTCAACCAGGGCGGCAGGCGCAGCCGCTTCACCAGGTGGAAGATGAGGTCCTCTGGGTCGGTCATCCCTTCCTGCACGAGCACGACCGGCCGCGCCCGCATGTTGCACGGGATCGCCAGGTCGCTGCAGGTGACCACCAGGTCGTAGTCGTCGCGCGCGCCGCCGAGATCGAGCGGAAGCTCGTGCTGGCGAAGATAGGCCAGGCAGCGCGCGCGCAGCTTGTCGCCCAGCGCGGTGCTCTCCAGCAGGTGCAGGCGCCGGAAGATCTCCAGGATGCCGTCGCAGTAGTACCAGGTGTAGGCGTGCTCGAACTCGGGGAGCTCGGCCGCGATCTGCTGCACCTGGGTGGTGTGGTTGATGGTGCCGCCCACGAGCAGGACGCGCGGGCGGCGCGCGAGGTGGAGCGACGGCGATCGGCGGCGGGGCGGGCGGATGCGGCGCGCCAGGCGCGCGGCTGCGCTGGGGATCACGGCGGCGAGCAGGAGCAGCAGGCGGCCGACGAAGATCGCGAAAGCCAGCGTGCGGCTCGCGACGAGGCGGCCTAAATTCTTGAGCCTCTCCACGGGCGCGTATCCTACTACCGCGATTCCACCGATGAGCAACCGGCGCGCCGACGTTTACGTTCGCTGGATCGACCGGCACCGCGCGGCGATTCTCGTGGTCGGAGGATTGCTGGCGCTGCTCGGCGGCGCGCTCGCCGCGCGCTTGCCGCTGCGCGCCGACCTCGCGAACCTGCTGCCGCCCAAGGAGCGGTCGGTGCGCGATCTCGACGCCATCCAGGCGCGCACGCGCGTGCTCGGGATCGTGCTGTGCGCGGTGGCCGGCGACGATCCGGTCCGGCGCGCCCAGGCGGCGCGCGCGCTCGCGCAGCGCCTCCGCGCGCTGGATCCGTCGCTGGTCGCCGCGGTCGTGTCCGACGACGGCGTGGCGCGCCGCTACGCCTGGGAGAACCGGTTCCTGTTCGCGCCGCTCGGCGATCTGGAGGCGGCGCGCGACGCGCTGGCGGAGCGGATCCGGCGCGCGAAGCTGGCCGCCAACCCGCTGTTCGTGCCGCTCGACGACGCGGACGAGACGGCGCGGGCGCGGGCCGAGGAGGGCGAGCGGCTGGCGGCCCTGCGCAAGAAGCTCGGCGACGCCGAGGAGAAGGTGAGGCGGCCGAACGAGATCGTCTCCAAGGACGGCCGCGTGCAGCTGCTGATCGTGCAGGCGCCGTTCCCGTCCGAGGCGGTGACGCAGGGCGAGCAGCTGGTGGCGGCCTTCACACGCGCCATCGACGACACCCGCCGCGAGGTCGGCCCGGGCGTGGCGATCGGGATGACCGAGGACGTGATCATCGCCGTGGCCGAACACCGCGCCATCCGCGGCGGCATGTCGCTGGCGATGCTGCTGACCGTGCTGATCGTGGGCGCGTCGCTGGTCCTCTACTACCGGTCGGCGGCGGCGCTGGCGGCGCTGTTCGGCGCGCTGGCGGTGGCGACGCTGGTGACGTTCGGGTTCACGCGCCTGTCCATCGGCCACCTCAACAGCATCAGCGCTTTCCTCTCGGCGATCGTCGTCGGCAACGGCATCAACTTCGGCATCCTGGTGCTGGCGCGGCACCTGGAGGAGCGGCGCCGTGGCGAGCCGTGGCCGCAGGCGCTGGCGCGCGCGCTGGGCGGTTCGTTCAACGGCACCGTCGCGGCCGCCGTCGCCGCGAGCATCGCCTATCTGTCGCTGATCGTCGCTGACTTCCGCGGCTTCCGCGACTTCGGCGTCATCGGCGGGGTGGGGATGCTGCTCTGCTGGACCGCCGCGTACACGCTGTTGCCGGCGCTGCTGTGCGTGCTCGAGCGGCGGGGCTGGGTGCGGGCGCGCCGCGAGCCGGGCATCGACGCGCTGGTGGCGCGGCTGCTGCCGCGGCGCCCGCGCCGGGTGGCGATCGCCGCGGGCGCGCTGCTGGCGATCGCCGGCGCCATCAGCGTGCGCTACCTGATCATGGATCCGTTCGAATATGACTGGCAGCACCTGCGGTCGGATCGCGGGCTGGCGGGCGAGGCGCGCGACTGGATGGGGCGGATCGACGCCGCGTTCGGGCGGCAGTTCGTGGGCGGGTTCGTCGTCGGCGCCGCGAGCCCGGCGCAGGCGGACGAGATCGAACGGGCGCTGCGCGCGCGCGCCGAGGACGAGCCGGGCGGGGGTGGGCCGGCGCCGCTGTTCCGGCGCGTCGATTCATTGCACAGCTACGTCCCCGCCGATCAGCGCGAGAAGCTGCGCGTGCTGGGGGAGATCCGACGGCTGCTCGACGATCCGGCGCTGGAGACGATGGACGCGACGGACGCCGCGGACGCGCGCCGTTTCCGGCCACCCGACGGCCTGCGGGCGCTGACGGCGCCGGACGTGCCCGACATCCTGGCCCGGCGCTTCGCGGAGCGCGACGGCAGCCGCGGCGGGCTGCTGTTCGCGAACCAGGCGTCCCGGTTCGACGGCTGGAACGGTCGCGACATGATCGCCTTCGCGGACGCCGTGCGCGCGATGGATCTGCCGGCCGGGACGGCCGTGGGCGGCGGCGCGTTCGTCTTCGCCGACGTCATCCGCGCGGTCAGGCGCGCCGGTCCGCGCTGCACCCTGGTCGCGCTGCTGGGCGTGGCGGCGTTCGTGATCATCGTCGTCGGGCGGGGGCGCTACTCGGCCGTGACGCTGGCGTGCCTGCTGCTCGGGACGACGTTGATGCTCGCGCTCGCGGCGCTGATCGGTCTCAAGATCAACTCGCTCGATTTCGTCGCTCTGCCGATCACGCTCGGCATCGGCGTCGACTACGCGGTGAACGTCGTGCTGCGGGCGCGCGCCGAGGGCGCGGACGCGCCGATGAGCGCGCTCGCGACCACGGGGGGCGCGGTCGCGCTCTGCTCGTGGACCACCACGGTCGGCTACGGATCGCTGCTGCTGTCCGCGAACGCGGGCATCCGCTCGTTCGGCCTGATGGCGATCATCGGCGAGATCACCTGCCTGTTGACGGCGCTGACCGTGGGGCCCGCGCTGCTCGCGTTGCTGCGCCAGGGCCGCGGCGCCGGTGGCGATCCGGCCGCCGCGGGGTGACGGGTCCGGCCTGGGGCATCTCGGCCGGGGCGTCTCGCGGTCAGACCGGGCGTCGATGGCTGTCGCGGCGCGCGTGGGGATGGCTTGCTTTGTGGTGCTCGCGGCGCCGGCCTGCGCGCTGCCGCCCTGGATCGGCCACCCGCCGGTGTTTCCGGCGGGCAGCGCGACGTCCTGGGCGATTCCGCTCTACGAGCCGCTGACCGGCTTCGGGCCCAAGGTGATCGCCACGGTTTGCGGCCCGCCGGGGCCGGGCAAGCCGCGCGCGTGCGAGCAGGCGCTGCTCTACGTCGACAGCGGCTCGTCGCATTCGGCGCTGCCCGCGGCGACGTTCGCCCGCCTGGGCGTGGAGACGACCGGCTCGCACTTCGCGACGATCGAGAATGCCGCCGGGGAGAAGCGCGCCTGGTCGGGCGGCGTGGTGCCGGAGGTGCGCCTCGGCGACCTGGTGCTGTCCGACGTGGTCGCGATGGTGCACGACCAGCAAGGGATCCTGGGCCTGGACGTCCTGACGGCGCACGGCTGGCGCCTCGACCTCGACCGCGGGGTCCTGGTGCTCGGGGCGCCGCCCGCGCCGGCCGCGCCGCCGGCGGCGCGGCTGCCGATTCGCGGCTTTCCCGCGCGAACGATCGTCGATCTGTCGGTGCAGGGCAGGGTGGTGCCGCTGCTGCTGGACACGGGTGCCGCGTTCACCGTCGTCGACGCCGCCTGGTTGAAGGCCGCGGGGCTGCCGTTGCGGCGGCTCGACCACGGCTGGCCGCTCAGCGCGCGCGACCCGACACTACGCCTGGGCGAGGCGTCGGACGCGGACGTCCGCCTCGGCGATCAGGATCTCGGCCGTCGCCCGATCGTCGCCCACCCGCGCGCCCCCGAGGGCTCGGACCGCGGCATGCTCGGTCTCGATCTGCTGTCGGACTATGCGTTCGGTGTGTCCGCGGGCGTTCTCGAGCTGGTCCGGCGCGCCTCGTCACCACTCGCCGGCGCGGCCGAACGTGTCGAGCGCTGGCGGGATATGCCTCCCTGTCCGGGACTGCCCGGTTGCGTCGCGGCACAGGTCGAGCCGGGGACGGGCGCCCGCGTCCGCGTTCGCACCGCCGCGTCGTCGCCGCGCGCCTGGCGCTACCTGTTCGGCTGCGTCGATCGCGACGCGCGGCCCGCCGAGCTCCCGTTCTGGATCGAGATCGGCATACGGGCGGCGACGGCAGGGCAGGAGAGGGTGGTCGACATCCCGATGCCGGAGCGGATGCAGCCAATCTGGCGGCTTCGCTGTGCCAGCCTGGTCCTGCTGGACGTCAATCCCGTGCTGCCGGTCGGCCGCCCGCTGACCAGCGAGGTGGAGGGGCGGTTCACGTTCGGCAACCGCCGCCTCCGCCTCGACTGACCGTGGTCCGGCCCGCGCTTCAGTGCGTCGCGGTCCAGGTCAGCTCGAAGATGCAGGGATCGACGATGTTGTTGCACCCGACGACGAAGTCGTAGGTTCCGGCGGCGATCGGCCCATGGTCGGTCACCGACCCGGTGCCGACGTCGTCGACGATCGCGAGATCGAAGTTGCACCCCCCGGCCGCGAAGTCGGATTCGAACATGATGCCGACCTCCATGCTGTCGTCTCCGATTCCGGTGGGCGTGTCGATGATGGTGAACGACATGCTTCCGGCAGGGACGGCGTAAGGCCCGGCGACCGCGCCGCAATAGCCGGCCGGTATGGTCACCGGGAAGTTACTCGTCAACGTACGGGTCGTGGACCCGCCGCCACAGCCGGCCAGTCCGACGAGGGACAACACCACAGCCCAGAGTCCAATCGCTCGCATGCACAGTCTCCGATCGTGAGAGTCGACAGCTCTACCATCGTCGACCGGACCAGGGCGCCTTTCAAGACTGAACGTCTGGTCTGCGGATCTTGTTGCGAGGGCAAAAAAAAGCCCCGAGCCAGCAGCGACTGGCTCGGGGCTTGTCGAATAATTCCCGGCGGCGACCTACTCTCCCACAGAGTTTCCCCTGCAGTACCATCGGCCCTGGAGGTCTTAACTTCCGAGTTCGAGATGGGATCGGGTGTGGCCCCTCCGGTAAGACCGCCGGAATCTTTTGCCGTCCGACGCGTGGACAGCGAACCTTTGTTTCAAACCTTTGTGTCTCGAGTACACAATCAAGCGCTCGACCTCATAAACGGTGCATCACGAACAAAGAAAGTAATGGTGATCAAGCCGCACGACCGATTAGTACCGGTTAGCTCCGCGCCTTACAGCGCTTCCACACCCGGCCTATCAACCTCGTCGTCTACGAGGGGTCTTTAGGAGCCTTACGGCTCGGGATTCATGATCTAGAGGTCAGCTTCCCGCTTAGATGCTTTCAGCGGTTATCTGTTCCGGACATAGCTACCCGGCGATGCCATTGGCATGACAACCGGAACACCAGCGGTCCGTCCACCCGGGTCCTCTCGTACTACGGGCAGGTCCTCGCAAGA
>DATBHU010000397.1:0-17724 GCA_036557265.1 Polyangia bacterium
GTTGATACTCGCGTTCACGGTGACGAGTCAAGCAACGCGGGCGCGCGCGAGCCGGCAAAAGAAACTGTTCAGCGGACGGCTCGAAGGTGTATTTCTCTTCCGCCCCGAGCCGGCCTAACCACTCTAGGCAAGGATGGACTAACGATGACGCAAACTCTTCTCGCACTGGCCGTCTTCGCGATGGGCCCCGCGATCCCGCAGCCGCAAGGAACCACCGCGCAGAGCGGAACGGCTTCCGCGCCGGCGACGGCCGCGCCCGCGCCGGCGGCACCAGCGCCTGCGCCCGCCCCGGCGGCGCCCGCTCCGGCTCCCGCGCCCGCGCCGACGGTCACGCCCGCGGCGCCCGCGCCCGCTCCGGCGGCGCCCGCGCCTGCGCCGTTGCCGCCGTCCGCGCTGACGCCGACCGCGCCCGCGCCGGGCGCCAGCGGCGGCGGCACGGCCACCGGCGTCGGCATGTCGCCGACCGCGCCACAGATCGGCTCCGGCTCGATGATCACCACCAAGCAGGGAGAGGCGCTGACGTCGTCCACCGGCGGCTCGTCCGACGAGTGGAAGTTCGACTTCCACGGCTACTTCCGCGGCCCGCTGCGAATCAGCTTCGGCCCGCCGACGCCGACGCAGCTCCCGAGCGGCGCCTTCAGCGGCTCGGCCGGCGATCCCCGCCCGCCCGGTTCATTCGTGCCGCCCGGCAACTGCCTGGGCACGGCCTACTCCTGCTTTCCGCCCGGCGCGAGCGGCCCGTCCGGCACGCAGTGGCACAGCCCGACCCGCGTCCCCGGCTACAACTACCAGGACTGGAACTACACCAACACGGTCAGCGGGCCGTGGACGCAGCTCAACTTCTCCTACGGCAACTCGCGCGCGATGGCGACGGTGATCGTCGACAGCTACGCGGTGACCGACGGCGGCTACAAGCACCTGCAGGCGCAGCAGGGGATCGATCAGGCGTTCCTGACCCTGAACTTCCCCGACGCGCTCGGCGATCTCGGCACGCTGACCTGGAACCTCGGCACGTTCCAGAACCGCTACGGCATGATGGGCAAGTACGACGGCGGCATGTACGAGACATACATCATCGGCCGCACGCACGTCAGCGGCGAGACGCTGACCGCCAACCTGACCAACCTCGACGCGGCCGGCAACTGGTCGGTCAGCCTCGAGCACGGGTTCGGCGCGAAGTACGACATCATCCCGTTCCTGAACAACCAGTTTTATCAAATCTTCAGCAACTACCCGTCGGGCAGCAACAACGGCGCGCCGTACCTCGCCGACCGCGACGCCGAGTACCTGCCCTACGCCGGGCCGGTGCCGCAGGGCTCGACGTTCCTGCACCACGCTCACATCGGCGCGAAGTACCAGAAGCTGTGGACGTTCGGCCTGCACTACCTCTACACCTGGACGCCCGACGACAACTGGCACCCGATCAACTCGCGCCTGACGAACGTCAGCGACGCGGTTCCGCGGTTCCGCGGTCCGATCCAGGGCAGCATGGCGGTCGTGGGCGCGGAGGCGCGCCTGAACGGCGGCGTGTTCGGCGACGGCTACATCGCCTTCTCGCACATCGACGCGCGCAACATCAACGCGCTGGCCGACTCGCTCGAGGTGGTCCACTCGCGCAGCGGCTACAACTTCAAGCAGAACTTCTTCGGCCGCACGTTCAACCCGCACACCGGCGTCTACAACGGCCCGGAGAACGAGACCGGCACGGTCGACAACATCGGGTTGCAGTACTCCTTCAGCTTCGGCGCGCTGGCGCGCTACCCGGAGGACTGGTGGGGCGACGGGCCGGACCTGGTGCTGACGGCGTTCGGCATCCTGTCGATCGTGGACAGCAAGCCGCCGTCCATCGCGGTCAACGGCGACGCGGCGTTCGGCGTGGCCGGTGACATGGGCCGGGCGCAGACCTGGGACATGAGCACGAAGAAGTTGAAGGTCGGCTTCGACGCCGTCTACACGCCGCTCTACTGGATGGGCGTCAACGGCCGCGTCGACTGGGTGCAGCCGGACCTGGACGCCGCCTACTCGCGCACCCTCGGCGTCCCGGGCGGCAGTGATCTCAGCTTCACGGCGCTGACCTTGCGCCTCCTGATCCGGACGCAGTTCGTGACGCACGAGACGGTCCAGCTCGAATACCAGCACTACATCCTGGGGAACGCGGCCTACCCGTCGTATCCCTATGAGTGGGTGCCGAAGGCGGACTCCAACCTCGTGGGGTTGTTCGCCTCGATGTGGTGGTAATTTTTTCGCGAAAGGCCTGACTATGAATATGCGCACGTCGATCCTTCTTCTCTGCCTGTCGTCCGGGGCGATCGGCTGCCTCGGCTCCGATCCGGACAAGAACTCCTCGTACTTCGGCGGCACGCCGTCGGGGACGGGCGGCTCCGGCACGGGCAGCGCCGGCGCGTCGGGCACCGCGATGGGGCCGATCAAGGGCATGCCCTACGCGCTGTTCAACACGGCCACCGAGGGCTTCCAGCTCAACGTCTATCACGACATGAGCGCCACGAACCTCGGCGACCCGGCGTCCGGCGCCAGCCCGTCGCTGATGTTCGACTCGAGCACCGGCAGCCCGGATCCCGGCTGCCTGAAGGTGGTCGCGCCGTACACCGGCGCGAACCAGTACGTCGACATCCAGAAGAGCATGACGAACATGCCACTCGACTGGACCGGCGGGACGCTCCACGTTCGCATCAAGGTGGCTGACGGCACGTATCCTGGCGGCGCGCAGGTCTATGTGATCACCGTGCCGAACAGTTACGTCTTCGGCGGAACGTTCACCAACGTCGCCAAGAACAACAACTGGCAGGAGTTCACGGTCAACATCGACAACCCGATGACCAAGAACGACGGCTACGATCCGAAGCAGGTGATCATCGTCGGCGTTCAGCTGAACACCGGCAGCGCCGGCGGCAGCGCGAGCATGGTGACGTTCAACATCGACAGCTTCTCGATCGACGGCATCAGCGGCGGCGGCACGGCGGGCGCGGGCGGCGGCGGTGGCGGCGCGGGCGGCGGCGGCGGCACGACCGGCACCGGCGGCGCGGGCGGCACAGCCGACGCGTCGGCTGGCGGCTAGCCTGGCAAACGCTCGCTAGAGCGACCGGCCCTCTCCCCTCACTTGTGCGCGCGTTGCCGCGCGCAAGGCCGGCCCTCTCCCGCAAGCGGGAGAGGGAGAGCAGATCGGGGCCCTCACCCCGGCCCTCTCCCGCAAGCGGGAGAGGGAGTCCTGATCAGATCCCCTCGCCCCGCGAAGCGGCAGCGTGGATGGAGGGTTAGGGAGAGGGGCCCGACCTGCCGGACGCCCCCTACTTCTTCCGCCCCTTCGCCGCGGCCTTGCCCGCCTCCACCTCGTCGAGGTACGCCGCGACCCAGAACAGCGGGGCGTTCCAGTTGATGGTCACCTCGTTGGCGGACCAGGCCTCGCCGTTGTCGATGAAGCACTTCTGCGGGGCGCAGCCGTTCAACCCGGCCGACGCCATGTACGGATCTTCGAACCCCGAGTTGGGCCCGCCCGACAGCACGCCGGGCGGCGGCGGCGGGTACTTCGGGTTCGCCTGGTGGCACCAGAAGCGGTGGTACGGGTTCTCGAGCGGCCGGTCGCCCCACCCGGTCACCATGCTCTGATCGAGCGGGTTGCGCCCGAGGATGTAATCCATGCCGGCCGCGGCGCCGTTCAGGTACTTGCTGTCCTTCGTGAAGTCGTACGCGAGCCCGAGCATGAGCGCGTTCGTGAGCACGAACGAATTCGATCCCCACGGATAGCCCTTCTTGGTCTGCGCGAACGGCAGCCGGTAGCCCTGCTTGGCGAGCAGGTCCATGTACTTGTCGCCGACCGCGGCGATGTTCTTGCGGATCGCCTCGACGTCCCCCTTCGCAAGGCCGTTCGGAGCGATCGCCAGCGAGATCGATCCCAGCACCTGCGTGTCGCCCCAGGTCATCGACGTGAACATGCCGTCGTCGGGCCAGTCGGCGTCGGCGCGCTTGAAGAACTCCGACTTGGTGACGACGTCCTTGTACTCGGGCTTCTTGGTCGTGATGTAGAGCTCCGCCGCCGCCCAGTAGAAGTTGTCGCCCAGCTTGTTGTCGTCGTAGGGCCCGCCGCCGTCGTCCTGTACCGTCGGTGAATACATCTCCGGGTTCGCCTTCGCCGCCGCCCACGCCTTCTCCGCCGCCTTCAGGCACTTGTCGGCGAAGGCCTTGTCGATCCCGTGCCAGATGCGCGCCGCCTGCGCCGCGTTGGCGGCCAGGTCCAGCGTCGCGGACGTGCTGACCGGGTACAGGAAGCGCGGCACCGGATCCTCGTGCGGGCCCATCGACAGCGCCGTCCACTTCGCGTCGTGGATCTTGTGGTGCACCATCCCCGCCAGCTTCTCGCCCTCCGGCACCATCATGCGCAGCTCCCACTCCAGCTCCCAGCGCGCCTCGTCCAGCAGATCCGGAACCTTGTTCTTGTTCTCGGGGATGTTCATCTTCCCGTCGAGAAAATCGGCGGTGCTGCCGAACGCCTGGGCCCGCTCCCAGAAGTTGAGCAGCGTCCAGACCGAGATGCCGGCGTTGACGACGTACTTGCCCTGGTCGCCGGCGTCGTACCAGCCGCCGCGCACGTCCAGCCTGTAGCTGCAGCCCGCCTTGGCCGTGCACGGCACCGACGTGTCGCCGATGTTCGGCTTGACGTCCAGGTGGCCGGCCGGCCGCACCCACTGCGGGTTGCCCGCGTACGGCATCTCGATCGGGATGCCGCTGCGCTGCTGGTAGAAGAAGGCCAGCGCGTCGTACTTCAGCTTGCCGTACAGATCGTCGCGGATGTCGAAGGGGTGGCTGACGTCCTTCCCGACGCGCAGCGTGTAGCCGTTCCCCTTCTCGGTGTACGCGCTGAAGTCGGCGATCGACACGTGGTCGCCAGACGCCGCGTCGAAGCCGAACGGGATGGTCGTCCCCTTCGCGACCACCTCGCCCTTCGCGCTGACGAGCTCCCACGGCACCGCGCTCGGGTTCTTGACGGTCGCGGTCTTGGCCAGCGCCGGGAAGTAGCCGAGCTGGTTGACCAGCACGTTCGGCACCGGCGGCGGCACCGGTTCGGGCACCTCGGTGTACTGCGGATCGTCGACGCGCACGTCGTCCAGGCAGACCGTGAACGGCGTCTGCGTCAGCCGCGCCATCTGGCCGCCGATGTGGAACGCCATCTCGATGCCGGGATCGTCGGGCGACTCCATCTTGAACTTGGTCGAATAGATCTGCGGCGTCTGGTCGGCGCTGAACAGCAGCTTCGAATACTCGCGGTACGGCGGACCCGCGTCGCCCAGCTTCATGTAGACGCGCGTCTTCTGCGTCGAGCGCACCTTGAACTGCACGGTGTACGTGTGCCCCTGCAAGAACTTCAGGTGCTGGTGGCGCAGCTGCGCGTCCCAGCGGTTGACGCCGCGGTTCTTCACCTCGAGGCACAGCTCGCCCTTGTCGACGAACGTGCGCCCCTCGGCCGGCTTCGACAGCTCGCCGTTCCAGGGCAGGCTGCGCGCGCCCTTGCTGAAGTCGCCGTTGTAGACGAGGTTGTGGCCGACCTGCGGCGGCGGCGCGTTCCCGATCGGCGCGGGGCCGCTCGGCCCGGCTCCCCCGCCCCCGGTGGTACCGGGCGCGTGCTGGCAAGCGGCGGCGAACAGGCTGGCGAGCACCAGGCTATGCAGCTTCTTCATGCCGCCGAGAAAACCATACCGGGGTTTGCCCGCACAAGCTGCAGCCCCGGCTCAGCTGCGGCGCGGCCACCGGCCTCTCAGATCAGGCAGTCCTCATCTCAGATCGAGTACGTCGCGGTGGCCGGCGACGGCGCCGACCAGCGTGCCGCTGATGAGCCCGAGCACGCCGAACATCAGCGCCCCCCACTCCGCCGCGTCCGTGTGGTTGCAGATGATGCTGCAGTCTTCCGAGCTTTCGTAGTGGCAGAGGCCGCGCGACAACCCGTAGATGCCGCCGAGCAGCGCGCCGGTGACGACGCCGATGCCCGCGCCCTCGAGCGCGCCGCGCCCGTGGCTGACGACCGTCAGCCGGCGGACCTGCCCGATCGGCACGACCGTGTCGCTCCTCGTCCGGAACGAGATCTCCGTCGGCGACGCCGCCTCCACGACGACGCCCGACTGCCGCGCGCGGTCGTCTCGACCGTCATCTCCGAGGCGGCGTTGTCCGCGAGCCAGCGCTGCACCCGCGGGTCGGCGGTCGACCCGGCCGTCGTCGACCAGCAGCCCGCGCCCGCCAGCGCCATGACGGTCAACAGGCACCGCCTCACGGGCTGCCGAAGCTCCCGATGATGGCGCCCGCCGCGGCGCCCAGCCCGAGGCCGATCGCGCCCACGACCACCGCCCCGAGCAGAGGGTTGCCCCCGCAGGTGGGATCGCAGGCCGCGCCAGGATTGTCTCGCTGGCTCTGCTCCTTCGCGGACGCGGAGACCAGACCCGCCAGGACGCCGAGCCCCGCGCCGACCCACATGCCCTGGTGCACTGCGGCCCTGCGCCACGAGGTCCTCGGCCGATACCGCCGCACCGGCACGACGACGTCGCGCGCGTCGCCGCTGAACTGAACGTTGGTGGGCGAGCTCGCCTGGACGACGACGCGCGGCGCGTCGGGCTCCTCGTCCGTGAGCTCGATGGTCGCCTCCTGTGTCACCGTCTCGTACGGCGCACCCGGCGGCTGCGGCGCGGCGGCGGCCCCGACGCTCGTCGCCGTCGCGCACGCCTCGCCGGCCAGCAGCAGCGTCACGAGGAGGCATCCCTTCATCACGCGTCTCCGTTACGCAACCCGCGGGCCAAGGCGCGAACGCGGCGATATGCGCAGAGCGCAGGCGCGCGCAGCGGTGCGACTGTCAGAGGTTCACCAGTTGGCGCGTCTTTCGCCGACGCCGTCATCGCGCGATACTGGCGGCATCATGAACGGTGTGAAGGTGTGCGCGTTGCTCGCCATCGTGGCAGCGCTCGGTTGCGGCAGCAGCAGTGGGGGTTCGGGAAACGACGCCGCCGCCGACTCGACGGGTGGTTTGCCCGGTTTCGGCCAGGCGTGCGCGCCGATCGCGCAGCAGGGCGATCCGCAATGCGCGACCGGGCTGGTCTGTATCAGCGTCGGCGCCGAGCAGGGACGAAACCTGTGCACGAAGACGTGCACGACCGCCGACGCCCCCTGCGACGGCGCCCCGGGCGGCGCGCCGACCTGCGGGCGTGACTATCAAGTGGCGAACGGCAACAACCGCGTCTGCGAGTTCTTCTGCGACACGGCCGCGCCGAGCTGCCCGCCCGGCACCACCTGCTTGATGGACTACGCCGGCATGACCACCTGCCAGCCGCCGATTCAGTAGATTCGTCGGGAAGGACCATGCAGCTGCGCAACGCCACCGCCGACGACGCCGAGGCGATCCTCGCGCTCTGGAAGGCGGCCGACGCGACGCCGAGCGTGACCGACAACGCGGAGGCGATCCGCCGGGCGGCGGCGCGCGCCGAGGTCGCGTTCGTGCTGGCGATCGAGGACGGCGCCGTGGTCGGATCGATCATCGCCGGGTTCGACGGCTGGCGCGGCAACATCTACCGGCTGGCGACGCACCCGGCCCACCGGCGGCGCGGCGTCGCGCGGGCGATGCTGGCCCGGGCCGAGGAGCTGCTGGCCGGCTGGGGCATCCGGCGCGTCACGGCGCTGGTCGAGCACGCGCATCCGGACGCGGCCGGCTTCTGGCGATCGGTCGGTTACCTGGACGACAAGCGGATCTCGCGCTACGTGCGCACGCTGCCCGCCGGCGGTTAGCTGGCTGTCCCGAGTTCGAGCTAGGCTGGTCGCGTGAAGAGCCTGATCGACCGGCTGGCGAGCCCCGCTCCCGATCTCTGCTTTTATGGGCTGGCGCCGCCGAAGCTGGGGACGGATTCGACCCGCCTGGCGGCGATCGTCGAGGCGCAGGCGACCCGGTTGCGGCAGCTCGCGCCGGACGCGCTGGTCGTCTATGACCTGCAGGACGAATCAGACCGTCAGGCCAGCGCGCGTCCGTTCCCATTTCTGCCCACGATCCCGCCCGCCGTGTACGCCTACGAAGCCCTCCGCGCGCTGGCCATCCCCAAGATCGTCTACCGCTGTGTCGCCCGCGATACGCCGGAGAGCCTCTCCCGGTGGCTGGCGGCGCCGCCGCCGGACGGGGTCGTATCGCCACGGCTCGCGGTGCTGGTCGGGGCGCCGACCAGTCGGGCGCCGAGCAGCCTCGCGCTGGCCGACGCCTACGGTGTCGCCCGCCCCTTCGCGGCTGACTGGTGGATCGGCGGCATCGCGATCGCCGAGCGCCACGCGCGGCGCGGCGACGAGCATGAGCGCCTCGTGCAGAAGACGGCGGCCGGCTGCCGGTTCTTCGTCACGCAAGCTGTCTACGACGCCGCCGCCACCAAGTCGCTGCTGTCCGACTACGCCCGCGCGCTGCGACAGGCTGGCCGCGCGCCGGTGCCGATCATCTTCACCTTCTCGCCCTGTGGGTCGCGAACGACGCTCGAGCTCCTCAAATGGCTCGGAATCGCGTTTCCGCGCTGGCTGGAGAACGAGCTGCTCGACGCCCGCGACATCCTCGACACTTCGCTGCGACTCTGTCGGGAGACCTGGCGGGACGTGCTCGGATTCGCGCGCGCCAAGGGTCTGCCTGTCGGCCTCAACGTCGAAAGCATCTCGATCCGCAAGGAGGAGGTCGAGGCGTCGGCCGCCCTCTTCACGGCGTTGCGCGCCGAGCTCTCGCGCTAGGGACAGACCTGGCCGCGCCGGCGCCACCGCCGTCGCGCGAAACGTGGTATGTCGCTGCTCCTCAGCGCATGCCCCGCCGCAGCTCGTTCGCGCTCGCGCTCGCCGTCATCGCCGCCACCGGTTACGGCGCCTGTTCCGGATCGGCCGGGCGCACCACGCGCTACCCGCGGCGGGCGCCGGGCTGCGAGCTCTCGGTGCATCACGGCCTCCCCGAGGTGCCGGTCTGGGACGACATCGGCATCGCGCAGGTCGACTGCTACCTCGACGAGAGCGAGATCGCCTGCCTGGGCCGGCTGCGCGCCGAGGCGTGCCGGATGGGCGGCGACATCCTCTACAACGTCCCGGCGAAGGCGGCGCGGCCGATCGAGCGCGGGATGATCTACCGCGCCCAGGTCGCGCACACGCGGCCCAGCAACAAGAAGGAAGAGCCCCTCCCCGACGGCGGCGCCGGGCCCGTCGTGCCGATCCCCAGCGCCTGGACGATTCCGCCGCCGCCGCCGCCCGCCGTGGACGCGGGCGGGCAGTAGTCAGGAGGACCCATGCTCTCCCGGATCTTCGGCCACGCCGGCAAGGAATTCGCCATCGTGCTCGCGCTCTCCGCCTGCGCGCACGCCCAGCAGTTTCCCGCGGCCCCACCGGCGCAGCTCGAGCGCGCGACGGAGAAACTCGAGGCCTGGCGGAAAGGAAGGACGCGCGTGTACATGGACGATTTCGGCGAGCTGAAACGATATCGCGCCGCAAACGCCAAGCTGGGCGCGCCGGCGGCCGGGGAGAAGCGGGTCGTCTTCTTCGGCGATTCGATCACCGACGTCTGGCCGCTGGCGGCCGCCTTCCCGGGCAAGCCTTACGTGAACCGCGGCATCTCGGGGCAGACGACGTCGCAGATGCTGGTCCGGTTTCGCAACGACGTCGTCGCGCTGGCGCCGAAGGCCGTGGTGATCCTGGCCGGCACCAACGACATCGCCGGCAACACCGGCCCGATCTCGCTCGAGGACATCGAGGGCAACTTCGCCAGCATGGTCGAGCTGGCGCGCGCCCACGGCATCCGCGTCGTGCTGTCGTCGGTGATCCCGGTGCACAACTACACGGCCGCCTCGGAGCTGACCTACCCGCGCCGGCCGCCCGAGCAGATCGTCGCGCTCAACAGGTGGCTGAAGGACTACGCGGCGGCCAACGGCTGCGTCTACCTGGACTACGCCGCGGCGATGTCCGACGACAAGCGCATGCTGCGGCGCGAGCTGGCCGACGACGGCCTGCACCCGAACAAGGCCGGCTACGCGATCATGGCGCCGCTGGTCGAGCAGGCGATCGCGAAGGCGCTGGCGGGGGGCTGAGGGTCGACCCCTCTCCGCAGGGTGAGGGGACTCTGGCTTGTCTTGCAACACCGCGCAGCGCATAGTCGGGCGCATGCGTAAGCCTTGTTTACTTTTTGCGGGGTTGATCACGCTCGGGGCGGGCCTGCCCGCCTGCGGCGGTGGCGGCAGCAGCGGCCCGCCGCCCGAGACCGACGACGACTTCCCGCTGCCGCTGGCGATGGGCCGCGCGCCCACCCCGCCCATGGGCTGGAACAGCTGGAACAAGTTCGCCTGCAGCATCACCGAGACGTTCGTGAAGCAGATCGCCGACGCGATGGTCGCGAGCGGCATGCAGGACGCCGGCTACCAGTACATCAACATCGACGACTGCTGGTCGCTGGCCGATCGCGACGCCAACGGACTGCTGCAGCCGGACCCGGTGCACTTCCCGAACGGCATCGCGCCGATCGCGGCGTACGTGCACGACAAGGGGCTGAAGCTCGGGCTCTACGGCGATCGCGGCACCGAGACGTGCGGCCACCGCGCCGGCTCGCAAGATCACGAGCTGACGGACGCGATGACGATGGCGATGTGGGGCGTCGACTACCTCAAGTACGACAACTGCCCCGATCCCGGCCCCAACCCCGGCCCGATCATCGAGCCGCGCTACGAGACGATGCGCGGCGCGCTGGACATGGCCGAGCAGGCGAGCGGCCAGCCGATCGTGTTCAGCATCTGCGCCTGGTCGTTCTACGAGTGGGCCAACCGCCTCGGCCAGCTGCAACGGACGACCACCGACATCAAGAACCTCTGGGCGCCCGATCCGAACTCGACGGAGACGGGATCGATCATGACCAGCTTGAAGACCAACCTGCCGCTCGCGGCCTACGGCGGTCCCAACCACTGGAACGATCCCGACATGCTGGAGGTCGGCAACAGCATCGGCGGCGACCCCGTCACCGACGTCGAGTACCAGAGCCACTTCAGCCTGTGGGCGATCGCCGCGGCGCCGCTGATCGCGGGCAACGACCTCCGCAACATGACCGACGCGACGAAGGCGATCCTGACCAATAAAGAGATCATCGCCATCAATCAGGACGCGTTCGGGCTGCAGGGCGTGCAGGTGAAGCAGGCGGGACAGCAGTCGGTGTGGGCGAAGCCGCTGAACGCGAACGGCGCGCGCGCTGTCGTGCTGCTCAACGAGGCGGACGCGGCCGCCGACATCACGGTCCGCTTCGACGAGATCGGCCTGCGCGGCGGCAGCGCCACGGTGCGCGACCTGCAAGCGCTGGCCGACAAGGGGTCGTTCAACGACAGCTTCACCGCCAACGTCGCGTCGCACGGGACGGCGACGCTGAAGATCGTCGGCGCCGAGCCGCCCCGCCCGCGCAGCACGGCCTACCTGAGCGATCTGACGCCGATCTACGCGGCGAACGGGCTGGGACCAATCGAGCACGATCTGACGAACGGCGGCGTCGACTCCGGCGACGGCAAGCCGATCAGCATCCGCGGCACCGCCTTCCCCAAGGGCATGGGCATGTCGGCGCCGGCGGCCGCCATCTATCGCCTCGGGCAGAAGTGCACCAGCTTCTCGGCGCAGGTCGGCGTCGACGACTCGTCGACCGGCGGCGCCGGCACCGTTCGCTTCCAGGTGATCGTCGACGGCGACGTCCTGTTCGACAGCCAGAACGTCGACGGCATGATGCCGGCCATGCCGGTCACCGTCGACCTGACGGGCAAGCGGCGCCTCAAGCTGCTGGTCACCAACGCCGACGACGGCAACGCCCTCGACCGCGCCAGCTGGGGCGACGCCAAGGTCGAGTGCGATCCGTAGGAGCGATCGCCGCCGCGCTGCTGGCGCTCTGGGGCGCGCCGGCCGCGCCGCCGTCCACCCCGACGATTCGCCTGCAGTCGCCGGGCGGCCACCTCAGCGTCGACGTGCGCGCCGCGCCCGATCTCGCCTACGACGTGGCGTACGATGGCAAGCCGCTGGTCGCCGACGCGCGGCTGTCGCTGGACGTGGATCACCGGCGCCTGGGCGTCGCGGCGCGCATCACCGGCACCACGACCCGCGCCGTGAACGAGCGGGTGACGCCGGCCGTTCACCTGAAGGCGGCCGCGCTGGCCGATCGGTACAACGAGGTGCGCATCGCCTGCGCGGGTGGCTACGCGGTCACGTTCCGCGCCTACGACGAAGGCGTCGCCTACCGGTTCGAGACCGCGCTCGACGCGGCGCAGGTCAAGGTGTTCGGCGAGGAGGCCCTGTTCCGCTTCGCCGCCGACGCGCCCGTCTTCTATCCCGATGAGGGGCCCGACGCCGAGAAGACCTTCTTCTCGCACAACGAGCAGCTCTTCAAACCGGTCAACCTGACCGCAATCCCGGCCGGCGAGCTGGCGTCGCTCCCCGCCGTGGTCGCCACCGCGGCCGGACCGAAGGTCGCCGTCGCGGAGGCCGACATCGAGAGCTATCCCGGCCTCTGGCTGCGCGCGACCGGCACGACGGCGCTGGCGGCGGCGTTCCCGCCCTACCCGCTCGAGGAGAAGGCGGCGCGCGATCGCGACGTCAAGGTGACCCGCGCCGCCGACTACATCGCCGTCACGGCCGGGACGCGCGCCTATCCCTGGCGCGTGCTGGCGGTGGCGCCGCGCGACGGCGATCTGATCACCAACTCGCTCGTCTACCTGCTGCAACGCCCGTCGCAGATCGCCGACACGTCGTGGATCAAGCCGGGCCAGGTGGCGTGGGACTGGTGGAACGATCGCAACCTGGCGGGCGTCCCGTTCAAGCCCGGCGTCAACACCGAGACGTACAAGTTCTACGTCGACTTCGCGGCCAAGTACGGCATCGACTACATCATCCTCGACGAGGGCTGGTACAAGACCGGCAACCTCCTGCAGGTGGCGCCCGGCCTCGACATGCCGGCGCTGCTCGCCCACGCGCGCGCCCGGCACGTCGGCGTCATCCTGTGGGCGGTCTGGAAGACGTTCGCCGATCAGCTGGACGCCGCCGTCGCCCAGTTCGACGCGTGGGGGATCAAGGGCGTGAAGGTCGACTTCATGCAACGCGACGATCAGCCGGTGATCGACTTCTATCACCGCGTCGCGCGCGAGCTGGCCAAGCACAAGATGCTGGTCGACTTCCACGGCGGCCAGCGGCCCGCCCTGATGACGCGCACCTGGCCGAACATCATCTCCACCGAGGGCGTGAAGGGGATGGAGCACCTCAAGTGGAGCAACGTCTCCGATCCCGAGCACAACGTGACGCTGCCGTTCACGCGCATGTTCCTCGGGCCGATGGACTACACGCCGGGCGCGATGCTGAACGCGACGCGGGGGCAGTTCCGGATCGTGTTCCACCAGCCGATGAGCCTGGGAACGCGCTGTCATCAGGTCGCGATGTACGTGGTCTACGAGAGCCCGCTGCAGATGCTGGCTGATTCACCCACCAACTACCTGCGCGAGGCGGAGACCACCGCGTTCATCAGCAAGATCCCCACGGTCTGGGACGAGACGCGCGTGCTCGACGGGCGGATCGGCGACTACGTCGTGGTCGCGCGCCGGGCCGGCAGCGACTGGTACGTCGGCGCGATGACCGACTGGACGCCGCGCGAGCTGGAGATCGATCTCGCCTCGTTCCTGCCGCCCTCCGACGGACACGGGGGCTGGCAGATGGTCGCCTTCGCCGACGGCCCCGACGCCGAGCGCGCCCCGACCAGCTACCGGCGGGAGAGCGCCGCCCTGCCGGCGCCCGCCCGCCTCAAGGTGAAGCTGGCGCCCGGCGGCGGCTGGGCCGCGAGGATCGTCCGCGCTGCCGCGCCCGCCCCGATCACGCCCGGGCGCGAGTCCGGCGCCGGCGCGCCCGCCACAAGAAAGCCATGACGGCGAGCAGCGCGATCCCCGACACGTCCCCGCCCCCGCCGCCCACCTGACAGCCGCCGCCGCCCTTGCCGGTCCCGCGGCCATCGACGGACGCGTCAGCGGGGGCGCTGCCGCCGGTGGTCCCGCCGGACGCCGAGCCGCCCGTCCCGCCCCCGCCGCCCGCGCCCCCCGCCCCGGTCGAGCCGCCCGCGCCGCCGAGGCCGCTGGTCGCGCAGGACGGGATCGGCCCCGGACCGCCGCCGGTGCCGCCGCCCGCCGCCAGCAGCACTCCGATCCGGTTGGCGATCTGCTGCAACGTCGTACCGAAGTTCGCGTCGCAGATCGACGACACGAAGCCGTTGACGCCGAACGCGTTGACCGCCTCCGTCACGCGCACGGCCGGGTCCGCGAAGCTGCTGTCGGTCGCCACGCACGAATGCGTGATCTCCGGCCACGGGCACGACGCCTGCCCGCAGGAGGTGTCGGCGATCGACGGCGCCTTCCAGTGCACCGTGTAGGGCGTGGCCGGGCCGGTGATCGCCGCGACGACGATCTCGCTGGCGGGCGCGGCCTTCAGCGCCTTGATGCGGGCGGCGAACTCGCCCACGGGCACCAGCGACCCATCGCAATCGGACGACGTGCAGTTCTGCAGCATCACCGTCGTGTTGACGTCGTTGTTTGGCGCCATCCGCGGCGGCGGGGCGCCGTCGCAAACGTGGCCGAACTCGTTGCAGCGGTAGTTGCTGAGCGGTCCGAGCGCCGACGTCAGGTTCATGTTGGAGTTGAAGTCATAGAGCTGGATGCCGGGGCGCGCCGAGCAATCGTCCTCGTTGGTCACCATGACGATCGCCAGCAGCGCGTCGGAGCGCAGGAAGCCCTGGTTCTCGGCGGGCGCCGGCTGGCCGTCCGCGCCGAGCGCGCGCAGCACCGACGCGAACTGGTGCTCGAAGCCGCAGCCGGTGTCGCCGAGCGCGGCGATGCAGGAGAACACCGTCGACAGGTCCGCAGCCGTGTAGTTGGCGACGCCGCCGACGTTCGAGATGAACGTCGCCCCATTCTGCAGCGTCGTCGACGCGCAGGTCCCGCGCGCGGTGTACTGGAAGAGGCCGTTGTCGCCGCCGGTCGCGCTGCACCCGGCGACGCTGCCGTCGCCGGCGCCCATGTCGGACGACACCACCGCCACGTGGATGTTGGGCAGGCCGCCGGGCAGGTTCTTGAGGACGTCCATGAACGTCGAGAAGTTGTTGAGCAGGTTCGTCTGCGACAGCCGCATCGACGACGAGTTGTCGATCATGAACAGCACGTCGAGGTTGCGGTTGGCGATCAGCGGGCGGGTCGTTGCAACCGCGGGATCGACCGGAGGGCCGGCGCAGGCGGACAGCGCGGCTACGTTGATCAGGGCAAGCAATGAAGGAAGACGACGCATGCCAAATACGATAGGCCCGTTCGCCCGCGACCGCACCTGATCGCCGTCACGATTGGGTGACGGGCGCGCCCTTGCGACGCGTTAGTTAGGCAACCACGCCCGGGCCGGTGATACGGGGCGACCAGTCCGTGATCAGCTTCAGCGTCGAGTCCTTGTCGAAGATGCTGTACCACCCCTGCTCTTCGTGAGGGGGATCCCCGATGAACGGGTCGCCCGGCTTCCAGAACTGCCCCGGCCGCGGCGGCCGGCTGTCGCCCGCCCACGCCCACGGCATGACGCCCGCCATCGGCGTCGACGGCAGCAGCGACTGCACCAGCGCGTATGTCTCCTGGAAGTACTGATCGCGCAGCGTGACCGGCGAGGCCGGATCGTAGCTGCCGCCGTCGCGCGGGAAACCGAACTCCTCCAGCAGGATCGGCTTGCCCACCTTGGCCGCCGCCGCCGCGTGCTCGTTGACGTACTTCTTCGCCTTCTCGAGCGCCCGCGGATAGCCCTTGGCCAGGTTGTCCTTGTTCACCCAGCCCCAGTTGGCCGCCCACATGTGGAAGCAGATGAAGTCGATCGCCGCGCTCTGGTGATCGGCGACGACGTCCAGGCCGGCGTAGCGCGGGCTGGCGGTCTGCCCCTCGCTGCCGGTGGTCACCAGCTGCGACGGCGCCAGCGACTTGATCAGACGCGCGGTGGTGTCGATCCACTTGTGGTACGCGCCGATGTTGTTCATGCCGCGCGGCTCGTTGGCGAGCTCCCAGATGATCATCGGGTTCCCCGCCAGCTTGGGCACCAGGAACTTGATGAACGCCTCGTAGGCGCCGACCGCCGTCGCGTTGGTGTAGAAGCCGCCCGCGAAGTGCTGGAAGCGGTCCCAGCTTCCGCCCGGCGTCGGCGGCGGATACGGGATCGCGCCGGCGCCCGCCCACGACAGGTACTGGGCGAACCCGCCCGACCACTGCCAGAAGTTGTTGAGCATGTAGATCGCGTGCAGCCCGCGCTTCGCGATCTCCTCGGAGAAGCGCATCACCCCGCCGATGCCGGCCGGATCGTACTGGCCCATCGCCGGCTGGATCGTCGGCACGATCCGGAAGGGCTCGCTGTCCGGCCCCTCGGTGGCGGCGCAGGTGCGGATCATGTTGATGCCGGCGGCCTGGATGCCGTCGAGATCGCGCCGCACCTGGTCCCAGCCGGCCTGGTTGCCGTCGCGCGCCAGCGTCGGGCCCGCCCAGTAGTTGATGCCGCTGATGAAGAACGGCTTGCCGTTCTTGACGAACCGCGTCCCCTTCACGGTCAGGCCGCCCGGCAGCTCGGGCGCCGCGGGCAGCGCCGGACCCGACGACGTGTGCGCGCACGACGGCAGCAACATCCCGCCCGCCACGGCGGCGGCGCCCTGGATCACATTTCGTCTAGAAGGTTTACGCATGCGCGGTTTGTCGCACGGCGCAACGCGCGGTTCAAGCGCTTGCGCGGGCGGCGCGCTCACGGCACGCTCGCGCTCATGAGAGGGATGGGCTCGTCGACATCGATCGGAGTTCTCGTGGCGATATCGGGTTGGGCCACGGCGGGGCCGGCGGCCGCCGTGGAGGCGCCGGCGCCGACGGCCGCCCAGGCGCCCGCGCCCGCGCCGCTCGGCATCACCTACGCGGGGTGGAGAGGCGACTTTCGCGCCGCCGACAAGCGCATCGACACGTTCAAGCGGATCGGCTTCCAGATCGTGTCGTTCGTGCCGACCTACGCCTACGTCGGGCTCGACAAGATCGACCTCGCCGCTGGGCCTGACGCCGCGGAGCTGGGCGCCGCCGTCGAGGCCGCGCTGCGCGCCGGCTTCACCGTCGTGCTCAAGCCGCACCTCGATCCGCCCGCCTATCAGCCGGGCTTCGATCCGTTCAAGTCGGAGAACGACAGCTGGCGGGTGATGTGCCCGTGGCGTGGCTTCTACGACCTGGATCCGATGACGGCCGACTACCGCGAGGGCGTGGTGTTCGCCACCCTGCGCATGGTGAAGGACGTGCTCGACCGCGCCGGCGCGGGCGTCCCGACGCCCGTGCGGCTGGAGGTCGGCGCCGAGCTGATGGACTCCGTCGTCTACACGCCCGAGCGCTGGGTCGAGCTGCTGGCGGCGGCGAAGAAGGAACGCCATCGCCTCGGCCTCGACGGGAAGGTGGCGCTGTCGCACAACTTCACCCACCACCTCGAGATCGCCGACGACTTCGTGAACCGGATGAACGCGCCCCGCAAGAAGGCGCTCGGGCGGTACATCCGCGGCCTCGACGTGCTGTCGCTGTCGCAGTACATGGACCTGACCGCGGCGATGCCGGCCGCCGACCGCGGCAAGCGGCTGCCGAGCGCCGAGGAGGTCTCGCAGGCGCTGCTGCAGCACGAGAAGGACTTCCGCCGGAACATCCTGGT
>DATBHU010000398.1:0-9250 GCA_036557265.1 Polyangia bacterium
ACGTCGAAGTTCGAGCTGTCGATCATGATCGGGATGCGCGCGATCTCGGGCTCGGTCGCGATCAGATTCAAGAAGCGCGTCATGGCCGCGACGCCGTCGATCATCCCTTCGTCCATGTTGACGTCGAGGATGTTGGCGCCGCCGCGCACCTGGTCCAGCGCCACCGACGACGCGGTCGCGAAGTCGCCGCGCCGGATCAGGTCGGCGAACTTCGCCGAGCCCGTGATGTTGGTGCGCTCGCCGATCATCAGGAAGTTCGTGTCGGGGCGGATGGTCAGCGTCTCCAGCCCGGAGTAGCGCGGGTAGGCGAGCTCGGGGCGCGTGGTCGCGTCGGGGACGGCGCGCGGCGGCTTTCGCTCCAGCGCGCGGCCGATGGCGGCGATGTGCTCGGGCGTGGTGCCGCAGCAGCCGCCCACGATGTTGACTAGCCCGGCGTCGGCGAAGCCGGCCAGCAGCTTCGACGTGGTGGGCGGCTCCTCGTCGTAGCCGGTCGGCGCCAGCGGGTTGGGGAGGCCGGCGTTCGGGTAACAGCTGACGAAGCAGGTGGCGGCGTCGGACAGCTCGGCGAGGAAAGGCCGCATCTGCTCGGCCCCGAGCGAGCAGTTGATGCCGACCGACAGCGGGCGGGCGTGCGCGACCGACGTCCAGAACGCGTCGATGGTCTGGCCCGACAGCGTGCGGCCGCTCTGGTCGACGATCGTCACCGACAGCATCAACGGCAGGCGGATGCCCTTCTCCTCGAACACCTCCTCGATCGCGACCAGCGCCGCGCGCAGGTTCAGCGTGTCGGTGACGGTCTCCGGGATCAGCAGGTCGACGCCGCCGTCGATCAGGCCGCGCGCCTGCTCGGCGTAGGCGGCCTTGACCTGGTCGAACGTCACGGCGCGGAAGGCGGCGTCGTTCACGTCCGGCGACATCGACAGCGTCCGGTTGGTGGGGCCGAACGCCCCCGCCACGAAGCGCGGCTTGTCGGGCGTCTTGGCGGTCCAGGCCGCCGTCACCCGCTTGGCCAGGCGCGCCGCCTCGACGTTCAGCTCGTAGCAGATCGACTCCAGGCCGTAGTCGGCCTGCGCGATCGCGTTGGCGTTGAAGGTGTTGGTCTCGATGATGTCGCTGCCCGCCGCCATGTACTGGCCGTGAATGTCGGCGATGATCTCGGGGCGGGTCAGGACGAGCAGATCGTTGTCGCCCTTCAGCTCCTTCGGGTGATCGGCGAAGCGCTTGCCCCGGTAGTCGGCCTCGGTCGGCTTGTGCCGCTGGATCATCGTCCCCATCGCGCCGTCGAGCAGCACGATCCGTTTGGCCAGCGTGGCGCGAAGAATCTTCTCGGTCTCGGTCATGACGGCTTCCTTTTATGTTTCGTCGTCGATCTGGTCGCGAACGCGGTCACGACCTCGAACTGGGGGGCGCGCTTCTCGCGCGACGTCACCGCGCACTGCTCCACGGCGAGGCCGGTCTTCTCCAGCAAGCGCTTCACGTCGGCCGGGCGGAAGCCCGCCGTGACGTGGCCGTAGGCGGAGGTGACGTCCAGGTGATCGTGCGCGGCCAGCGTCACCAGCGCCAGGCGCCCGCCGGGGCGCAGCACGCGCGCCAGCTCGGCGAGGGCGCGGGCGGGCGCGCGCAGGTGGGTCAGCACGTTCAGCAGCAGGATCTGGTCGAACGACGCGTCGGCGAAGGGCAGCGCGTGCAGGTCGGCCACCTCGGCGCGCACGTTGGCGTGCCCGGCCAGCCGGACGCGCGCGGCGTCGATCAGCGTGTCGCTGACGTCGATGCAGGTGATGCTGCGCGCGCGCGGCGCCAGCAGCTGCGCCGTCGCGCCGTCACCGGCGCCCGCGTCCAGCACGTCGCCCAGATCGGCGAGGCCGATCAGACCGCGCGCCAGCGCCTCCCAGGTCCGGCCCGGCGAGTAGTGCCGCTCCATCTCGCCGGCGATGCTGTCGGGCCAGCGGCCGTCATCCGACGCTTGCCGGGCCTGCTCGGCGCGCGCGCGCAGCACGGCCGCGCAGCGCTGGCGGTCGGTCGCCAGCTGCGTGTCGTCGAGATCGGCGGCGACCACCGACCAGAGCGCGCGCGCCGGCGCGGGCAGATCGCCGTTCGCCATCCGGTAGTAGGTCGAGCCGCCGGCTCGCCGATCGCGCACCAGCCCGGCGTCGCGCAGCTTGCCGAGGTGGGTCGACACGCGCGACTGCCCGAGCTCGGTGACCGAGCAGAGCTCGTTGACGGTCAGCTCGTTGTCGCCGAGCAGCGCGAGCAGACGCACGCGCGACGGCTCCGCGAGCAGCCCGAGCAGATCCGATGTGGCGCCGAGGGATGACATATCCGCTTATCTTGATTCATTGATAAGCTTAGCCGCGGGCGGACGGCCGGTCAAGCGGGGGGGCCGGCAGCGCGCGACGCGAGCGGCTACGGAGCCAGCGGGCTGAGCGGGACGCCGAACAGCCGCTCGTGCGTGGCGCTGGTCTCGTGGCAGCCCATGCAGCTCGCCACCCGGCCGGCGGAGGTGGTGATGCCCGAGGGCGCCACGGTCGCGTAGACCCATCCCGCGTCGGTGTCGGGCATCCCCGGCTCGAGCCTGAACATGATGAACAGGCCGGCCGCCTTGTCGGCCTTGAAGACGCCGCCGTCCGGCCCCTTGGCGTACGGATAGAAGTGATCGCCGTCGTCGTTCGGGATCGGCAGCATGCCCGGGTCCCACGACGCGTCGGGCGTCGTCACCGCCTCGATCGTCCACGACTGCTTCACCACCACCTGGCCGTCGTGCGGGCCGATCGGGTAGGCGGCGCGGTTCTTCGCGAACACCGAGTACAGCTTCTGGCCGTGCGTAGAAGGATCGTCGGACGCGCTCTGCCGCACCACGCCCGGGAGGGGCTGGCGGCACAGGCTGGGCGCCCAGCGCAGCTCGTCGTCGACGCGCCCCCACGACACGTAGTCGCGGACGATCTCCTGGATCTGCGCCTCGAACGCGTTCGCCGCCTGGTCGGCGGCGGCGTCCGTCGCCGCGCCTCCGCCGCCGGTCGTCCCCGCGCCTCCGCCGGTGCCGCCCGTGCCGGTCGTTCCGCCCGTGCCCGTCGCGCCCGCCGTCCCCGGGGTGCGCGCGCCGCAACCGCTGTTGCCGGCGTATCCGGGGGTGTTGCACGTCGAGCTCGAGCTGCACGCGCCCGACGCCAGCAGGCCGATCAGCGAGGCACAGGCGATTCCGCCGGAGCGCACGCCACGAGCCTAACACCGATGCCGGCGGTCAGGTGGGCGGCAGCGCGGCCTCGTGCTTGCGGATCAGCGCCGCCTCCTCCGCCATGTTCACCATCGACAGGCGCGTCGCCGTGAGCAGGCGCCCGCAGGCGATCACCAGCGCGGACGCGCCGATGATACCGACACCGAGCGCCAGCGCCGCCATCCCGTGGAATCCGAGCTGCGGCGCGGCCGTCGAGGCGATCCCGGCGCCGAGGATCGAGATCAGGCTCGCGCTCGCGAACGCGCCGATCGCCGTGTACGCCGCGCGCATCGCGCCCAGCAGCAGCACCGCCTGGCGCTCGGTGCGGTCGACCTGCCCGCGCAGGAGCGCCCGCAGTCCGGGGGTCACCTTCTTCTCCTCGACGCGGACCGCGAGCGCGCGCATCCGCTCGCTCGCGCGCAGAAACCGGTTGGTGGTGCTCATGACAAGCACGGAGGCCGCGTTGGTCAGCACGGCCGGCGCCGCGATCAGCGACAGCAGCGCGAACGGGTTCTGCGAAAGGTCGGACGCCATCGAGCCGCTCCGTCATCAAGATGGGGACCCTCAAAGGGTCCCCATACCCCCCCGCGACGGTGCGCGGCGAGCGGAGCTCGCCGGCTCCCCACGCGACGGCGCCACCGCGCCGAACAGCGTGGCGATCGTCGCGCGCACGATCGTCGCGTCGACCAGGGCGCCCGGCTCGACGCCCGGGGCGGCCGGGACGATCACGGTGCGGAACGCGTCGGTGCGCGCCATCAGCTCGTCGGCCGAGCGCTTCGACCGCTGCTCGACCAGCACGCGCTCGCGCCGGCCGACCTGGGCCGCCATGATCTCGCCCGTGATGCGCTGCTGCGCGGCGATCACCTCCGCCAACCGTTCCTGCTTGGTCTCGGCCGGGACCGTGTCCGGCAGCTTGCGCGCGGCGTAGGTCCCTTCGCGCTCCGAATAGGCGAAGGTGAACGCGCCGTCGAAGCGCAGCTCCTCCTGGGCGCGCAGCGTGGCGCGGAACTCCTCGTCGCTCTCGTCGCAGAAGCCGATCAGCAGATCGGTCGTGATGGCGATGCCGGGCACCGCGCGCAGCTTGTCGTAGAGGGTCCGGAACGTCGCGAAGTCGTAGCCGCGCCGCATGCGCGCGAGCACCGCGTCCGAGCCGCTCTGCAGCGGCAGGTGGACGTGCTTGCAGACCTTGGGCGTCTCCGCGATCGCCGCGATGACGTCGTCGGCGAAGTCGAGCGGATAGGGCGAGGTGAAGCGGACGCGCTCGACGCCGTCGACGGCGGCGACCGCGCGCAGCAGGGCCGCGAAGCCGACGTCCTCGTAGCGGTACGAGTTGACGGTCTGCCCGAGCAGCTGCACCTCCTTCACGCCCGCCGCCGCCAGCGCCCGCACCTGGCGCAGGATCTCGCGCGGCGCCGCGCCGCGCTCGCGCCCGCGCGTGTAGGGGACGACGCAGAACGTGCAGAACTTGTCGCAGCCGCGCTGGATGGTGACGTGGCCGATCACGCCGTCGGCGGCGATCGGATCCAGCCCGGAGTACGTCTCCTCGCGATCGAGGCGCGTGTCGGTGACGGCGTCGCCGCCGCGCGCCTGCGCGACGCTGTCGAGCAGGCGGCGGTAGCCGTCGGGGCCGACCACCAGATCGACGTGGGGCGCCCGCCGGCGGATCTCGTCCTTCAGGTGCTCCGCCATGCAGCCGACGATGCCGAGCACGACGTCGGGGCGCGCCTTGCCGTGTCCCAGCATGCTGGCGCGCGCGAACACGCGCTCCTCGGCCTTCTCGCGCACCGCGCAGGTGTTGATCAGGATCAGATCGGCGGCCGCGGGATCGTCGGTGCGCGCGTAGCCGCCGCGATCGAGCAGGCCGAGCATCAGGTCGCTGTCCGCGACATTCATCTGACAGCCGTACGTCTCGAGATAGACCGTGCGCACCGGAGGGTTCGGGAACCCCTTGGGGGTTCCCGAGTCAATAGTCGGCGCGTCCGAATTTGCGCGCGCCTTCTTGAGCTGGATCAGCTCACTCACGCCGGAGGTATAACCCGGCCATGCACCGCTCTGCACGCGTGGTGGCCGTCGCGTTCGCGTCGATGCTCGCGGCGACCTTCGTGTCGACGTCACGCGCCTCCGCGGCCGCGCCCTGGATCTACCGCGGCCTGACCCTGCCGCGCGCCGACGTCGCCCTCGACTTCGGCCTCGGCTACGGCCACGAGCCGGACCCCGGTCCGGACGGCCTGGGACTGAACCTCGAGCTGCGGGTCGGCGTCGCCCACGACTTCGAGCTCGGCTTCCGCGTCGGCTTCCGCCTCGACGACGGCGGCCAGGTTACGCAGGCCGACAAGTACGGCCGCCCGTTCGACACCGAGACCTACGGGACGCTGGGCGATCGCGTGTCGAACCCCGAGCTGAAGTTCCGCTGGTCGGTCGCGCGCAGCTACGCCGCCGAGCTGGGGCTCGAGCTGCGCGCCTACCTGCCGATCGAGACCAACTCGCGCTTCGGCTTCATGTTCGGGCTGCCGATCGCGCTGCGCGCCGGGATCGTCCGCTTCGACACCGGTCTCTACGTCCCGGTCATCTTCTACGAGCGGACCGAGACCAAGGTCAGCGTGCCGCTCCACATCTGGATCCAGGCCGCGTACAACTTCTGGCTCGGCCCGCTGCTCGGCCTGCGCATCGAGAACCCGGGCGGCCACACCGCGTACCCGTTCGGCTTCGGCATGGGCCTGCAGACCAGCCGCGCCGTCGACCTGCGCGCCTGGTTCCTGTTCCCGGACATGAACCGCGACGCCGCCGCGCGGGTGTGGGGCGTCGGCGGGGCGATCGAGGTCAGGTTCGAGTAGCGGTCAGAGCACCAGCGTCAGGCGCTGTTCGAGGGTCGCCTTGGGGACGGCGCCGCGGATCTGATCGACCTCGAGCGGGCCGCGGAAGACGATCATCGTCGGGATCGCCTGGACCGCGAAGCGCGCCGCGCTCTGCGGGTTCTCGTCGACGTTCAGCTTCGCGATCTTCAGCTTGCCGGCGCGCTCGCCCGCCAGCGCCTCGAGCATCGGCGCCACCGCGCGGCACGGCCCGCACCAGGGCGCCCAGAAGTCGACCAGCACCGGGATCGGGCTGTCCTCGACCTCCTTCTTCCAGCTGGCGTCGGTCACCGTCACCGGCCGCCGCGGGAACACCTTCTGCTTGCAGTGGCCGCACACCGGGTCGTCCCCGAGGCGCGCGCGCAGGATGCGGTTCATCCCGCCGCAATGACTGCACGCGTAGATGACGCTCTCGTCGTCCGCTTGCGCTCGCCGTGCTGTTTCCACTCGGGCCTGTTTAGGCACGACCCACGGCGGGTCAAGGTCAGCGGCGCCCGCGTCGGGCGGCGCCTCAGCGTTCGGGCACGAAATACAGCGCCGCCAGCGGCGGCAAGGTCAGTACCAGCGAGGCGGGGCGCGCGTGGCACGGGATGTCGTCGGCGACGACGCCGCCCAGGTTGCCCATGCCGCTGCCGCCGAACGCCGCCGCGTCGCTGTTGAAGAGCTCGCGCCAGCGCCCGCGCACCGGCACGCCGACGCGGTAGTCGTGGCGCGGCACCGGCGTGCAGTTGAACAGGCAGACCACGACGTCCTCGGGCGCCGCGCCGACGTCGCCCTTGCGCAGGAACGAGTAGACGCTGTTCTCGTTGTCGTCGGCGTCGATCCATTCGAAGCCCGCCAGCCCGACGTCGTGGATGTGCAGCGCGCGCGTCGTCGCGTACAGGCGGTTCAGCTCCGCGACCGTCGTCATCAGCTGGACGTGGTACGGCTGCGCGCCCAGCAGATGCCAGTCGACGCTGCGGTCGTGCGCCCACTCGGCGAACTGGCCCAGCTCGCCGCCCTGGAACAGCAGCTTCTTCCCGGGCTGCGCCCACATGTATCCGTACATCAGGCGCAGGTTCGCGAAGCGCTGCCAGTCGTCGCCGGGCATCTTCTCGATGAGCGAGCGCTTGCCGTGCACGACCTCGTCGTGCGACAGCGGCAGCACGTAGTTCTCGCTCCAGAAGTACATGCTCCTGAACGTCAGCTTGTGGTGGTGGTAGCGCCGGCCGATCGGGTCTTCCTTGAAGTACGCCAGCGTGTCGTGCATCCACCCCATGTCCCACTTGAGCCCGAAGCCGAGCCCGCCCGCGTAGGTCGGCCGCGACACGCCGGCCCACGACGTCGACTCCTCGGCGATCGTCTGCACGTCGGGGTGTTCGCGGTAGACGCTCTCGTTGAACGAGCGCAGGAACTCCATCGCCTCCAGGTTCTCGTTGCCGCCGTACTGGTTCGGCACCCAGTCGCCGCCGCGGCGCGCGTAGTCGAGGTAGAGCATCGACGCCACCGCGTCCACGCGCAGCCCGTCGATGTGATAGCGGTCGAGCCAGAAGTTCGCGTTGGACAGCAGGAAGCTGCGCACCTCGTTGCGCCCGTAGTTGAAGATCGCGCTGCCCCACTCGGCGTGCATCCCCTTGCGCGGGTCGGCGTGCTCGTACAGGTGCGTGCCGTCGAAGTAGATCAGGCCGTGCTCGTCGGTCGGGAAGTGGGCCGGCGTCCAGTCGAGGATCACGCCGATCCCCTGCTGGTGCAGGTGATCGACGAACCACATGAAGTCCTGGGGCGTTCCGTAGCGCGACGTCGGCGCGAAGAAGCCCGTCACCTGGTAACCCCACGACGGGTAGAACGGATGCTCGGCGACCGGCATCAGCTCGATGTGCGTGAAGCCGCAGCGCCGCGCGTGCGCCGCCAGCCTGGGCGCGATCTCGCGGTAGGAGAGCCAGCGGTGCTTCTCCTCCGGGACGCGCATCCACGACCCGAGGTGCACCTCGTAGATCGACGTCGGCGCGTCCAGCGCGTTCTTCGCGCGCCGCCCCGCCATCCAGGCGGCGTCGCCCCACCCGTAGTCGTCGATCTCCCAGACGATCGACGCGGTGGCGGGCGGCTCCTCGCAGCGGAAGCCGTACGGGTCCGCCTTGTCGACGCGGTAGCCGTCGTGGCGGGAGACGATGCGGTACTTGTAGCGCGTGCCGTGGCGCGCCTCCGCGACGCGCCCCTCCCAGATGCCGGTCTCGCCGCGGCGGGCGAGCGGGGCGGGCTTCTCGCCCCAGCGCTCGAAGTCGCCGATCACGTGGACGCTGTCGGCGTTGGGCGCCCAGACCGCGAAGTCGACCCCCAGCACGCCGCCGGGGGTGGGATCGCGGCGGGCCACGTGCGCGCCGAAGCCTTCATAGGCGCGCGTGTGCGTCCCTTCCGCGAACAGGTGGACGTCCACGTCGCCGAGCCGTGACATTCGCGGAGCATCGTAACCGAACTGAAGATTCATGTCGGAACCGTAAGCGGCAAAGAACCGCCGGCGACTCTTGCTCCGCAGGCTTTGACTCCGATGCAGGTGCCGACGTACAGTTTTCGGCCATGCGGTACTCGATTGGGCGCCTGGGGGTGGTGCTCGGCTTCGCTTTCGCCTTCTTGCTGGCGGTTCCCGAGGTCCACGCCGCCAAGGCTGACAACGCGACGGAGTTGAAGGCGCGCGAAGCGTTCGCCGCCGGGCGCTACGAGGACGCGCTGAACCTGTTCGCGAAGCTCTACGCGGAGACCCTGCACCCGGTCTACCTGCGCAACATCGGGCGCTGTCACCAGAAGCTGAAGCAGCCCGACGCGGCGATCGACAAGTTCAACGAGTACCTGGCCAAGGAAAAGAAGATCACCGCCGACGAGCGCAAGGAGATCGACGGCTACATCAAGGAGATGCAGGGGCTGAAAGATGAGCAGGCGCGCCAGGCCACGCCGCCGCCGCCCGCGAACCCGCCGCCGCCGGTCACGCCGATCAATCCGACGTCGCCCACGCCGCCGCCGCCCAACCCGTACGCGGCGCAGCCGCCGCCACCGAACACGGCGACGGGCGGGACGCTGATTGCTCAGCCGGGGCCGCGCGAGGAGGAGACCCCGGTCTACAAGAAGTGGTGGTTCTGGACCGGCATCGGCGTGGTGGTCGCGGGCGGTGTCGTCGCAGCCGTCCTGCTGTCGGGCGGAAAGACGATGCCGCCGT
>DATBHU010000399.1:0-11758 GCA_036557265.1 Polyangia bacterium
AGGCGGGCCTTCGACTTCGCCTGGCGGGCGCGGGGCGATGCACGCACCCACTCCAGCTCGCGCGCGAGCGTGCGCTGGCGGGCCGACTCGGCCTTCTCTTCGCCCTCGAGGCGCTTCCGCTTCTGATCCAGCCACGACGAATAGTTCCCCTCCCAGGGGCTCCCGGCGCCGCGATCCAGCTCGAGGATCCAGCCCGCGACGTTGTCCAGGAAGTAGCGATCGTGCGTCACCGCGACGATCGTCCCCGGGAACTCGTGCAGGTGGTGCTCGAGCCAGGCGACGCTCTCGGCGTCGAGGTGGTTGGTCGGCTCGTCGAGCAGCAGCAGGTCGGGGCGCTCGAGCAAGATGCGGCAGAGGGCGACGCGGCGGCGCTCGCCGCCCGACAGCTTGGTGACGTCTGCGTCGGGCGGCGGCAGGCGGAGCGCGTCCATCGCGATCTCCAGCGTGCGGTCGAGGTCCCAGCCGTTGGCCGCCTCGATCGCGTCCTGCAGCTTGCCCTGCTCCTCCAGCAGCTTCTCCATCTCGGCGGGCTTGAGGTCCTCGCCCAGCTTCAGGTTCACCTCGTCGAAGCGGGTCAGCAGCTTCTTGGTCGCCGCCACCGCCTGCTCGACGTTGCCGAGCACCGTCTTGGCGGGATCGAGGGCCGGCTCCTGCGGCAGGTAGCCGATGCGGATACCGTCCGCCGGCTTGGCGTCACCGAAGAAATCCTTGTCGACGCCCGCCATGATCCGCAGCAGCGTCGACTTCCCCGCGCCGTTGCCGCCGAGCACGCCGATCTTCGCGCCCGGGTAGAACGACAGATAGATCCCCTTGAGGACCTCCTTGTTGGGCGGGTGGACCCGCCGGAGGTTCTGCATCGTGTAGATGTACTGGTGCGCCATGGCGGGCGGCAGTGTAGCAGCAAGGGCCGCCGCCGACTGTCGTTGCTTCGCGCACTACATCTGTAGTGAGTCGCGCAACGAACGCCCCCCGCCCCGCCAGAGCTTTCGCGGAGTTGGCGCTGGCACGGATGATGTACTTAGTAGCAATCGCACTGGGGGGCGGGCCTGGTCAGCGCTGTTCCGCGCAGCGTGACCAGGCCCGTTTTTTTTTGCGGCGTGCGCCGCCGCCACCACGGCTCGGCCAACGCCGACCAAACGTCGGCGAAGTAAAGCCGCGCCACGCTCCACCGATCATCATCTCAATGTTCGTCTCCGCCGCCGTCCTCGTCGCCGTCCTCGTCCTCGCCGCCGGCCTGGACGTCCGGACCTAGGACCCGGGCGTCAGGCGGCGCGCTTGCGTCCGAGACCTTGCCGACCTTGCCGAGCTTGGCCGCCAAGTCGTGACGGATCTCGGCGACGTCGGGCAGCCCATCTTCCTCGGCGATCAAGATGCACTCGAGCAGCTTCTTCGCCTCGCGCGCGCTGCCGTCGTAAGCGCGGACCATCTGTCGCAGCTCCCGGCCCATCCTCGCGAGCAATCTCGCCTGGACGACCGCATGCGGGATCCCCCAGCCGCGACGATCCCACTCCTCGGACCGCCGCTTCAACTCAAGCGCTTCGGCCTTGCTGATCGTGAAATATCTACTCGCCATCGTTCGACCCCGCCGCTTCATCGGTCGTTCGCCGCCCTTTCAAGATAACTCGGAGAACCCGGACGGTCTGGTCCTTTCTCACCTCGTAGAGGACGCGATAGTCGCCGACCCTCACCTCCCATGAGGCGTCTGGAACAGAACGAATGACGTTTCTGAGCGGTTTCCGCTGGCGCGTCTGCGTCTCAGCCTCGTACTGGAGGTCGCCGATCGCGGCCACTATTTGGCGCGCCTCGAAGACTCGGAGCTCGTCAACATCACGCTCGGCCCTGGGATCCCATTCGAGGAAATAGAGTCCCCCCGCCTTGTGCATCGCCGACGTTGTCGGCGATGCGGCGGGTTGGTTGCGCCGTCGCTAAAGCGCCAGCACGACGACGCCGACCCCGACCAGCGCGGCGCCGACGAGCACCGCGCGCGCCGGGCGCTCGCGCAGCAGCAGCCAGGCGTAGAGCACGGTCAGCGCGGCGGCGAGGCTCGCGAACGGGGAGACGATGGCGACGGGCGCGAAGCGCGAGCCGATGGTGACGCAGGCGAAGCCGACCGTCTCGAACAGGCCGGCGGCCAGCACCGGCAGCCAGGCCGCGCCGGCGGGCGGCCGCAGGTCGATGCGGAACATCAGCGCCAGCGGCAGCCCGAGCACCAGGTCCGCGACGTAGACGACGCCCACCGAGCCGACGTTGCCGAAGGCCGGGGCCAGGCGCGCGATGGCCGGGATCAGCACGCCGAACCCGATCGCCGCGCCGACCGCCGCGATCAGCCACCGCGGCGTGGACTCACCGGCGTCGCGCGCGCTCTCCGCCTGCGCGTAGCGCGACACGACCAGCGCGCCGGCGACGACCGACGCGCCGCCCGCCAGCTGCGCGCCCGCCAGCCGCTCGCCGAACAGCGCGATCGACAGCGCCGCCGCGATCACCGCCCACGACGACATGATCGGGACGGCCACCGACAGCTTGGCGCGCGCGAACGCGTAGAACATGCAGCCGTAGGCGAGCAGCGCCGACAGGCCGGCCACGACGATCCAGCCGACCAGCGACCGCGCCAGCGCCAGATCGCGCGCGTCGATCGCCGCCGACGCGAACGCGGCCATCACGGTCCCCGCCAGCTGCGCCCAGACGAGCGCCGGGAAGGAGCCGATGGCGCGGCCGGCGCGCGCGATCGCGACGTTGGCCAGCGCCCAGGAGGCGCTGGCGCCGAGTCCGAGGAGCACGCCGACGAGCATCGGGCGGGGAGGATACCGGGCCCCGCCCTACTCTGTTACAAGAGTGTGGTGGATTCCGGGCAACCTCTGGTCATCGTCAACCCGCGCTCGGGCGGCGGTCTGTCGGAGGCGCGCTGGGCGCGTATCCGCGGCGCGCTCGCGGATGGGCTGGGCGAGCTGGAGAGCGCCTTCACCACCGCGCCGCGCGACGCGACGGAGATCGCGCGGCGCGAAGCGGCCGCGGGCCGCCGCCTGATCCTGGCCCTGGGCGGCGACGGCACGATCTCCGAGGTGGCGGACGGCGTGCTGGCCGCGGGGGCGGGCGGTACGACGGAGATCGGCCTCATCCCGCGCGGCACGGGCGGTGACTTCCGCCGCACGCTCGAGGTGCCCCAGGAGATCGCCGCCGCGGCCGCCCACATTCGCCAGGCGACCGCCCGCGCCGTCGACGCCGGGCGCGTCCGCTACCGCGTCGCCGACGGCGGCGAGGGCGTGCGCCACTTCGTCAACGTCGCGTCGTTCGGCTTCTCCAGCGCGGTGGCGCGCCGCGCGAACGCCTCGAGCAAGCGCTTCGGCGGCAAGATGGCGTTCCTGGGCGCGACGTTGAAGGAGCTGCTCACCCACGATCACCACGACGTCTGGCTGACCATCGACGGCCGCGAGCGCCGCCAGCTGCGCGTGATGATGGCGGCGATCGGCAACGGGCGCTTCTTCGGCGGCGGCATGAAGATCTGCCCGGACGCGCAGCTCGACGACGGCGCGCTGGATCTCGTGTCGGTCGGCGACATGACGCGCATGCAGGTGGTCGCCAACCTCGGGAAGCTGTTCGCCGGCACCCACCTCGAGCTGGAGCAGGTGACGCACGCGCGCATCACGCACCTTCACGCGGAGCCGGTGGAGCCCGACGTCAGCATCCCCGTCGAGCTGGACGGCGAGACGCCCGGCCACCTCCCCGCGACGTTCGACATCCTGCCCGGCGCGCTGCGCGTGCGCGCCTGACGGTCACTTCCTGGCGCAATAGTGGCGCCAGACACCGGACAGCGTCGACGCCTCCGGCGCGTACCAGTGGCAGACCGCGCCCGCGATCATGAAGAAGACGGCGACCACCATGACGGGCAGCCAGGTGCGCGCGATCGCGGACTCCAGCCAGTGGCGGCTGTCGAGGCGGCGAAGACGGCGGTAGAGCGCGCCCGCGAGCACGCCATCGAGCAGCACCTCCGCCAGCAACTCGGGCGCGACGAGGACAACGTACCCGCCCGCGACGACGGCGGACGCGATCGCGGCGATCACGGCGAACCAGACCAGGCTGTCATCCAGGTCGAGCAGGCCGCTCGGGCCGCCCGCCCCGCCGCCGTCGCCGGCCGCCGGCGGCGCGATCGAGCCGACCGCGTCGGCGCCGTGGACCGCGTTGGTGTCGCCCCTGGACCACCCGCCGTCCCATCCGGGGTCATCGAAGCGCACGCGCCGCTTCTTCTGAAGCCACAGCCAGACGAACGAGACGAACGCCGCGTACGCGAAGCCGACCGACAGGCCGTAGCGAAGCCACAGCCGATGCACGCCGAAGTGCATCAGGACCGCCGACGCCAGGAGACCAGCCGCGGCGGTCCCGGCGACGATGACGGCCATCAGAAGCCGCGGATTGTCCCGGCGGAGCCGCGCTGCGAGGCGCGCCAGCAAACGGGTTCGCAACCGACGCGGGTCGCTTTCGCGCGACCACGATTGCCCCAGATTCCGCCACGCCATCGGGAGACGCGGACGATCTTAGCAGGGGGACGCGCGCCTACAGCGTCGCAGCTTCCAGCCAGCGCGGGTTGCGCGCCGTGCCGTCGAACATCTCGGAGACCTTGTACTTCTCCCACTGCCCCCTGGCCGCGACGGGCGCGGTGTGGGCGAGCAGCGCCTTGCGCTGCGCCTCGGTCGGCGGCCGGAAGCCGTACGCCGCGTCCAGCGCCTGCGCGAGGTCGCGCATCGACTCGCACCCGGTGATCACCACCGACGCCGGCGCGCCCATCGCGTAGCGCAGGCAATCGGTCGGCGAGATCTCGCGCGCCACCAGCGGGCCGCTGCCCAGGAAGACGCCCGACCCGAGCGGCTTCATCGCCAGCACCGCGACGCCGCCCTTCTGCGCGGCCGGGACCACCCGCCGTTCGAAGCTGTCGTAGTGCGCGTCCATCACGTTCACCGGCATCTGCACGGTGTCGAACGCGAACCCGTGCGCCGCCGCCGCGCGCAGCATCGCCAGGTGGATCTCCGGGCTCTTGTGGCCGGTGAAGCCGATGAACCGGATCTTGCCGGCCTTGCGGGCGGCGACCAGCGCCTCGATGGCGCCGTCCGGGCCGAAGACGCGCTCGGGATCGGTCGCGCGGATCACCTCGTGCACCTGCATCAGATCGATCACGTCCGTGCCGAGATCGCGCAGGCTCTGATCGATCTGCGCGGCCGCGGCCTTGCGCGTCCGGCCGTCGATCTTGGTCATCAGGAAGACGCGCCGCCGGTAGCCGTCGCGCAGGGCGCGCCCCATCCAGAGGTGGCTCTTGCCGTCGTTGTAGTCCCAGCAGTTGTCCATGAAGTTGACGCCGTGATCGATGGCGGCGCGGATGATGCGCGCGGCGGTCTGCGGGTCGGGCGCCCGGCCGATGTGGTACCCGCCCAGCCCGACCAGCGAGACCTGCGCGCCGGTCCGGCCCAGCGCGCGCATCGGCATCTTGCCCTCGGGCAGCTTGTCGCCGCCCGGGCCGGCGGCAGCGGCCCCGCGGCGCCACCCGAAGCCGGTCACCGCGCCGCCCAGGCCCCACTTCAGGAATCGCCGCCGCCCGCCGCGTGACATCGGCGTCAAGCTGGTGATTGATCGACCAGCGTCAACGCGCGCGCGGCGGGGTCAACCAGGGCGCCTGAGCCGCGCCGGGCCGCAGCGAACACCGTTCGGACACCGAACGGTGACAAGGAGGCGGCCGATGCCCCTGACCCCGCACTTCCTACCTACCTCGGAACCCTCGAAGGGTTCCCAGACCCTCCCGCGATGGTCCGCGGCGAGCAGAGCACGCCGGCTCCCCACGCGATCCGGACAAGCCCCGTGCGCGCGCGTCCCCTGGCTGGCGCTGGCCGTCGCCGCGTTCGCGGCGGCGTGCACCGCCGGCGTCGGCCACGGCACCAGCGTGGGCAGGGGCGGCGGCCCGGGGACCGGTGCGGGCGGCAGCGCGGGCGGCGGCGGCGGCGCGGGGAGCAGCGGCACCGGCACGGGCGGCGGCGCGACCGACGGTCCGGTGATCGTGATCGACGCGGGCGCCGACGGCGGCACCTGCACGTCGGCCGTCACCTGCACGCCGCCGAACGGCCGCTACTGCGGCGTCATCGGCAACGGCTGCTTCGGCAGCCTGGACTGCGGCGCCTGCCCGACAGGCGACCAGTGCGAATCGAACATCTGCGTGCGCGGAATGGACTGCATGCCGCTCGTCTGCCAGCAGTCGTCGGGCAAGTACTGCGGCAGCGTCGGCGACGGCTGCGGCCGCGGGATCGACTGCGGCGGCTGCGCGGCGAACCAGACCTGCGGCAGCACCGGCGTGTGCGTGACGTCGGGCTGCGTGCCGCTGACGTGCAACGCCGGCACGACGCGCTTCTGCGGCGTCATCGGCGACGGCTGCGGCGGCATGCTCGACTGCGGCGCCTGCCAGGCCCCGGCGACCTGCGCCGGGCGCGGCGTCGCGGGCGTGTGCGGCGACCCGAATTGCAAGCCGATCACCTGCACCCCGGCGGGCGGCGGCCGCTACTGCGGCGTCATCGGCGACGGCTGCGGCGGCACGCTCGACTGCGGTACGGCTTGCCCGGGCGGCATGACGTGCGGCGCCGCGCCGCCCGGCGGCGTCGCGATCCCCGGCGTCTGCCCGGGCAGCAGCGGCTCGGGCCCGTGCACCGGCCTCGCGTGCATGGTCCCGACCTGCACCGGGACCGCCAAGACGACCATCAGCGGCACGGTGCGCGATCCGGCCGGCAAGGTGCCGCTCTACAACGTCACCGTCTACGTGCCGAACGCGCCGCTCGACGACATCCCCGAGGGCGCCTCCTGCGACAAGTGCAGCGTGCAGCTGTCGGGGAAGCCGATCGCGACCGCGCTGACCGACGCCAACGGACACTTCGTGCTGGAGAACGTGCCGGCGACGCAGAACGTGCCGCTGGTGATCCAGGTCGGCAAGTGGCGCCGCCAGATCACCATCGCCAGCGTTACCGCGTGCGTCGACAACCCGATCACGAACGCCGACCAGACCCGGCTGCCGCGCACCAAGGCCGAAGGCCACATCCCGAAGATGGCGCTGACCACCGGCGGCTCCGACGCGCTGGAGTGCTTCATGCGCAAGATCGGCATCGCCGACGCCGAGTTCACGACCGACACCGGCGCCGGGCGCGTCAACCTCTACATCGGCGGCAGACCGGACGCGTCGAGCAGCCTCGGCACCGATCGCTTCACGCCGACGTTGAACGGCGGGGCGGTGTTCCCCGGCGCGCCCACGCTGTGGGGCAGCGCGAACAAGATGCTCGGCTACGACATCATGCTGCTGTCGTGCGAAGGCAGTCAGTACGCCGACGTGAAGATGCCGTTCGTGGCGAACGTGAAGAAGTACGCCGACTCGGGCGGCCGCATCTTCGCCAGCCACCTGCACTTCTACTGGCTGTGGAAGGGCCCGGCGCCGTGGCCGATGACGGCGGCGTACACGGGCGGATCGAAGGAAGAGAACGACCCGCCGAACCCCTACACCGCCACCGTCGACACCTCGTTCCCCAAGGGGATGGCGCTGGCCGACTGGCTGTCGGCGGTCGGCGCGACGCCGACGCGCGGCCAGCTGGAGCTCTACGACTCGGCCCACTCCGTGGCGCAGGTGACGGCGCCGACGCAGCGCTGGATCTACTTCCCGACCAACCCGAACGACAGCGTCTCGCCGCCGCGCATCTCCACGCAATACATGACGTTCAACACGCCGGTCGAGGCGGCGGCCGACGCGCAGTGCGGCCGCGTCGTTCACACCGACATCCACGTGAAGGCCGCACCCGTGCCGTCGGGCGAGAAGAAGGACAAGTCCGACCCGGGCCCGGCCCCCGACGGCACGCCGTTCCCGACCGGCTGCACGTCGGTGACGCTGTCGCCGCAGGAGAAGGCGCTCGAGTTCCTGTTCTTCGATCTGTCGGCGTGCGTCCAGCCCGATACGGACCAGCCGGTACCGCCGCCGGTGCCGCCGCCGGGAGCGCCGTCGGTCCCGCCGACCGCCACGCCGGTACCGCCGCCGGTGCCGCCGCCCCCACCACCGCCGCCGCCGCCGCCGGTGAATTAGCCGCTGGCCGCGCTCGGCCGCGCGCTACCTGCGGGCAGGGTTTCGCTGTTAGCATGGGCTCCTTGGCTTCGGCGACCCGCAGGTCGCGCGCCAGCCGCTGACCGAGATCTTGCTTCCCTAAAAGGCTTGCGGCCATCGGGGACAACGATTGACCTCAATCAGCCGGTCGGGTGTTGACCGCCAATTGCGCGGCGAAAGCCCGCTGGTAAGCCGGTCGCGCTTCGGCGCGCGCGACGTAAGCCGCGAGGCTCGGGAATTTGTCCAGAATGCCCGAAGGTCTCGTCCTCAGCAGCACCGACGCCATCATCAGATCGCCCGCGCTGAAGGCGCCGTCGAGCCACTCGGCAGCGCCCAGACGCGCGGCAAGCTGTTGCAAACGATCGCGGACGCGGTTCGCGACCAGAGGCAGGCGCTCCTGCGCCCAGGCCTTGTCGGCCTCCACGATTCTCGCGGTCGTGAGGTCGAGGATCGGCGGCTCGATCGTGTTGACGGCGGCGAACATCCAGGTGATCGCCCGTGCGCGCGCATGGGCGTCGCGCGGCAAGAGGCCCGCATGGCGCTCGGCGATATGGAGCACGATCGACCCGGTCTCGAACAGCGCGAGCTCGCCTTCCTCGTAGGTCGGAATCTGGCCGAACGGATTGAGCGCCAGATGCGCGGGCTGCTTCGTCGCGGCGAAGGTCACGAGGCGGACCTCGTAAGGTTGGCCCACTTCCTCGAGCGCCCACCGCACGCGCGTATCGCGCGCCAATCCCCGGCCACCATCGGGTGACCGGTCCCAGGCGGTGATGGTGATGGTCATGGGCAGGCTCCGGGCGTACACATCATCTATCTCCTTGTTTGCGCGGTCCATCGGAACGACGAACGACGCTTTCGGAAACGGACATCATCCCGAAAATTGTCTAGACAAGCTGACACCATGACGGACAAACGCACCGCGATCGTTCTGGGAGGCTCCGGGTCGGTCGGAACCGCGCTGCTCCGCGAGTTGTTCCACGACGACGGCTTCGACGCTGTCATCACCCTGTCACGCCGGTCGCTACCCGAGTCCGTCGCGATGGCCCGTACTGCCGGCCGCAGACTCGTGGAGAAGCTCGTTCCCGACATGAAGCCCGAGTCCCTCGCCGCGGCGACGACGGATGCAGCGAGAGAGGTCGCGGGCGACTTGGAAGGGTTCAGTGTGCTCGGTGTCGGCGCCGGCACCGCGAAGCTCACGCTGGAGAAACATCGCGCGGTGGACGTCGCGCTGAACGAAGCGTTCGCGCGGGCGCTGCGGGAGTCGGGCAAGGTCCGGCATCTCGCGTTCATGAGCGCCGCCGGTGCGGACCCGACTGCGAAGGCCAGCGGCGGCGGCGGCGCGGGCATGTCGCGCTACAGCCGCGTGAAGGGCGATCCGAAGAGGCCGTGCGCGCGAGCGGACCGGCGGTGGTGAGCGTGTTCCGTCCCGCGATGATCATCGGTTCTCGGCACACGCCGTGGCTTCTCGAGAAGGCGCTGCCATTGTTCTCGTTCGTCACGCCGGCGAAGTACAGATCGATCCGCGTGGACCAGATCGCGAAGGCGATGATCACGACCGCGAAGCACCACCCCGCCACGAGCGCGACGTACCACTACCCGGAGATGATGGCGCTGATCGACGGCCTACCCTCTCGCGCCCGCCGCTGAACAGGAGTATCGTCGGCAGCTGCCGGCCATGCTCCTTCGAGAAGCGCTCCCGCGATTCCATGCCGAGGCAACCGCCGCCATCGCCGCGAAGCCTGACGATGACATTCCAGAAGGCGTGTCCCGGAGCGCGCTACTCGCTCAGCTCGACACCCTGGTTGTCAGCGGTCCGTGCGGCGCCAGCGATCGCTACGGAAGTTTTCGGGCCAACCCGGCGGGGCGTATCGTCAATCAGGGGTACGCCTTCTCATTCGACTTCGACATCCCTTCCGGGAACGTCGTCGCCGACCTGGACCGAAATCTGCGGATCACGGGCTTCGAGCCTGTCAGCGTTCCCGCGATGCGCGATCTGCAATCCCAGCTGGACTCGATTTACTGGCCGTGACTGCTGATCCGGCGCCGCCCTTCGGGCTCCCTCATGCGCCCGCCGCTGAACGCCATGCAGAACGAACGCGTTGAATGTGGTGCGCATGGGCCGAACTTCCCGGCCATCGCGTGTCAACACCTCCGCGACGCCGGAAGTTCTTCGGCCGTGTACATCGGCTGGGTTCAGGCGGAGTTCGAGCCTGCTAACCGGGAACCGGGCGATCTGATGGCGTGGTGTCGCGAGTGTCAGCAGGTCTGCGAAGATGAGGGTGGCTGGACCGAGGCTTCAGAGCCTTCCGCTGGTTTTCGCGTTGTTTGCGAGCAGTGTTTCTGGCTTCTGCACGCCGCTCAGGAACGGCTACGGCCGGCAGCCACCTAAGAGGGCATGCGGCGGACGGGCGTGTCGGTTGCTGCGTCCCTCGCCCGCCCGCCGCTGAACGGCAGTATCGTTGGTCATCTGGGCACAGCGATGTTGACCGAGTCGACTCGAAGAAAGTTCCTGCAGTTCTGTAACGGCGAGATCGATGCGGAGAGGTTCGAGGCGTGGGTTTGTGCAGATGAGGAGTTGGAGAGTCAACTCGGTCACGGTGCTCATCTCGATCTGATCGCCGCGGACTACCGAGGACGAGATGCTGCCGCGACGCGCGACCGCTGCGCCGCTTTGCTGGAGCAGCATCATCCGGGCAACCTGGTTCGCTATCGCATCCGGTCGATTCTCCAGAGGATGCTGGATGATCAGGGAGCTGTGATTCCGGGGCTACGAGAGCTGGTTCGCCTTCGGCACGACGGGAACGAGGACATCCCGATCGAGTTTGTTGGATTCGACAGCGACCTCGATGGCTTACCTTCTCCGGAGCACTACCACCTCTGGGACCCAGCGTTTCTCGCGGAGATCCGTGGTCGGAACGAACCGTACCTTCGATCAATCCTACGATCGTGCAGGGAGCTCCTTGGTCGCCTGCGGCGAGGACATCCCGACGACGTCTAACCGCGCGTTGGGGCGGCCGGCGCTTGCGCGCCGCTGCTGAACGCGGGATCGTTAGAGGACTCGCGGTGGATCGTGACCTCTCGAAGATCCTTGAGGGCCTCCTCAAGGCGGTGCCGTCGAGGACCGAAAGCGCCGCGATGGAGAACATGCACGTGGTGGCGCTGCAGAAGGGCTCCGACCCACACGTGGTTGTCAGATTTCTGGAGCGCGCAGCCGAAATTCTCCTAGCACAGGCGAAGACGGCGAAGATCGGTCTCGCGACGTTCTACGCCTGGTACGACGATCAGGCCGGCCAACTCCGTTTCAGCCTTGTACCGGGCCGGCCAGACGCGCTTCCGTTCCGAACGCCTTTCGATCACGTCACGGCATCGGATCTCGTTCGCGACGCTCTCTCGACGTGGACACCTGGGTTCGTGCCTTTCGAACAGCTCACCGGCGTCGTGTGGACGGAGCCCACAGCATCTGAGAACCGGATACGCGTTTGGGCGCGGACTACCGAGGATGCGGTCTAATACTACTGTGTCATAAGACGTCATAGGCGCCCGCAGCAGGGGCAGCACGGAAGTGTTCGAGCAAGGGCGCGCGCGATCAGCGAACGAATGGTCGCAATGGATGCGGGGTTATGGCGCTCAGGCCGCCCGGGGACTTCCCCT
>DATBHU010000400.1:0-3617 GCA_036557265.1 Polyangia bacterium
GAGAAAGAAGTAGGGGAGACTAATGGGCGACGTGCGACCCGCCACGGTTCCCCGAGGATGACACGACGAAGCCGCCTGCGTAAGGCCGGGCGCGTCGCGGGTTACGCCGCCGCGGGAGTGGTCGCGCTCGCGGCGATCATCGCGGTCGGCGCGCCGATCTACTTCCGCGGGGAGCGCTTCGGGCGGCTCGTCGAGGCGTTCATGCCCGTCACGCGCGGCCACGTCCACGTCGGCGGCGGACACTGGAGCTGGAGCACGGTGATCGCCCTCGTGCGCGGGCGCGCCGGCCCGCTGGCGTTCGACGACGTGACGATCACCGACCCGGAGGGGGCGGAGGTGCTGCACCTCGCGCATCTCACCTTCGCCATCGAGGTGCACCGCGGCCGTCCCACCCGGATGCTCATCCACGACCTCGTCATCAAGGACGCCCGCTGGCGCTTCGCCACCTTGCACGGCTCGAAGAAGATCGGCTTCCTGACCGCGCTCGAGACCGTCCCCCACGGCCCGCGCAAGGCGCCCTCGAAGCCAGGCGGCACGGAGGTCTCGATCGACGGCGCGCGCCTGGAGGGCGTGCTGGCGACGTTCGACATGCCGACCTGGGGACTGGTGCTGCGCGACGTTCACGCGCGCGCGGGGCTGGCGCTCAAGGCGAAGACCTTCACCTGGGAGGTCGACGACGCCGACGTGCGCGACGGCGGGGAGCTGCGCATCTTGAGCCCCGCCAAGGGGATCGTCTGGCCCTTCGAACGCGGGCGGCTGGATCGCGTCGCGACCACCGCCGACGCGCCCGACAGCATCCGCCTGACCGCCTCCGGCGTCGTGAACGGCGTCTCGCGCACGGGCGGCAGCGGCCTGTTCACCGGCATCTACGGCCTGACGCCCGCTTCGAGATCGCCCGCCATCGATCTGGAGGCGCGCATCGCCGACGGCGCGGACATGGTCAATGCCATCATCGCGCGCCGCGGTCTGGGCGGACGCGTGAAGGTCGGCGGGGCCGGGGCCGAGGTGCGCGTGCATCTGACGCAGCCGTTCGACCGCATCGCGGTCGACGCCGACGCGCGCGGCTTCGACGTCACGGGCGCGGGGATCGAGGCGCGCAAGCTCGCGTTCCATGCCGCCGCCGAGCCGAACGCGGGCCGCGTTCACCTCGAGCGCCTGTCGCTGGCGTCGCCCGGCGGCGGGCGGGCGGAGCTGCAGGCGAGCCTCGATCGCCTGCAGCTCGACGCCAGCGTGACGTTCACGCGCTTCGCCGCGCGCGCCGTGCTGCCATCGGTGCTGCGACCGTTCGCGGGCGACACCATCGACGGCACGCTGCACGCGCGCGGCGACCTGCGGGAGGGAAACGCCGAGCTGGTGCGCAGCACGCTGGTGATCGCGCGCGCCGACGGCGCCAAGGGCCCGTCGACCGTGGCGCTGCTGGCGGGCGGTTCGACGCGCCCGCCGCCCGGCGCGACGGTGGTGCGGCTGGCCGGCGTGAAGCTGGAGCGCGGCGTGCTGCGCCTGCCGCGCGTCTCGCTCGCGATGTGGGGCGGCGGCTTCGCCGCCGAGGGGCGCATCGCGCTCTGGGATCCGGACGAGCGCCGCTGGCTGTCGTCGCCGCGGCTGGATCTCGGGCTGCAGACGACCGGGATCGACATCGGCCGCCTGGTGGGCAGCAACATGATCGGCGGCGCCGTCTCGTTTCGCGCGCACGCGGTCGGTGCCGCCGACGATCTCGATCTGGAGGTGACGTTCCCGGATGCCGCCACCCTCACCGTGCTGGGCGAGCGCGTGCGCCTGCCGGCGCGCGCCCAGATGCGCCTGCGCGAATCCACGATCGTGCTCGCCGACTTCCCGCTGGGCGGCCCCGGCAACAGCCTGCTGGTCTGTGCCGGCAAGGTCGGCCTGTCGTCGGGTCGGCTGGCCCTGGACGTCGGCGTGCGCGAATTCCCGATCGGCCGACTGCCGGGGTTGCTCGGCACCACCCTGCCCGTCGCCGGCTCGATCTCCGGCGCGGTGCGGGTGGTCGGCGAACCGCGCGCGCCCGCGCTGTCGGGCGAGGTGACGCTGGCAGACGTCAGCTACCGCGGCCGGCCGCTCGGGGGCGGGACGATCACGATCGTGCCTGAAAAAAAAGGTGCGGTCCGCGCCCGGGGCCGTCTGATCGACGCGATCGCCGTCGACGGCCGCCTGGCGCCCAAGCCGTCGGGCCTGGAGGGCGAGGTGGCGCTGAAGCTGACGAAGGTACCGCTCGAACCGTTCCTGCCCGCGTTGCCGGGAAAGCCGACGGCCCGCGGCCGGGTGTCCGGGACCGCGGTCGCCCGCATCGCGCCCGATCACCCCGCCACCGCCGAGGGCCGCCTGACGGAGCTGGCGCTGTCGCTGACGCCGCCGCCCGCCCGCGGCAAGCCGCCCGCCGGGACGATCGAGGTGACCGCCGAGAACGAGATCGTGATGCGCGCCCGCGCCGGCGAAGGCCTGTCGTTCGGCCCGGCGCGCCTGCGCAGCAACTTCGGCACGCTGGAGCTGTCGGGCGAGAGCCACGGCGACGACCTGCGCGCGTCGTTGCGCGGCCGGCTCGAGCTGGGCGGCGTGGCGGCGTTCGCGCGGCCCTGGCTGGAGCGGCTGGCGGGGGCGGCCGATGTCGACATCACCGCGACGGGGCGGGGCACGTTCGACGACATCGCCGTCAGCGGCGGCGTCACCATCGCGGCGCCGCTGTCGCTCAAGCTCGCGTCGTTTCCGGTCGAGGCCTGGGTGCCGAGCGGGCGGGTGCGCATCGCCGCCAACGCCGCCGAGGTGGCGGGCCTGCCGATCATCGTGCGCGCCGAGCGCTTTCCGATCGCGGCGGTCCGCAAGATCGACGCGCGGGCGCGAGTCAGCGCGCGCGTCGACGGCGCGGGCGCGGCCGGCAAGTTCGGCGCGCGCGTCCTGCTCGACAGCGTCGCCGTCGAGGTGCCGCTGGCCGGCCGGAAGCCCATTCGTTCGACAGGCGGCGAGATCGACGTCGCCGGCGACGCGCGCAGCGGCAAGCTGGACCTCACGCGAATCGACCTGCCGATCGCGGCCGAGGTGGAAGGCCTGACGGCCGCGCCGGGCGCTACCGTCGACCGCGCGACGGTGGCGGTGCGCGTTCACGGTAACCAGCGCCAGCTCGCGGTGTCGGGAGACGTCGACGTCGGCTCGGCCCACGTCAGCGCGAGCGCGCTCAGGAAGAAGGCCAGCGGCGGCGCGGGCGGCACGGGCGCCAAGGGCGGTCCGCTGGCGGCTCATCCAGAGATCGAGGCGGCGCGCCTGGACGTCCGCCTGCGCTCGCGCGGCGGCGCCATCCACGTCGACGTCAACAACCTGCCCGACCTGCGCGTCGACCTCGACATGCACGTCGGCGGCACGGTCAAGAAGCCGTCGCTGACCGGCACCCAGCACGGCGCCAACTTCTGGAGCAGCTTCGTGCTGGCGCTCGCCCGGTTGTTCAGCTAGTTCGCGCGGTCAGGCGCAGAGCCACTCCTGGCGCGGCTGCTCGTCGAGCAGCTCGGCGGCTTCACATTCGTTCAAGCCGAGGTCGACGAGGCGGACATACGCCTCGCGATCACCGCGCGAGATCGCGCGCCTGACGTCGGGTGGGAGCGAGGGATCGG
>DATBHU010000401.1:0-3293 GCA_036557265.1 Polyangia bacterium
GATCCTGGTGAGGCGGCCGCTGTCCTCGACGTGCGACAGGTCGGCGATCGGCGCCCGCGGCGCGGAGGCGGGCGCCTTCACGATTGCCAGCAGGCGCGCGCGCGGATCCTGCACCTCGCGGTTGGCCGCCGCCAGGAACGCGCCGAGCTCGCTGTACTCGACGCGGCGGTCGCCGTTCACGTCGGCGGCGCCACGCAGCGCGGAGATCAGCTCGTGCGTGAACACGCCCGACTGGTAGAGATCCCACTCGTGAGCGACCCCGTCCCGGCTGCCGGCGATGGCGATGCCGACGCGGAGATACCGTCCGGGCGCGCTGTCGGCCAGGTAGGCCGCGACGTCGTCCGCCGACAGCGCCACGGCCTCGGCCTGACCGCCGCGCGCGCGCGCCAGCCCGTCGGCGTGGCAGGCGTCGACGATCAGGTGGATCACGCCGGCGGGGACCCGGTCGACGACGCGCTCGAACAACATCCGCTGCGTCAGCACCCCGTCGAGCAGGGTGAGCGCCACTCGTCCGTCGCCGTCGGCGACGCCGTGCCCGCTGTAGAAGAACGAGAACACCGGCGTCCGCCCGGCGCGGACGTCGGCCTGCATCTGCGCCTGGAGCTCGGACATCGCCCGCTCCAGCGTCTCCAGGGTCGGCGGCTGGGCGGCGTCGACGTCCTGCGGATAGCGGCGGCGCGTGTCGTCATCGGGCGCCGCCAGCACCACCGCGTGGTCTCCCAGCTGGCGCCGCAGCTGGTAGAACGCCATCGCGTCGTCATCGGCGAACCGCAACGGCGGCGGGACGTCCCCCGCCGCGCCAGGCGGCGATCCGTTGAAGCCCACGACCAGGGCGTACGCCGGCGCGTCGGCCCATGCCCGTCGCGATCCGACGGTGGCGGCCAGGACCGCGAGGGCGATCATCACACCGGAGCGGGTCATGGCGACACCGTGGTCTCGATCCGCGCCCGCGCGACGACATCTTTCGGCGATCGCCGCGTGAGCAGAACCTCGATCGTGTAGCGCCCCGGCGGTTGCTCGACGGGGATGCGGGCGCCGCGCGCCAAGAGCTCGGTGTCGCTCGGAGCCCGCTGCGACGTCGGTTCGTCGGTCAGCAGCGAGGTCGTGTCACCGCCGCCGGCCGGCCGCATCACCGCTGTCACCAGCGTGTCGGCGGTGGCGCCACGCACGGAGAAGGCGAGCACCGATCCGCGCGGGCACGCCGCCAGCGTGGCGCGCAAGCACGCCACCCCGACGCTCGCCGCCGCCGGTGCCGCTCCCTTGTCGCGAAAGGCATCGCGATCCAGGGGCGCGCGCCGCGAGGTCGAGACGCCGAAGAGCGCCGCCAGCGCGGCCGCGCCCGCGAGCGCCGCCCCCCGGCGAGCAGCGAACCGCCGGCGCGGGCGCGAGCTGGTGGCGGCGGCCACCGCGGCGAAGATGCGGTCCCGCTGGGCACTCCCGAGGCGCCCCGCCGACAGCAAGTAGTCGACCTCGTCGTCGGTACGGGGCGGCGGCGCGCCGCCACGCGAGCGCTCGTCGAGCAGGCTCACCCTCTCACCGCGCCTTCTCGTCGTCGGGGTGGAGCGCTGGCGAGCACGCCGCCTCGGCTGCGATCGATCTCGCGCAGCGCGCGGCGCAGGCCGTCGCGCAGCCGCGCCTCCAGCGTGCGCACCACCTGGCGTCCGAGGCCGAGCGCAGTCGCTGCCTGCCGCTGCGACAGACACTGCACGTAGAGCGCGTCGTGGACCCGCTTCAGATCGGCCGGCAGGCCGGCGATGTAGGCGCCAACCGCCGCCATCGTCTGCACGTCCGCGAGCTCGCCGTTCGCCTCGGGGGACGCCAGGTCGAGAGCGAGCTCGTCGAACAGCATCGGATCGCGTCCGAGCTGCTTCTCCTTGCGGCGGAGGTGATCGACCACCACGTTGCGCGCGATCTGCGCGAGGTAGGGCCCGTAGTCGCGCACGCCGTCGAAGCGGCGGCGCGTCGCCGGCTCGAACGCGCGCATGAAGACCTCCTGCACCAGGTCGGGCAGCTCGCTCGCGACGACGCGCCAGCCGCCCTGTCCCCGGTCACCGCCGTACCGGCGCAGGGCGCCCGCCACCGCGCGCGACACAGCGTCGACGTAGGTGCGGTAGACGGTCTCGAGCGCCGATTCCTCGCCGTCGCGGAACCGCCGTAACAGGTCCGCCTCGTCGTGCAAGAGCGACCTCACCGCCGCATTTTCTCCAACCCAGCCGCGGTTGCCACGCGAACGGATAGTGCCACACCCGCCTCGGGCGTCATCCACTTTGTGCCCGACGCGCGCAACATTTTGTCCAACCCAGAAACGCGCGCCCGCCGAATACAGCGCAGGGACTGATTTCGCGATGTCTACCGCCAACGTCGAGCGAGCGCTCGCCGGGGCCAGGTCGTAGTCTGCCGTGCGCTCAGGCACCACAATCGAGGACGGCTCTGGCGTCGGCGCCGACGAGCTGTTCGGCCTGTTCACCGACTCCGGTTACCTGCGCGGACCACACGAGGCCGCGCTGACGAGGGTCATGGACGACGTCCGGCGCACTTTCGCTGCCGCCTACGAACGGCGGTCCGACGTCTTCCATTCGACGGTTGCCCGCCAGGACGGCGCGCTGGTCGGGCACGTCTCCTGCGTGCGCGTGTTCGAGCGCACCTGGATGGTGCAGCACTTGGTCTCCGCGCCCTCGAAGCACGTCGCGCACCTGGTGGCGCTGCGTGGTGCGGATCGGTTGCTGGAGGACCCGGGTTGCTCGTTCGCCAAGCTCTGGTACCAGGAGCACAAGAGCTGGCCCAGTGAGGTGTTCGGCGGATTCGCACGGGGAGAGACCGACGGTCGGCGATCTGATCTGCGTGCCTTCCGTCGCGTGTCCCTGGACCTCGACGCGGAATGGCCGGTCCGCGCCGGCGATTGCGAGGCCGTCGAGGCGGGGGAGGCGGGTGTCCGCCTGGTGGCGGATGCCCTGGCGGCGCGCGTCCCACCGCTGCTCGTGGAGGCGGAGGATCTCGATGCGGCGCGCCTGCGCCTGACCGACCTCGGCGGCGCCTTCGCCGCTACCCGCCTTCACCGTTCGCGCGGCCTCCTGCTGGCCATGCGCAACGGAGAGTGCCTCGGGTTTGCGCTGGCCGAGCGGACCTCGCCGGGTCTCAACCTCCAGGAGCTGCTCAGCACCTTTCGCCTCCACGTCCTGCCGGCGGGCGAGGCGCTGGCCGAGCGCGTGCGCCGGGCGTTGCTGGGCGGCGTGGCCCGCTTCTACCGATCTGCGGGGCGCCCGGAAGCGCGCGGGCTGATCGCGTGCGACGAG
>DATBHU010000402.1:0-6016 GCA_036557265.1 Polyangia bacterium
ACCCCTCGCTCGGATACCCGGTGGCCGGATACTTGGCGATCGCGATGCCCGCGATCGCGCCGCAGTACAGCGGTCCACCGGAGTCGCCGCTGTCGATGAGACCCGTCGTGTTGTAGACCCCGATCCCCTGGTAGTAAGTCGATGCGATGCCGGTGCCGATCGCGACGATCTGCTCCAGGCCCGAGTATTTCACGGCGCACTGACCCGTCTGGCACGACAGGCCGCCGTGGAGGCCGTAACCGACGGCGGTGCAGATCGTCCCCGTCTCGATGCCGTAGACGCTCGTGGGCTGCACACCCCAAGGCGGTCCCGGTGGCGGCGAAGGATTGCCGGGAGTGATGATGCCGGGAGCGATGTTGTAGATCGGTTTGGCGAGGTGGAGGATCGCGGTGTCGCTGGTCGTGTCACCCCAGATGCCGTTCCATGCCTGGTCGACCGCGATGGAGTTCGAGTCATTCAGAACGCCGCGGCAGTCGGCCCAAGTGCAGAAGCGCCGCGGATTGCTGGTCAGGCAATGGCCGGCGGTCAAGACGAGGTTCTGGCTGATCAGCGATCCGGTGCAAAGCGTACCGGCTGAATCGATGACCGCCCCGACCCAGGGGAAGCCGAATTCTTGCGTGCCGCCCTGAATCTCCCCGACCTTTTCGCCCGTCGTGCCGACTCCGTCCGAACGCTCGCCGCCGCATCCGAGCGCGAGCGCTGCAAGAGCGCCGGCGAACGCGAGGCGACGCTGGAAATAGCTCCATCGTGCAATCGGGCGCGTGATTTCGGTCCTCATTGAATTCCCCTCCGGTCGCGTGGAAGCGCGCTTTGATGGGTGCACGTGCACCCTTGGGTGGAGAACCCGCGGCGTGGCAATCCAGTGCAAAGAAATCGTCAGGCCTGATCGATGTGGGTGCCGTCGCGCGATCGCCGCATGCCAAGTGGCAGTGGCTCAGCAGGCGCCGCGTGCTGACCGTGCCCAGGGAGCCGCGGCCCCTTGCATCTCGATAGCCAACCGCCAGGGTCGCGGGCAGCGCGTAGTGGTCCACGAGCTTCGAAACCGTACGCTTTCCTTCGGTTCGAACTGCCAAGGAATTTCCGAATAGCTGCGCCGGGAGCGATAAGCTCATACCGTGCATCAGGACACGGGCTCCGCCGCCGTCGATCGCTATCACCCGCTCTTGCGGGCGCAGGCGCCGCACGAGCGGCTCGAACAGGCGAACGCGCTCAGCAAGGCGGTCAGAGAGCTCGCGGTCGCCGGCCTCAGGACACGTCATCCCGACGCGACGCCGGAGGAGATCCGTGTGTGCCTGACGGTGCGCCTCTACGGGCGGGGCCTTGCCCAACGCCTTTTCGGACGGGTTCCCGCCGACGCGACCTGATGGCGGAGGATCGGGCATCGCCGGATGCGATCGCGGTCGCGCTGCGGGTCGGCGAAACCATCGAATCCGTGGGGGGCGCTTACTTCGTCGGGGGAAGTCTGGCGAGCTCGCTGCAGGGCGAACCGCGCGCGACGAACGACATCGATCTGGTGATCGACGTACCGGAGGAAGGTTCGGTATCTCCTTGTCACCCGGCCACCGTCTGGATCCTCCGGCTCACTTACACACTGACACTCCGAGTCCGCTCCAGTCCGCCCTGGTCCGTTTTCCGCCGCCGCAACCCCGCGATTTTCCGCACGTGTCCGTCGCTGTCCGGCCCAGTCCGCTGCTGTCCAGCCGGGGACGCCACCTTCAAGTCCCGTCCACCCCGCTGAAGTAAGAGTCGAAAGTCGCCAGCAATGGCGGTGCTTTCGGCCGAGTGATTCTTTTAAAATGGGCCGAGGCGGGTGGTCCATCTTCCGGGCTCGAGACACTGGACAGCGCGAGGAGAGCGCGAAGGTGGTCCGTCTTGCCCTGATTGCGCTGGCGACGTCGGCGATCCTCGTCCCGGCGGGCTGCCGGAACGACCGCGTCATCATCGCCAGCGCGCAGAGCGGCGGGACCGGCGGCGCGGCAGGCGCTTCCGGAGCGGCGGGCGCGGCTGGGCGCGGAGGCCTCGGTGGTTCGGGCGGCGTCACGAGCGGCGGCGGCGGCCTTGCCGCTTCGGGAGGTGCGGCGGGTAGCGCTGGCGGCCAAGGGACCGGGGGTACGCTGGGCTCCGGCGGGAAAGGTGGCGGCGCCGGGGCGGGAGGCGGAGGCATCTCGGGAACCGGCGGCGTCTCGGGAACCGGCGGCGGCGCGGGAACCGGCGGCGGCGCGGGAACCGGCGGCATCTCGGGAACCGGCGGCGTCTCGGGAACCGGCGGCGGCGCGGGGAGCGCGGGCGGAGCGGGTCAGGGCGGCGCGAGTGGGAGCGGCGGTGACGACGGTGCTCTCGCCGATTCGTGCCTGCCGGCGGACGCGTCGTCGATCACGGCTATCAGCGCCGGCAGCTCGCACACGTGCGTGCTCACGAACGCCGGCTCGGTTCGGTGCTGGGGTTCGAACGGTTTCGGTGAGCTCGGCGACGGCACGACCGTGTTGCGCTCGACGTTTGCAACCCCCGACGTGCTTGCCGGCGTTCAGCAGATCGCCCTCGGCGGCCCCGTGTCCTGCGCCTTGACGACGGCGGGTGATGTTCGCTGTTGGGGGTCCAACAGCTACGGGCCGCTCGGCGATGGAACGAAGGTCAATCAGCCCGTGCCGACGGCGACCGTGCTCTCGGGCGTCAAGGCGATCGCCACGGGCGGCTTTCACACCTGCGCGCTGATGCTGAGCGGCGGCGTGCGCTGCTGGGGCTACAACGTCTTCGGGCAGCTGGGCGACGGCACGACGACGGATCGCGCGACGCCACCCACCGTCGACGTGGCGACGAACATGAAGGCGATAGCCGTTGGCGCCGACTTCACCTGCGGCCTGACCCAGGCCGGGGGCGTTCGATGTTGGGGACGCAACTTCTACGGTCAGCTGGGTACGGGGGACACGACTGACCTCAAGCTGCCGCCGGCCAAGGACGTGCTGACGAACATCCAGGCCATCGTGGCCGGCAGCAACCACGCGTGCGCTCTGACGACGACGGGTGGCGTTGATTGCTGGGGGAACAACGGCAGCGGTCAGCTCGGGGCCGGGTTCGTCACCGTACCGCAAACGACCGGCATCGTGCTGAGCGGCGTGCAGGCCATCACCGCGGGAGGGCAACACACCTGCGCGTTGATGACGAGCGGCGGCGTGCGCTGCTGGGGAAGCGCGCAGTATGGCCAGCTCGGCGACGGCACGCTGACCTCGCAAGGCCTGGCACCGGCGACCGACGTGCTGACCGGCGTCCGCGCGATCGCGGCCGGGCCCGGCGGCTCCCACACCTGTGCGTTGCTCACGTCCGGTGGGATCCGTTGCTGGGGCGCCAACACCTCCGGCGAGATCGGCGACGGCACAGCGGACGCGCGGCGCGACATCATCTTCGGGATCAAGGCCGTCGACGCGGCCAACGGCAACACGTGCGCGATCACGCAGGCGGGCGGACTCCGCTGCTGGGGCGGCGGGACCGAGCCGCCCACCACCGATTTGCTGTCCGGGGTGGAACAGGTGAGCGTGGGCCACGGGCAGTTCACGTGCGTCGTCACGACGACGGGCGGCGTGCGGTGCTGGGGCAGCAACACCTACGGCCAGCTGGGCGACGGGACGACGAGCGATATCAGCGAGCCTCCGGCGACCGACGTGCTCACCGGCGCCAAGGCCATCGCGGCGGGAACGCAGCACACCTGCGCGCTGACCACCACGGGCGGCGTACGGTGCTGGGGCGCCAACGATGGTGGCCAGCTGGGCGATGGCACGAAGGTCAATCGCCCGAGCCCGCCGAGCGCGGACGTGCTGACGGGCGTCCAGGCGATCGCCGCCGGTGGAGCGAGCACGTGCGCGCTCATGAACACGGGCGGCGTGCGCTGCTGGGGCTTCGGCCTGGATGGGACGTCGACCGCGGTCGTGACGCCCCCCGCGATCGACGCGATCCAGGGTGTCCGTTCCATCACGGTCGGCTCGAACTTCAGGTGCGCGCTGACGACGGCGGGTGGCGTGCGCTGCTGGGGGCTGGACGTCTACGGTCAGCTCGGCGACGGGGGCAACATGACGCAGCCCTCACCGCCAGCGACCGATATTCTCACCAACGTTGCCGAGATCGCGGCCGGCGAGGAGCACGCCTGCGCCGTTACCCAGACGGGCGGCATCCGCTGCTGGGGCCTGAACCAGTACGGGCAGGTGGATCGCACCACCACGGCCTGGCTCCGATCACCGCCGTCGACGGACTTGTTCACGGGAATGAAGGCGGTCACGGCCGCCAGCACTTTCTCTTGCGCGCTGTCGAATCTGGGCGGGGTGCGTTGCTGGAACGGCCCCGGCGTGAGTTACCGGCGCTCGCCGACGACGGTCGTCGTGTGTCCTTGATGAACTGGGAGGAGCGCTAGGCGGAAATGCGAAGCGTATTTGCGAAGGTGCACTGGGGGATTCTCGGGGCGCTTCTGGCGCCTGCTGCCTGCTCGGGGGGAGGCGGGAGTCACACGGGAACCGCTGGAGCGGCAGGCTCGAGGACCGGCGGAACGAGCGGCGGAGTGGCGGGCGGCACCGCCGCCGCCGGCGGCGCGAGCGGAGGGGGCGCGAGCGGAAGCGGCGGCGGTGGAATCGGTGGCGGCGGAATCGGCGGCGCGAGCGGCAGCGGAAGCGGTGGAATCGGTGGCGGCGGCGGAAGCGGCGCCGGCGGAAGCGGTGGGGGCGGCGTCGGCGGAAGCGGCGCTTCATCTTGCCAAGGTGGGCCCGGGAACGCGGGCAGCGACGGTGGCGTCACCGACGCGGCGGCGGTGGACGCCGGCGACCCATTCGTTCTCGACCGGAGTCAGTGTGCGGGCAACTGGCAGATCGCCTTCACGGCGCCAGCGACGGGCCTGTCCGCGCCGTCGCGCGACTTCCTGCGTGTCGGTGGTGGTCGGATCTTCCTCGGCAACTACATCTCGAACGGGAAACAGGCGATCGCGTCGTTCACGCCCGGGGGGACACCGAACGTGATTCACGAGGGCACTGAAACCGGGATCTGGCTCGACGGCGACAGCGTCGTCTACTCGGAGAACGCGGCGCTCTTCACCATTCCTCAAACCGGCGGCCCGCCCGATCCCGGCGTGGTGTACGCCACCAATACCTACCAACCCGGCGTTTTCGCTCAGGCGCTCGACGCCCACTTCGTTTACTGGTTCCAGTACATCCAGTTCAGTCAGAGCGCCCCCTACCAGCTCTGGCGATTGGCCCGCAACGGTGGCGTCGAGGAGCTGCTGTCCTCTTTCACCGCGGCCGACTTCGGCCAAAATTCGATCAGCGGGATTCAGCCACTGGGCGATTACGTGCTCATCTCCGGGCTGGCCACGAACCTAAACACCCCCTTCGCCTGGTCCGTCTCGATGACGACGAACCAGCGCAGCGTTCTGCCGGTCTTGCTGCCGAACCCGGGCGATCCTGCCATCAGCTCGGGGTACACGACGTTGCTCGGGACCTCGGATGATGGCGCCCTCCTCTGGACGCGCCCCGACAAGACGCTCATGGACATGGGCAACGAGCCTTACAACTCGTTCATCTACGCGCTCGGGTCAGTGTCCGGTGGCGCGCTCGTGCCGTTCGACGTGAAGCTCCCGCCGCGCGCGATCCCTCTGGCCGCGTGGTCCGCGGGGTCCGGCGCCTGGTACCTGGTGGCGACCGAAGAGCCCCAGACGGATCACCTGCTGGCGTCGGTGTGGTGGGTCGATGCCACGGGCCGCGCCTCACGCATCGGCTGCGACCCCGTCGATTGGTCCGCCGCGCCCGGCGCGGGCAGCCAGGACCACCGGCGCGACAATCTCATCCCGGCGGCCGCCGTCACGCCGGCCGGGTTCACGTTCGCGATCAACAACTCCGGGCGCCCGTGGACGATCGTGAGTGTCGCGAAGCCGAATCTCCCGGCGGTGCCCCCCGGCTGTCCAGGCCCCGACGCGTCCTCTTCCGACGCCTCGGACGGCGGGGTGGATCGGCCACCGTCGACGTGCGCCTCCGACCCGACCAGC
>DATBHU010000403.1:0-11320 GCA_036557265.1 Polyangia bacterium
GACATGGACAACTTCAAGCAGCGCTGTAAGCAGATCGTAACGAGGATTTACGTGCTGGTGCGCGCCGCGCTCGCCGCGGTGACGCTGGGCATGATCGAGACCTTCGGCAGTCCGCGCGGACGCCGCCTGCTGGCGGTCGGCGCGCTGCTCGGCTCGGGCTTGCTGTTCGTCCTGCGCCCGCCGCTGCGGGTCGTGGCGCCCGGCGAGGTCGGCGTGCGCATCAACCGGCTGACCGGCGGCATCGCGGTCGTCAACGAGGGGCCGGCGCTGGTGCTGCCGCTGCTGCACGACCTGCGCCGCTACCCGCTGCGCGATCAGGTCTACAAGCCGACCGCCAGCGCCAGCGCTGACGGGTCGGCGCCGTTCCAGACCGTCGAGGGTCTGTCGGTCGGCGTGTCGGTGACGGTCCGCTACGCGCTCGACCCCGATCGGGTGGGCGACATCGCCAAGCGGCTGCCCGCCAACGTCGGCCAGGAGGTGATCGAGCCGGTGGTGGACGGCGTCTTGCACCGCTCGCTCGCCAAGCACACCGTGCGCGAGATCTTCACCGACAAGCGGGTCGAGATCCAGGAGGGGGTCGAGCAGGAGCTGCGCACGCTGCTCGCCAGGGACGGCGTGGTGGTCCGCTCGCTGTTCATCGGCCACGTCGATCTGCCCGCGCAGTACCGGGCGGGGCTGGAGGGCCTGCTGTCCGAGGAGCTGGCGACGGAGAAGATGCAGTACACGCTGCAGCTCAAGGAGAAGCAGGTGAAGGAGAAGGGGCTGGAGGCGGACGCCGCGAAGCTGCAGCGCGAGAAGGCGGCCGAGGCCGCGGCGGCGGAGGAGATCATCGCCGCCAAGGCGCGCGAGGAGGCGATGAAGCACGTGCTGCCGCTCAAGGAGAAGGAGATCGAACAGCGGCGCCTCGAGGCCGAGGCGCGAAAGGTGCAGAAGATGAAGGACGCCGAAGGTGACGCCGAGGCCCGCAAGATCGAATCGACCGCCGAGGCGGACTCGCGCCGCAAGCTGTCCGACGCCGACGCCTACCGGATCGAGGTGACCGGCAAGGCGCAGAGCGAGCAGATGGCGCGCGATTCGGCGCTGATCGCGAAGAACCCGCTGCTGATCCAGAAGACGCTGGCCGACAAGCTGTCCGACAAGATCCAGGTGATCGTCGCGCCGCCGGCGGCGGGCGGCTTCTTCGCCGGGGGCCTGATCGGCACGCAGCCGCGCGGTCAGATCTCGAGCGCCGTCGAGACCAAGACGGCGGCCGCCGCCAACGACAACGGGGGGGAGTGACGTGGGCGCCGCCGCCGCCATCGTGCTGGTCGCCCTGGTCGCCGACGACCCCGCCGTCCTGCGCAACGCCCCCCGCGACGACGCGCCCGCCCAGGCGACGCTGTGGCGCGGGGACTGGCTGGAGGTGCGGGGCGAGACGGCGGGCTTCCTGCGCGTCTACGACCACCGCCACGAGCGCCCCGGCTACATCCGGCCGACGATCGTGCGGGTTCACCGGCTGGAGGCGGCGAGCGCGCCGGAGCTGGCGGCGGTGGTGCGGTTCCTGCGCGACGCGAACGGCAGCGAGTCGCTCGGCATCGCGTACGCGGCGCTGGCGCTGCGCGCGGCGCCGGCGGGCAGCGACACCAGCGAGATGCTGGCGGCGATCGGGGCGATGGCGGACCGGCTGGCGCGGCGCGCCTCCGCGGCGCGGGCGGAGGGGCGCAACGCGGCGCTGACCGCGCACATCGAGGTGGCGGAGAGCTACGGCGTGAAGTTCAAGTCGGTCGACGCGACCCCGACGGGCAACGCCGTCGGCCCGGTGCGCGCGCGCCTCTGCTACGACGGCGAGGCGTGGGAGGGCGTGCTGGCCGCGCCGCGGGCGGCGGCGATCGAGCGGGCCCGGGCGGCGCTGGCGCTGACGTCGGCGGCGCGCACCTGCCAGGATCGGACGACGCTGGCGTTGGCGCCGGCGGAGGCGCGCGCCTGGAACGATCGCCGCATCCAGACGCTCGCGTCGATCGAATATCCGAGCGAGGCGGCGCTGGCGCCGGCGATGCTCGGCCGGGTGCGGCTGCGGCGGGCCGAGGCGTTCGCGTGGCGCGCGTTCGACGAGGCGCGCCGCGGGAACCTGGACGCGGCGGCGCGGGCCGAGGGGACGGCGGTTCACGAGCTGGCGCTGACCGAGCGGGGCGTGCTGGCGCCCGAGGACGCGGAGGTCTACGAGGAGACCGCGATCCGCGTGGCGGCGTCGCGCTGGGCGACCGAGCCGGCGCCGAAGGCGGCCGGCAAGCGCGCGGCCGAGATCGTGTTCGCGCCGCGCGGCGAAGGCGAGACGTGCCTGCGCGTCGTGCAGGGTGGGCCGGCCGGGCCCGCAGGCAAGGACGGCAAGGACGGCAAGAGCCGCACCCTCGGCGAGCGCTGCACCTACGGTCTGGTCTGGCAGAGCGCGCTGCGCTGGGCGCCGTCGGGGCAGGCCGCCACCGTCGTGGTCCAGCCGCTGGCGGCGTGGACCGAGCTGTGGGTCGCGCGCCGCGCCGGCGACGGCAGCTGGACGATCGAGACGCTGACGCCGGCGACGAGCGAGCCGGACGCGACCGTCGGCTACGTCGAGGCGGCGGGCTTCTCGCCCGACGGCGGCCGCCTGCTGGTGGTGCGCGAGGCGCGCGCCGGAAACCAGGCCACGCGCCGCTTCCAGGTGGTCGGCACCGCCACGCTGGCCGTCGAGCGCTGGGCGGGCACCGTCGACAAGCTCGCCGCCTTCAAGCGCTGGGGCGCGCCGTCGTGGCGCGCCGGAACGCTCGCTCTTCGCTGATCCCACCACGCCACCGAATCGAAAGGAGATGACCGAGATGTTCGCCGCTGTCACCGGATTCACACTGGCCGCGCTGCTCACCGTCACGTCGGCCTCGCCGCCGCAGGATCCGGACGTCGTCCGGAAGTCGTTCGTGATCATCAAGGCGACGCCCCACTACGCGGAGGCGCGCGCGCTCGCGGCGGCGGCCGCCGAGCGGCTGGCGATCCGCCTCGACCTGCGCGACCTGGCGCCCGACGGCGAGGCGGGCCTGACGTTCCCCGAGGAGGCGTGCAAGAACGAGTTCGGCGAGTTCCCCTGCTACGTCCCGCGCGGCCGCTGGGACGACGGCGTCTACCTGAGCATCGAGCACTCGAGCTCGTACGAAGGCTTCGACGAGGGGCAGTACATCGTCGTGATGGCGAGCGGCTCGCCCCGCGATCGCGCCATCGCGGCGGCGGTCCGGCGCGCCAAGGGCCTGTACCCGGAGGTGGTGGTCAAGACCGCGCCGGTCTACCTCGGCTGCATCCACTGACGGCCGAGAGGCGAAGGATCCGTTCGTTCCATCCGATAATCGCAGACACTGGAGGAGACATGCGTGCAGGAGCTCGACGACGGGCGTTGTCAGCGCTGATGGTCGCATCGGCCATGGCGGCGGGGTGCGGCCCCAAGGTGAAACCTGGGCTGGGCGTCACCGGGGACAAGACGGTCGCGAAGTTCGATCGGGCCATGGTCGGCGACGACAAGCTGGGCTTCGACGTCAGCGATCCGCCGGTGCGGATGCAGCCGTCGGTGCCGGGCAGGTTCCGCTGGCTCGACGCGCGCACGCTGACGTTCCTCCCCGACGAGCCGCTGCCGCGCTCGACGAGGTTCGAGATGGAGGCGCGCGCCGGGACCCGCGCGCGCGACGGCTTCGGCCTGGAGAAGGCCGTCCGCTGGTCATTCGAGACCGAGCGGCTGCACGTGACGATCGGCGCTCCCGGCCGCTGGGCGACGCCCGATCAGCGGGTCACGCTGTCGTTCAACCAGCCGGTGCGCCGGCGTGACGTCGAGAAGCGCTGCGCTTACCTGTCGGACGCCAGGTCCGTCGCCGCGGTGGTCGACAACACGGGCGAGAACGAGGACGCGCGCCAGCGCTTCAACGTGCTGCCCCACGAGCCGCTGGCGCTGGCGACGAGCTGGCGGTTGGAGTGCGGCGCGGAGCTGACGGGGGCCGAGGGGCCGCTCGGCCTCGACGCCGGCGCGGCTGCGGCGCTCTTCGAGACCTACGGTCCGATGAAGGTCGTCTCGGTCAAGCCCCAGGGCGCCGAGATCTCTCCCGACGAGTCGTCGCTGGTGATCACGTTCTCGAATCCGCTCGCCGTCACCGCCGCCGCGCTGCCCATCAAGGTCCAGCCGGCGATCGAGGGCTTCCCGGAGCGCGCCGCGGTCGTCGAGGACCACGTCAGCTACAGCGTGCGCGCGCTGCAGCCGAACACCCGCTATGTCGTCACCGTCGACGCGGCCGTCGCCGACCGCTTCGGCCAGCGGCTGGCCGGACCCTTCGTCGCGGAGTTCGGCACCGGCGACGGGACGCCGCGCCTGGACGTCGAGACGGGGGCCTGGGTCGTCGAGGCGTCGCGGCCGGGCTACCCGGCCTGGTCGCGCAACCTGACGAAGATCGAAGCCGACATCACGCCGGTGCCGGAGGCGAAGCTCGGTCAGCTGGCCGGTCAGCTCGACTGGTGGGACGCCGAGGTGCTCGACGCGACCAAGGTGGGCCTCAAGACCAGGCACGTCACGATCCCGATCAACGGCCGCAAGAACCAGTGGGACCAGATCCAGATCGAGCCCGCGAAGCTGCTCGGCAGCGCGGCGCCGCCCCTCGGCTTCTACTACCTCGCGCTGCGCGCGCCCGACGAGCCGCACCCGGACGCGGACGCGCCGCAGCCGCGCGAGCTGCTGCTCAACTTCACCAACCTGGGCGTCACGGCGAAGCTGTCGGGGCCGTCGGGGCTGGTCTGGGTGACGCGCCTGTGGGACGGCCAGCCGCAGCCGGGCGCCGAGGTGTCGATCCGCGACAGCAAGGGCAAGGTGCGCTGGCGCGGCACCACCGACGCGCAGGGGCTGGCGGTCACGCCCGGTCAGGCGCAGCTGCTGCCGAAGGAGAAGCGCGACCAGCGCAACCGCGCCGCGGCCGACGACGCGGGCGGCGACGGGGAAGGCGGCGGCGGGGATGGCGAGGGCGACGGCGAGGGCGACTTCGCCGGGCCGCGCAGCGCGGACCTGCTGATCTTCGCGCGCCTCGGCAAGGACACCACCTGGGTCAACCCCGAGCGGACCGGCGGGCTGGCGGCGTGGAACTTTCACGTCTCGGTCGACGCCTCGGCGCGCGCCGAGCAGCTGCGCGGGTTCCTGCACACCGATCGCGGCCTGTACCGGCCGGGCGACACCGTGCGCGTGAAGGGGCTGGCGCGCGTGATGAAGCTCGGCTCGGCGCTGCGCGTTCCGGCGTCGCGCAAGGCGCACGTCGTCGTGCGCGATCCGCGCGGCGAGCAGCTGCTGGAGAAGAACGTCCCCCTCAGCCGCTTCGGCGGCTTCGCGGTCGACGTCCCGATCGGCGAGGGCGCGCGGGTCGGCGACTACCGGGTCGAGGCGTCGCTGGCCGAGGGGACGTTTCACGAGCGCTTCTCCGTCGAGCAGTACCGGGCCGCCAGCTTCGAGGTGAAGGTGCCGCAGCCGGCGCGCGAGCCGGTCGCCGGCGAGGAGCTGAAGCTGACCGCCGAGGCCCGCTACCTCTACGGCGCGCCCCTGCGGGGCGGGTCGATCACCTGGCGCGTCCACCGGCGGTCGCGCGAGCTCAGCTTTCCGAAGCTGCCCGGCTACGACTTCTCCGACGCGCGCCAATGGCGCAACTGGTGGGACGCGCGGTCGGGCGCGTCCGAACCGCTGGTCGAGGAGAACGAGCAGCGCCTGGACAGGAACGGGCGCGGCAAGCTGTCGCTGACGCTGAAGAAGGACGACTTCCAGACGGCGCAGGACATCATGGTGACCGCCGAGGTGCAGGACGAGACGCACCAGACCATCGCCGCCAACGTCGCCATCCCGGCCCACCAGGCGGGCGTCTACTTCGGCATCGACCGCGGCAGCCCGATCGGCGAGGCCAAGGGCCCGCGCACCATCAAGGTGGTGGCGGTCGATCCCAAGGGGAACCGCATCGCGGCCGGCGGCACCTTCAAGATCATCCGCCACGACTGGAGCTGCGCCTGGGAGGCGTGGGGCTATCGCGGCAGCTACCGCTGCGAGGCGCACGACGGCGAGGTGATGCGCCAGGCGGTGGCGGTGGGCGCGGAGGCGCCCGCCGAGATCAAGTTCGCGCCGCCCGGCTCGGGCGAGTACGAGCTGATCGTCGAGGGGAAGGACGGGGCCGGCAACGCGACGGCGGCGGCCAGCACCTTCTACTCGTGGGGCGGAGACGAGGGGTCGTGGCAGGCCAACGACGACGAGCGCTTCGAGCTGATCGCCGACAAGCCGAGCTACAAGGTCGGCGAGACGGCGCGCCTGTTGCTCAAGACCACCGTCCGCAACGCCACCGGCCTGCTGACCATCGAGCGCGACGGCGTGCTCGAGAAGCGCCTGTTCACGGCCGGCGCCGGCACCAGCACCGTGGAGGTGCCGATCAAGGAAGGCTACGGTCCCAACGTCTACGCGTCGGTGATGCTGGTCAAGGGCCGCACCGGCAAGGGCGGACGCGGCGTTCCGATCATCCGGATGGGGATGACGACGCTGGCCGTCGACACGGCGGCGAAGCGGCTGAAGGTCGAGGTCGCGACCGACAAGCCGAGCTACCGGCCCGGCGAGACGGTCACCGCGGACCTGAAGGTAACCGACACGGCCGGCAAGCCCGTGCAAGCCGAGGTGGCGCTGTCGGCCGCCGACGAGGGCGTGCTGACGCTGATCGCGTTCAAGACCCCGGATCCGCTGGCGACCTTCTACGCGGCCTGGGGCCTGGGCGTCACCACGGCGTCGCAGTACGACCGCATCGCGCACCTCCCCGAGCCGGGAGAGGATCGTTACGCGACGGGCGGCGACGGCGCGGGTGAGCCCGGCACGTTCCGCTCGCGGTTCCTCGCCACGGCCTACTGGAACCCGCGCATCGAGACCGACGCCGACGGACACGCGCGCGTGACGTTCCAGGCGCCCGACAACCTGACCGCCTACCGGCTGATGGCCGTGGCCGCCGACGCCGGCGAGCGCTTCGGTTCGGGCGACAAGCGAATGACGGTGCGCAAGCCGCTGCAGCTGCTGACAGCCATGCCGCGCTTCATGAACGTCGGCGACGAGGCGAAGGCGGGCGTGCTGGTCGTCAACGATACCGGCAAGGCGGGCAACGTCGTCGTCGACGCGACGGTCAGCGGCGCGCGCCTGCGCGGCGGCGCGCACCAGGAGGCCGCCGTGCCCGCGAACGGCCGCCTGCCGATGCTGTTCCCGCTGCGCGCGGAGCGGGCCGGGGAGCTCAAGCTGCGCGTCAAGGCGGTGCTGGGCGACGAGACCGACGGCATCGAGCTGAAGATCCCGGTCCACTATCCGGCGCGCGTCGAGGCCGAGCTGGTCGCGGAGGGGCACACCACCGGCGCCGCCGAGATCCCGGTCAAGCTGCCCGCGGGCATCATGCCGGCGTCGGCGTCGCTGGAGGTGTCGACGGATCCGGACGGTGTCGCCGGCCTGGAGGAAGGGCTGCGCGACCTGATCGAGTATCCCTACGGCTGCCTGGAGCAGACGACGTCGCGGCTGATCCCGCTGGTCGCCGTCGAGGAGCTGGCGCGCTCGCTGAAGCTGCAGGGGCTGGACGGGCCGGCCCTGCAGAAGTACATCCGCGCCGGCCTCGGCAAGCTGGAGAAGTTCCAGACCGACGAGGGCGGCTTCTCGCTCTGGATGGGCGGGCAGGCGGAGCCGTACCTGACCGCGTTCGCGCTGTGGGGGCTGAAGCTGGCGTCCGATGCCGGCCACAAGCTGCCGCCCGGCATGATCGATCGCGGGGCCGCCTACCTGCGCGCCCAGCTGGGACGGGATTCCACCGTGGCGGGCGGCGTCCACAGCGAGCTGGGCGAGATGGGGAGCCGCGCCTTCGCGGTGCACGTGCTCGCCATGCTGAACAAGCCGGACCCCGGCTACGCGACGAAGCTGCTGGAGAAGAAGGCGGAGCTGCCGCGCTTCGGCGAGGCGTTCCTGGCGCGCGCGCTGGCCCTGAACCTGGGCGCGCAGGATCCGGCCGTCACCGGGCTGCTCGACGACCTGACGCGCGCCGCCGAGACGAGCGGGGCGACGGCGATGATCCGCGAGCCGTCCCGCGACCACCTCTGGTGGTACATGAGCAGCGACGCGCGCACGACGGCGATCGCGACCGACGCCTTCCTCGACTTGCGGCCGTCGGAGCCGATGCTGCCCAAGCTGGTCAAGGGCCTGTTCGGCGAGCGCCGCACCGGGCGCTGGAACACCACCCAGGACAACCTCTACGCGCTGGTGGCGCTCACCCACTACGTCAAGACGCGCCCGCTCGGCGCCGTCACCGTCGACGCCACGCTGGGCGACCGGAAGGTGCTGGCCGGCGACTTCCGCGGCAAGACCTCGCACATCCGCCGCGCCTCCGTCGCGCTCGACGCGTCGAAGCCGCCGGCGGCGCCGCTCACCATCCGCGCCAGCGGCGGCGAGGTCTTCTACTCGACGGTCCTCCGGTTCCGGCGCGACGTCGCCCACCAGAAGCCGTACGAGAACCAGATGACGGTGCGGCGCGAATACCTGGACGCGACGACCGACGCCCCCATCGATGCGAAGAAGGGCGTCAAGGTCGGCAGCATGGTGCGCGTGCGTGTGACGCTGTCGTCGCCGGAGCTGCGCAATCACCTGGTGATCGACGATCCGCTGCCGGCCGGGCTGGAGCCGTTGAACACCAAGCTGGTGACCAGCGGCGGCGCGCCCAAGAAGGAGACGCGGCGCGGGCGGGGCGAGCCGCGCGATCTCGACGCCTGGTGGAACCCGAGCTTCCGGGAGACGCGCGACGATCGCGTGCTGGTGTTCGTCGACAACCTGCAGCCCGGGCCGGTGTCGTTCGACTACCTGGCGCGCGCGACGACGGTGGGCACCTTCGTGGTGCCGGGGACGTCGGCCGAGGAGATGTACCAGCCGGAGATCGCGGCGCGGACGGCGCCCGGGACGTTCGTGGTGCGGGAGTAGGAATGCGGGGCGTTGCCCTCCTGCGCCGGTTGCGCCCGTCGCGTCGCTTCGCTCGCCGCGCGGGGATCGCGCTGGCGGCGGTGATCGCGGGGCCGCCGCTCGCCTGGTGGATCGCCGTGCACGCGGCGTCCTTCCCGCGGGCGCGGCTGGAACCGCGCAACGCCGCTTCGCTGACGGTGCTGGACGCGCAGGGCAACGTGCTGCGCCAGGACGCCACCGCGGCGGGCGGCCGCGAGACGTGGGTGGCGCTGGAGCGGATCTCCGAACATCTGCGCGCCGCCACCATCGCCAGCGAGGATCGCCGGTTCTGGAAGCACGCCGGCGTCGATCCCGTCGGCGTGCTGCGGGCGGGCTGGCTGGACGCGGTTCGCGGGCGGGCCGCGTTCGGCGGCTCGACGCTGACCATGCAGCTGGCGCGCCTCCTGGACCCGCACCCGCGGACCCTGCGCGGGAAGATCCACGAGACGGTGATCGCGGGCCGCATCGAGCGCGTGCTGTCGAAGCGCGAGATTCTCGAGCAGTACCTGAACCGCGTCTACTACGGCAACGGCGCCTGGGGCGCCGAGGCGGCGGCCCGCTTCTACTTCGGCAAGCCGGCGGCGGCGCTGTCGCTGGGCGAGGCGGCCTTCCTGGCGGTGCTGCCGCGCGGTCCCGAGGCCTACGATCCGTTCCGCCACCTCGACGCCGCGCTCGCCCGGCGCCGCCACATCCTCGGCCTGATGCAGGAGGCCGGCGCCATCACGGCCGCCGCGCGCGACGTCGCCGAGCGGACGCCGCTGGTCTTCCGGCGCGTGCACCCCGAGCTGCGCGCGCCCCACTTCGTCGAGCACGTGCTCGGGCAGCTCGAACCGGGCGAGCGCGCGGGCGCGACCATCGAGACCACGCTGGACGGGCCGCTGCAGCAGCGCCTGGAGATCGCGGTGCGCGATCACCTGGAGTCGGTCGGCGGCCGCGGCGTCTCGCAGGCGGGCGTGGTGGTGCTCCGCAACAGCGACGGCGCCGTGCTGGCGATGGTCGGTTCGCGCGACTACTTCGACGCGCGCCACGCGGGCGCCGTCAACGTCACCACCATCCGCCGCCGGCCGGGCTCGACGTTGAAGCCGTTCGTCTACGGGCTGGCGCTGGAGGCGGGCGATTCTCCGGCGACGCTCGCGTACGACCTGGTGCTGCCGGGCGAGACGCGCGAGACCTACACGGCCGAGGTCAAGCAGCACGGTCCGGCGCGCTACCGCGAGTCGCTGGCCGGCTCGTACAACCTGGCCGCCGTGCACACGCTGGCGCGCGTCGGCGCGCCCGCGCTGGTGGATCGCCTGCGCCGCGCCGGGCTGACGACGCTCGACAAGCCCGCGGAGGCGTACCCGCTGTCGCTCGCGATCGGCGACGCGGAGTACCGCATCATCGAGTACGCGGGCGCGTTCGCGGCGTTCGGCAACGGCGGGCGAGCGGTGGCGCCGCGCGCGATCACGCGGGTGCGCGTTCCAGGCGGCGCCGCGCGCGCGCCCGAGATCGCCGAGCCGGCCCGGGTGTTCGCGCCCGAGATCGCCTACCTGATCTTCGACATCCTGTCGGATCCGGACGCGCGCCGGCCGATGTTCGGCAGCAGCGCGCCGGTGATCCTCGACTTCCCGGTCGCCCTGAAGACCGGGACGACGCGCGCCTACACCGACGATCTCGCGTTCGGCACGACGGCCGAGTACACGGTCGGCGCGTGGGGCGGCAACTTCGACGGCAGCCCGACGGCGGGGGTGATGGCGATGCAGGGCGCGGCGCCGCTGGTGCGGGCGGCGTTCGTGTCGCTGGCGGCGCGCTTCGGACCGCCCACGGCGCCGGCGCGGCCGCCGTCGCTCGAGCGCGGCGAGGTGTGCGCGCTGACCGGGATGCTGCCGGGTCCCGACTGCCCGCACAAGCACGAGCTGTTCGCGGCGGGGACGCGGCCGACGCGGATCTGCACCTGGCACCGCCGCGCCTGCGGGCGCCGCGAGGTCGGCTACCCGCCCGAGGTCGAGGGCTGGGCGCGCGTGCACGGCCTGGTTCACGCGCACGCGCTGAACTGTCCCGACGCCGGCGAGGTCACCGCGGGCGCCGGCGCGCCGCTGGCGATCACCTACCCGGCCGACGGGGCGCGCTTCCTGCTCGATCCGGAGCGCGCGCCCGCGCAGCAGCGCCCGCCGTTCCGCGCCATCCCGGCGCGGTCACCGGTGCGGTGGACGGTCGACGGCGTGGCCGCCGATCGCTTCGTTCCGAGCCCGGGCGCGCACCTGGTGAAGGCGAGCCTGGGCGCCCTGGAACGCGAGATCACGATCTCGTTCGAATAGGATCAACGCGAGAAGGCCGCGC
>DATBHU010000404.1:0-4569 GCA_036557265.1 Polyangia bacterium
CCGGCGCGACAGGCGGCGGCGGCGCGACAGGCGGCGGCGGCGCAAACGGCGGCGGCGGCCAGTCGGGACGGGGTGGCGTGGGTGGCGTCGGCGGCTCCAGCGGCACCAGCGGCGCCGCCGGAGGGACTGGCGGCCGGGGCGGAGCGGGCGGCACCGGCACGGGCGGAAACGCCGGCACCGGCGGGAGCGCTGGCGCCGGCGGCACCGCGGGCACCGGCGGCTCCGCGGGCACCGGCGGCACTGCGGGCACGGGCGGCTCCGCGGGGACCGGCGGCACCGCGGGAACGGGCGGCTCCGCGGGAGCCGGCGGCACCGCGGGAACGGGCGGCTCCGCGGGGACGGGCGGCAGCGCGGGGACCGGCGGAACCAGCGGCGGCAGCGGAACGGGCGGCGCGCCGATCGCGAACCCGTTCAACTCCCAGCGCACGATCACGACGCCGGATCCGCGCAACGGGGACGACTGGGGCGCGTCCGTCGACGTCGACGGGAACGTGATGGCTGCCGCGGCCCAGGCGTACGGCGTCGGCCGCAATCCCTCCGTGCTGGTCTACCGATACGGCGCGTCCGGCTGGGCCTACGAGGCGACGTTGCAGGCGTTCATGGGCTCCTGCACGCCGGCCAGCTGCTCGAATCGAACGGTCTCGGTCCACGGTGACGTGATCGCGATCGGCGCCACGAGCAGCGGACAGCAGGGGTACGTGATGATCTACCGCCACGGCGCCTCCGGCTGGACCCTGCAGGCGACGCTGCAACGTGCGAAGGAGGAGACCTGCGCGCCGGGAATGTTCAACGGCTACGCGTGCGGTCCGGCCTTCGGCGTCGCCATCGGCCAGTCCAGCGATCGGATGCTGATCGGCGCCCCGAACGGGGACGTCAAGCCGACGGGCGCCTCGGCGGTGATCGGCGCGGGCCTCGCGTACATGTACCGTTTCGACGGGACCAGCTGGGTGCTGGAGCAGATGCTGACCTCGCCCGCGCCGCTCGCGAGCGGCGGGTACGGCACGGCGGTATCGATCTATGGCGATCGCGCGCTGGTCAGCGAGGCGACCTCCGCCGGCGCCGGGCCCGGCCACGCCTACATCTATCGCCGCAACGGCACCACCTGGGCGCTGGAGGCGACGCTGTCCGCGTGCGATCCGAGCGTGAACACCGGCTTCGGCGTCTCCGCCCGCCTGAACGCCGACGTCGCCATCGTCGGCGCCGCCGGCGTGTCGGACAGCGGCACGTACCAGACGGGCGCCGCCTACATCTTCCGCCGCCACGGAACGGACTGGATCCAGGAGGCGAAGCTGGTCTCGCCCGAGCCTTCGTTCTACGGCTGGTTCGGCCGGAGCGTCGCGATAGGCGACCGCTACGCCCTGGTGGGGGCGCCGCAAGCGCCCCAGACGAACGCGACCAACCCGAGCTACGCGGGGGAGCTGTTTGTGTTCGAGCACGATCCGTCGCGCACGCCCTCCTGGAACGGCGTCCGCGTCGCTCAAGGGCAGTTCGCCACCGTGAGCTCGAACTCCTCTCCGTCGAACCTCGCCTGGTCCGTCGCGATGTGGGGGAACGTCGCGGTCGCCGGCCTGCCGACCTGGAGCCTCAGCCCCACGGCGATGGACCACAAAGGCAGCGTGCTGGTGCTGATGCGGTGCGGGACGGCCTCTTCGTGCAGCCCGGCGCTGTGCACCGCCGGCGCGGCCAGCTGCGAGGGCGATCGGGCGACGACCTGCGCCGCCGACGGCATGTCGTTCGACGCCGCCGGGACCGACTGCAGCGCCACGGGCGGGACCTGCAGCGCGGCGGCCTGCGTGACGCCGACATGCGCCGCCGGTCAGGGCACCTGCGCGGGCGCGTCGGGGTCGCTCTGCCGCGACGACGGGCTCGGCACGCTCGACTTCGGCACCTGCGGCGCGGCCGACTTCTGCACCGTCGGCCCGCGTGGCTGCGCCGCGCCTTCCTGTCACACCAAGCTGTGCGCGCCCGGGGCCGCCGGCGTCTGCGACGCCGAGAGCGCGGGCATGTGCCTCGCCGACGGAACGGGGCTGGCGGCCGGCGCGACCGATTGCGGCGCGACCGGCCAGGTCTGCGTCGCGGGCGCGTGCGGCGCGCCGCTGTTCGAGGAGCCGTTCGACGACGCCAGCCTCTCGAGCTGGACCATCGCCAGCGGGGCCATGCTCGCCGTGCACCCCGGCGCGCACACCGGCGCGTCGGGCCTCGAGATCGACAATTCGAACAGCGGGCAGGTCACCCGCGCGTTCCCCAACCTCCAGCCCCGCACGATCAGCTTCTGGCTGCGCGGGCAGGCGTCGTTGATCTTGAACTCCGCGACCACCGGCGACATCGCCATCCAGGCGTACGGCGGCCAGATCGTCGACCGCGGGCGGCACGTGCTGCGCGCGGACATCAACAAGTGGCACTTCATCGAGCTGCGCAACATCGACTGGACCCAGCACACCTACGACTATTACGTCGACAAGCAGGTCCTCCTCACCGGCGCGGCCTTCAGCGGCGGCGGCAACTCCGTCAGCAACGTCATGCTCGCCAACGACGGCCTCACCTACTACCTCCTCCCGTCCTGGATCGACGACATCGTGATGAAGTGATCGCGGCGCTCGGCCGCAGTCGCCGATCGGGACGTCGCGGGGTGAGACCTCCGATCTCCGGCCTTTTCGCCGCGGGCCGCCGAGATTACTCTCAGGCGCATGTCCTACGTGGTGGATTTCGAGACGGTGTCGACGGTCGGGCTGGAGTCTTCGCCCGTCGCGGCCGCGCTGGCCGGTCTGCGCGCCAACGAGGCCCGCTACTTCAAGAACAAGTACGACCACACCTTCACCGTGGAACCCGCCAGCAAGGCCAAGGAGGCCGTCGAGTGGGTGCACCGCGTCCTCAAACAGGAGCGGGACATCGTCATTCAGTCGCGCGCCCTCGAGGCGACACGCTTCCAGGTCGAGAACATCCGGATGGCCTACGTGTTCTACGAGAGCGGCCTCTCGATCAACGTGATGTACACGATCGACGATGCGAAGAAGCGGGCCGTCGGCTTCAAGCTCTCCGACGGCATGGAAGTGCCGGCGGAGCTGGCCACCCGTTTCAAGTTCGCCCAGCAGAAGTCCAAGCTGGCCGGGACGATCCGCGGCTCATTTTTCGTGATCAAAGGCGAGTACTGATCCACGCCGCCTGCCCACAAATGTGAGCCTCCACGCGGAGGTGCGGGCGCTCCTGTCGTCGAGGTCTCTCGATGCGGCAGGTAGGGCGCGCTCACACTCACGCTCGACGTGCGGGTCGGCTGGTGGTCTGCGCCGCCCTGACCGTGGCGTGCTCGCGTGAGGTGGGCCCGACGGGACCGACGCCGCTGGTCCCGGACAGCACGCCGCTTTGCGACGCCTCCGACCCGGGCCAGGTGGTGGCGACGCAGGGGATCCATCTGCTCACCAGCACCCAGCTGATGAACACGATCGCGATCGTCAGCCCGGCCGCGGCCCAGATGGTCGTCGACCAGGCACTGTTTCCGGTCCTCTCGGACCTGGCGGTTCGATTCCCGCCTCCGCGGGCGGAGCAGTTCCACAGCATTCCGGACGCCGACACCCTCGCCCCCTTCAACAACACCGCGGTGGCTGTCGGCAACTACGTGCGCGACAACTTCGCCTCGATCACGAAGTGCGTGTCGCCGGCGAGCGACGCCTGCGCGACCGCCTATCTCGACGCGCTGGCCGTCCGCGCCTATCGCCGGCAGCTGACCGCCGCCGAGCAGGCGCGGTTCGCGAACCTCTACACCACGCTGCGGGACCAGACCGTCAACGGATACGAGGTCACCCTCTCCGTCGAGGAGGCGACCGGCAACGCCGTCTACGCCTTGCTGATGGCGCCGCAGGTGCTCTGGCGCTGGGAGATCGGCGGCGCCCAGGTGTCCACCGCGCCGCCCGGCGTCTACCTCGCGGACGACGAGCTGGCCTCCAGCCTGTCGTTCTTCCTCACCGACCAGCCGCCCGACGCCCTGATCCTCGCCGACACGAAGGCAGGGACGTTTCGCGCGAACCTGGCCGGGCACGTCGATCGCCTGCTCGCGGGCCAGACGTCGCGCGCCTGGCTGCGCCACATCATGGAGATCTACTTCTTCCTCAACCAGCTTCCCTCGACCATCATCGACACGGGCAAGTTTCCGATCGCCGCCGGCGGTCTCATCTACGGAGATCTCCAGACGGAGTCGCGACTGTTCCTCGACGACGTGTTGTGGAAGGGAAAGGTCACCGACCTCCTCACCTCGCGGAAGGCGTTCCTCAACTCGAACCTGGCGACGCAGATCTACGACGTCCCGGTCCCCGCCGGCGCGACAGCGACGAACTTCGTCGAGACGACGCTCTCGTCGGAGACTCGCTCGGGGCTGCTCACCAACGCGGGATTCATCACCACGCGGGCCCGCTCGATCGGTGTCAGCATCGTTCCCCGCGGGCTCGCGGTGAAGGCCCTCTTCACCTGCATGTCGACCGGCGCGGAAACCGACCTGGATCCGATCGTCTCGCAGATGATCGGTCAAGCGGCCGCGAACACCGGGGTGCAGACGGCCCAGCAGCAGGTGGCGTTCCG
>DATBHU010000405.1:0-2081 GCA_036557265.1 Polyangia bacterium
CGCGGTTGTGACCGGCGGGGGTTTCTGTCATGTTCCTTCCGCCATCATCCTAACTCGGGACCCGGAGAGGGTCCCGCCCCCCGACGGAGGTTCGATGCGCTTTCCGCTCACGATGTTGCCGGCGCTGCCCGTGGTCGCGGCGCTGCTGGTGCCCCTGCTGGCGGTGCTGACGCCGCGCGCGTCCGCCGCGCCGGCGCCCGGTGCGACCGCGGCGCCCGGCGCGACCGCGGCGCCCGGCGCGACGACAAAACCGGGCGCGACGCCCCCCACGGCGGCTGCCCCGCCGGCGCCCGCCGCCCCGGCGCGCGCGTCGGCCGGCGGGCAGGCGTTCCCGTTTCCGGTGCGCGAGAAGACGCTCCCGAACGGCCTCAAGGTCTACGTCGTCGGCTTCGACTCGCCCGGCCTGGTCGCCTACTACTCGGTGGTGCGCACGGGCAGCCGCAACGAGGTCGAGCCCGGCAAGTCGGGCTTCGCCCACTTCTTCGAGCACCTGATGTTCCGGGGCAGCCAGAACTTCTCGACGGAGAAGTACAACGCCGTCATCAAGGAGATGGGCGCCGATTCGAACGCCTTCACCTCCGACGACCTGACCGTCTATCACATCCTCGCCGGCAAGGCGGCGCTCCCCAAGATCGTCGAGATCGAATCCGATCGCTTCCAGCACCTGCAGTACGACGACGCGAAGTTTCAGAAGGAGGCGCGGGCGGTGCTGGGCGAATACAACAAGAACGCCTCGAACCCGATCGAGAAGATGGTCGAGGTGCTTTACGACAACGCCTTCACGACCCACACCTACAAGCACACGACGATGGGGTTCCTGAAGGACATCGAGAACATGCCCAGGGAGCTGGCGTACTCGCGGCAGTTCTTCGACCGCTACTACCGCCCCGAGAACGTCATCATCCTGGTCGTCGGCGACGCCGACCCCGACAAGGTGTTCAAGCTGGTCGAGGAGCACTACGGGACGTGGCAGCGCGGCGGCAAGCACCCGGCCGTGCCCGTCGAGCCGCCCCAGAAGAAGGAGAAGCGGGCGGCGCTCGGCTGGAAGAGCGCGACCTTGCCGATGCTGCTCGAGGGCTATCACACGCCGGCGTTCTCGACGATGAGCGTCGACGGCCCGACGATGGACGTGCTGGCCGAGCTGCTGTTCGCGGAGCGCGCCCCGCTCTACAAGAAGCTGGTGGTGACCGAGCAGAAGGTCGAGTCGCTGCAGGGGTCGAACGATCCGCACGTCGACCCCAACCTGTTCACGGTGCTGGCGCGCCTGAAGAAGCCGGCCGACCTCGCCTACGTCGAGAAGGCGATCCATGACGAGATGGGGCGCATCGCGCGCGAGGGCGTCGACGAGAAGACGCTGGCCGACGTGCTGTCGCACGTGAAGTACGCGTTCGCCGGGCAGCTGTCGACCGCCGACAAGACCGCCTACACGGCGTCGTCGTTCCTGGCCCTGACCGGCGACCTCGGCTCGATCGACGCCTACTTCGCGCTGTTCGACAAGGTGACCAGCGCCGACGTCAAGCGCGTCGCCGCGGCGATCTTCGCGCCCGCGAACCGGACGGTGGTCACCCTGAAGGCGGACAAACAATGAAGATGCCGACGCCCGCGATGATGACGATGTCCCTGGCGCTGTTCGCCGCGGCGGCCGCGTTCGCCGCCCCGGCCCGGGCCGCGACCAGGTCGGGCAGCAAGCCGGGCAAGACCAGCGTGGCCGGCATCCGCACGGTGTTCCTGCCGTCACCGTCCAGCCCGCTGGTCGCGCTGCGGCTGGTGTTCCAGGTCGGCGCGGTCGACGACCCGGCCGGCAAGCAGGGGCTGGCGCACCTGACCGCGGCCATGCTGGGCAAGGGCGGCAGCAAGGCGCGCACGTACGCCGAGCTGCTCGACGCGCTCTACCCGCTGGCGGCGCAGATCCACGTCTACGGCGACAAGGAGACGATCGTCTTCGAGGGGACGGTCCACCGTGACAACCTGACGAAGTTCGCCGACCTGCTCGCCGAGCAGATCCTGACGCCGCGCTTCGCCGACGAAGACTTCACGCGCAACCGCCTGGACGCGCTCGACTTCGTGACGAAGACGCTGCG
>DATBHU010000406.1:0-9364 GCA_036557265.1 Polyangia bacterium
GTCGGCCGATCCGGCGTCAGCGTCGCGATCGAGTTCAGCGTCGCCGGCAGCGCACGCGGCGGGACCGTCGGGCCGGCCACCACGGTGAACTGCATGACGGTGCCGTCCGTGTTCGGATTCGGCGCCGCGCCGATCGGCGGCTGCCGCACCTCCACGTTCTGCATGACGATCTTCGTGCCCACCGGGACGTTGGAGAAGTCGATGATCGTGTCGACGCGCTGGGTGACCCCCTCGTTGAACGCGCTGACCGACTGCGCGCTGCGCAGGTAGCCGCCGTCCTCGCCGATGATCGTGAACGGCATGCCGTTCGAGAGCTGGAACCGGTAGAAGCGCTGGTTCGACGAGTTCAGGAACCGGAACCGGTACGCGTGCCGCTGCACGTTCATGTTCGGCCACACCGTGCCGTTGACGACGTTGGTCTCGCCGTCGAACATCAGCAGCCAGTACGGGTTGACGTCCGGGTTGGCGCCGATCGTCTCGCCGGGAGGGGCCTCGGTGGCGAGCGGGTAGAAGATCTCGCCGTCGGTGCGGAACGACCGCGACTGCACGATCAGCGGGACTTCGAACTCGCGGGTCGGCAGCGGGGTCGACGTGACGACGGTCGGGCCGCGGACGTTGTCGAGCAGGTAGGTGCCCGAGCCGACGCCCTGGAGCCGCACGGTGATCCGGAAGTCGACGCACGAGTTGCCGATCTGGCTCACCGGCACCTGGTTGAACGTCAGCGTGTTGAACGCGTTCTGCGTCCGGCCCGCCAGCGTGACCTGACCGATCGAGAAGCGGGTCAGCCCCTTGCTCGGGCAGTCGACGAACATGAAGGCGCTGCCCGTCGCGCCGCCCGTCGGGATGAAGAGGTCGACCGAGAAGCTCGACGGCAGGGTGGCGGTCACCTGGAACGGATCGCTCCGCAGCTCCGTGGTGCCCGGGTTCGCCAGCGACACCGAGAACGTGCCCTGGCTGTGCGTGGTGCTGTTCCCCGGCGTGACGCCCAGGACGCGCTTCCACTGGTAGACGTCCTCCATCCCGAGGATGTCGGAGTTGCCGAGCACGTCGAGCGCGTTGTTCGGGTCACGCAGGATCGAGTAGCCCGACAGGCCCATGCCCACGTCCAGGCGGGTCGCGCCGAACACGTGGTCGTGGTACCAGAACGCCGCCGACTGGTTGCTGCTCGGCTGCACGTAGTCGTTGGACACGAACTCCGGGCCATGGATGCCGCCCGCCGTGAACCAGGTGTCGGGCGTCCCGTCGAACTGCGGGAGCACCTCGATGCCGTGGGTGTGCGTCGTGTGCGCGATCGGCGACTGCGCCTGCGGGTACCCGGGCGGGAACGGCGCGAACGGCGCCGTCGGCTTGGGGAAGTTGTTGGGGTTCGCCCAGTCCAGCGTCGGGTCGACCGCCAGCGGGTGCGATCCCGTCAGCATGTTGCGATAGTGAATCAGGGCCGGGACGCCCTTGGTCTGCTCGAACTTCGGGCCCGGCGACGTCAACCGGAACGCCGTCTGGCCGGTCCCGTCCACCGACGGGTTGCCGCTCGAGTCCGTCAGGACCGTGCCGCCGTACCCGAACAGCGTCGTCTGCGGGAACGTCGACGGCAGCTGCTGGGCCCGGAACGTGTTGATCTGGACGGTGTACTCGTTCTGCCCCGCGCCGTTCCTGGTCGGAACGAACGGGAAGAACCGCTGGAGGTTCGTCTGGAATCTCGGGATCGTGGTGGGATCTATCTGCGGCGCCGTCGATGGAGTCACCTTCGACTCGCTGGCGGCCGCGTCGTCCGGCGCGTTGTTGCATGCCGCGCCGCCGAGCAGCGCGAGCGTCATTGCCGCGCCGAGGCATCGTGATGTCATGGAGTCATGGATTGGTCGCATTGCCGTCTCCTTCCGCTCATTCCTGAAACTGCGTAAAAATCGACCAGTGTGGTGCACGATCCTGAAGAGTCGCGGCGGCCGATTTTGTGACAGCAATCATCGTTGGACCGCCGTTTGTAACGACCTTGTAATCGCTGTCAGTAACAAACGTTACGAGCGTTTCCCCACAGCGTTGACTGTTGCGCGCGGAACAACATCGCCCGCAACGAATCGGGCCACGCGTGTTGTGATGGGCCAACACTGAGCGAGCCTCCGCGCCGCGCGCGCGAACCTATCTTTCAGCTCAGTCGCAGCCGCTCCGCGGCTTTTTCCGACAGGCGTCGCAGCACGTTTGCGACGACGCGGTTGCAGCGGCGCCCGAGAAAGCCGAACGCCACGCGGACGGTGTTGCCGTCCTGACCTTTGATATCGGCCTGGAGCATCTCGCGCGCGCGGTGCAGGCGCTGCCTCACCGCGTCCTCTCCGAGGCCGAGCACGCGCGCGGTCTCGGTGGTGTCGAGTCCCTCGATCATCCGCAGCGTGAACACCTGCCGATAGTCGTAGGGCAACCGATCGATGGCCTCCTCGAGCATGGCGGCGATCTCGTAGTTCGACACCTGCTGCTCCGGCGTGCGCGCGGCGTCGCCGTCGGTATCCAGCATCGGCTCGAGATCGTCGAGGTCCGGCAGATCGTCCAGCTGCACGACGCGCATCCGCTGCCGCATGCGCGCCAGCGCGGCGTTCGTCCCGATCTTGAGCAACCAGGTGCCGAAGTGCGCGCGTCCCTCGAATTGATCGAGGTTGCGCAACGCCGCCAGGTAGGTGTCCTGCATCGCGTCCTCGACGTCAGAGCCCGTCTTCAAGACCGAGCGGATGGCGCGATAGAGACGCTGGTTGTACCGCCTCATCAACGCCTCGCACGCGATCATGTCGCCGGTGCGCGCGCGGTCGACCAGGGCCTGTTCTCCGGAGTCGGCGCCGTCAGCAGATGCCGGCTCACGCTTCACGACTCACCCATCCGTTCTTGCTCCGATCGAGCGGAAGGAACTTGCGACAGGACAAGGCGTTCGCCGGAATCTCGCCTGTTGTGGAATACCAACGGCGAAAACCGATCCGCGCATTGTGTCTTACGATCCGCGCTTCGTAAGGCAATGACCGACGCATGATGGTCCTGTTTTCTTGCTCCGCCAGTTGCAAGTCGAGGGGCCGAGATGATTACGGGGGACTCCGCAGGGTCCTGTACTGACAAGCGGAATCGGGCCTCGCTGCAACATGGCTCCCGTGCTCTTAGAGCACGGCGACCGGCTTTTTCTTGGGCGGGTCGCGTTCGGCGGTCTCGTTTTTACGCTGCGCGGGCGGCCGACCGTCCCATTTCCGGGAACTCAGGGCGTCAGCGAGAATTCGACCTGGCCGATGTCGGTGATCGTTCCGCACGGTACGAAAACGTTATTCGTCGGCGTCTGGGACAGGACGGCGTTCGACGCGTCGAAGAGGGTGAGCGAGATGTTGTACGCAAACCCGCCGGCCAGGGTCGGGGTCGTCCCCGCCATGGCGGCGCAGGCGAACGTGGCCCGCATGCTCTCGACGTTGATGTCGACCTCGTCGCCCGGCAGGCAGGACACCTGGGCGCCGTTCTCGGTGAGGACCCACTCGGCGGTGACGTTCGCCGCGCAGGACCCCGAGCCGCCGCCGCCGCATCCGATGCCGCCCGTACAGACCACGGCCAGCACACCCAACCCGAGCTTGTGCAACAGGTGTCGCGTCATCGTCATCGTCCCCTTGCGCGCCTCGTCCATCGAGCGGCCTCATCAAGCTAGCCACTCGCCGGCCGGATGGCGGGGTGCGGCCCGCGTTCACGCCTGTCGTTCACGTCTATACTGGCGGGCGCTTGAAGGCCTTTCGGAGTGCTGTATTCACCGGGGCGCTCGCGGCGCTGGCGGCCGCGGCCGGGTGCGACGCCGAACGGACCCTGGCGTTCGCGAACGCGGGTGACGGTGGGGGGAATCCCGGTGATGCGGGCGGCCCGAGCGACGCCGACGCGAGTCCGGGCGACGGCAATCCGGCGGGGACGTTCGGGCCGGCGCAGATCGTCCCCGGGCTGCGCAGCGATACGGACGAGGTCCAGGACCCGTCGCTGACGTTCGAGGAGACCGAGATCTATTTCGTGTCTCCGACCGGGGGACAGAACGACATCTGGGTCAGCCGCAGGACGGCGGCCACCGACCCCTGGGGACCGAGCACGCTGGTGACGGAGCTGTCGAGCCCGCAGAACGACGAGGATCCCGAGGTCTCGGTCGACGGCCTGACCCTGTACCTGACCAGCGATCGCGGCGGCGGCGGGCGGCGGATCTACGTCGCGCAGCGACGGACGCGCGACACGCCCTGGGAGACGCCCGCCCCCGTCACGGACCTCGGCTCGTCGGCGCTCGACGAGGCCCCCGCCGTGGACCGCGCCCAGCTCTATCTCGTGTTTGCTTCACAGCGCGGCGCCGCCTCGGACGTTCATCTGTTCGCGGCGACGCGCCCCGACGCGTCCGCGGTCTGGCAGGGCGCCGCGGAGCTGACGGCCTTGAGCTCGGCCTGGCGCGACACCGATCCCGCGGTGTTCTCGGACGGACGCGCGCTCGTGTTCGCCTCGCGCCGGCTGACGCAGGGGAAGACGTCGGACCTGTTTCAGGCGACCCGCTCCGACGTCAGCTCGCCGTTCGCGTCGTCGCTGGCGCCGATCACGGAGCTCGATACGCCGGACGCCTCCGAGGAAGATCCGTGGGTCTCCCAGAACGGCCGGCACATCGTCTTCGTCTCGGACCGGAGCGGGCGCAGCCGGATCTACGAGGCCTGGCGCTGAAGGTCAGAAGACGACGCCGACCAGCAGCGCGGCGGTCGGGCGAACCCGGCGCGGCACGAACACGTCGCGCGTCTCGCTGGCCGTCCGGACCGTGTAGCGTTCGGCGAGCAGGTGAGCCTCCGCGCCGACCACGACGGCCACCGCGATCCTGCCGAAGAGGCGTTCGAGCGCCGCGAATGCCTTCAGCGAAGGACCGCGCGCCCAGAAGGCGGCCGCGGGCTGAAGGTCGGGCGCGGTGACCGTCGGTTCGACGCGGGTCACGTCGAGGCCGGCGCCCAGGCCCGCGAAGACGGAGACGTCCCCGAGACCGAGGACCCTGGCTGCGGCGGAGGCGCTGACGCCGCCCGTCGACAGCCGCGCCTGCGCGCCGTCGCCGGCGATCGACAGCGGCGCGGCGAGGCGCGCGGCGCCGGCGAGCTGGAGGCGGGTGAAGCGCGCGCCGACCACGAGCGTCGCGGCGTGCTGGTATTCGCCCGAGCCCATGGCGACGAGCTCGTAGCCGCCCGCCAGAAGGAGCTGGCGCGGGGCGGGCGCGGGGGCCGGGGCCGCCGGCGGCGGTGGCGCGACCGGCGCGGGCGGCGGCGCGACGCCGCGCTGGAACTCCTCGCGGGAGACGCCGATGTCGCGCCCTTCGAGGATCGCGTCGACGGACTGCTCGATGATGAACCGGACGCGCGCGCGCGCGACGGCGTCGAGGCCGTTCGCCAGCGTCATCCGGCGCGCGAACACGCGCCCGCGCCTCGGATCGATCAACAGCAGCGTGGCCTGGCCCGCGACGGTGAAATCGAGGAGCACCCGCGCCACGGTCGGCGGTGCCGTCGTCGTCGTCGTCTCCTGGGACGGCGCGATCGCCGCGGCGACGTCCTCGGTGGTCACCGTCCGCTTGCGCGTGGTCGCCACGTCCAGCCCCTTCGCCGCCAGCATGTCGCGGATGGGCGGCTCGAGCTGCTGCATCTCGTTCGCCGGCGCGGCGACGATCAGATCGATCTGGCGGGCGGCGCGGCGCGCATCGGGCGCCGCCGCCGGGGACGTCCGCGACCAGACGAACAGGACCAGGGCGCCGCAGAGCAGTGACGGCGCGCGCCTCACCTCAGCTCGTCGAGGCGCGCCCGCGCCCGTCCCGCGTACACCGATCCCGGATAGCGCGCGAGCAGGCTCTTCCACGCCGCGACGGCGTCGGCGCGCCGGCCCAGCTCCTCGAGGGCGGTCGCGCGGCCGGCGAGCGCCTCCTCGCCCACCTCGCCGCCCGCCTTCAGGTGCCGATCGAACTGCGCCAGCGCCTGGTCGGGCCGCCGCTGCTTCAGCAGCAGCTGGCCGGCGAACGCGAATGACAGCGCGGCCTCCGGCGTCTCGGGGAACGTCGCCTGCAGCCGGCGGTAGGTGGCGATCGCGGCGTCCGCCCGCCCCTCCCGCCGCAGCTGCTCGCCCTGCTCGAACAGCGCCGCGGCCGTGAGCGCGGGCGGGCGCGACACGCGCGCCGGCCTGGCGGCCTCCCGGGCGGGCGGCGGTTCGGGCGCCGGCGGGGCCTCGGCCGGTGCGGCCTCCAGCGGACGGATCGGCGCGCGCGCGGCCGGCGCCTCGACGGCGGGCGGCGGCGTCTGGCTCGGCGCGCGCTGCGCGGCCCTGCGCCCGATCACCGCCGCCGCCGCGGTGACGCCGCACACCACCAGCGCCGCAGCCGCCGCCCAGCGGAACCACGGCGGCGCGGCGTGCCGTCGCGGCGCGGGTGGCGTCTCCTGCATCCGGCGCAAGGCCGCCTCGGCAGCGCGGACGTCGAGGGCCTCGTCGCGCGGCTGGGGCGCGAGCTCGCGTTCGAACCGCGGCGCCATCGCCACCTGCGCGGCGCACACGGGACAGACCGCGAGGTGCCGGTCCAGCGTCGCCTGCGCGTCCGCTTCCAGCGCGCCGCGCAGCGCGCGATCGATCAGCGCCTCCGGGTGCTCCTCGGCCCTCATCGCTCGGGCTTCCTCTCCGGTTCCCAGGCGTGCCACGTCAGCAGCTGGCGCAACGCCTTCTTGCCCAGGCGCAGGCGCGTCTTCACGGTGTTGACGGAGACCTCGGTCGCGACGGCGATCTCCTCGACGGAGAAGCCGAGCACCACCCGCATGATCAGCGTCTCCGCCTGGATCGGGCGCACGCGCCGGATCAGATCCCGCATGACCTCGGTCCGTTCGATCTCGCCGGCGCGCGCATCCGCCAGGGGCGATTCATCGTGCAGATCCTCGAGCAACTGTAGGTGGCGGACGCGCGCCACGCTGCGCCGCCGCGAGGCGAGCGCGCGGTTGATGGCGATCCGCGTGACGTAGCCGAGCAGGTTTCCCTGGAAGCGGTAGCCGGCGAGGCCCCGGGTGGCGTCGATGAAGCAGTCCTGGATGGTGTCCTCGAGATCCGTGTGGCGCGCCCCCATGACGCCGCGGCAGGCGCGCCGGATCGCCGGCGCGATGGCGAGCACGAACCGGCGAACGGCCTCCGGATCTTGCCCGAGCGCCGCGCGCGCCAGCGCGTCGAGCGTGGCCGGATCCGCCTTCGACGCCGGATCGGCGCCGCCGTTTGCGCGGACCATCTCGCCGAGGATCAGGCGCCGCGCGCGCTCCTGTCAACGGCGTCGAGGCCTGGCCGACGCGGCGCTTCTCGATTTTCTTCCGACCCCATCACGCCGTAGACCCGAAACGCCCCCGGCCGAGCTCTTGGAAGGAAGGGCGGGTCTGGCCGCGGGCGAATGACGGCCGCCCGCGGACCCGTTTTCCCTCGATAGACCCGAAACGACGTCGGCGCACATCTGCATGGATGTGAACGCCTGGCTTGTCATCGCCGCCGTCGCGGCCGCCGGCTGCGCCGGAGTGGCCGGCAAGAGCACGAGCGGCGCCGGCGGGCACGGCGGTTCACCGGTCACGGGCGGCGCGGGCGGCGGTAGCCCACCCGACGGCGGCGCGCCCGACCTCGGCGGCTGGACGGACGCGTCGTGTGATGGACCGCCCGCCACGTGCAAGCCCAACCCGTGCGGGAACGGCATGCTGAACCCGCCCGCCGAGACCTGCGACGACGGCAACCACGCGGGCGGCGACGGCTGCTCGCCCGACTGCAAGACGGAGACGGACTGGATCTGCCCGACGCCCGGCGCCCCTTGCATCTACACCGTGGCGTGCGGCGACGGCGTCGTCGCCGGCGCGGAGACGTGCGACGACCACAACACCAGCGCCGGTGACGGCTGCGGCGCGACGTGCCAGCTCGAGCCCGGATGGGTCTGCCCGCAGCCAGGCGCCCGCTGCGTGCCTCGCTGCGGCGACGGCGTGAAGCTCGGCTTCGAACAGTGCGACGACGGCAACGCGTCGCCCGGCGACGGCTGCAGCGACACGTGCCGGACCGAGCCCGGGTTCGCCTGCCCGACGCCCGGCCAGGCCTGCCACGCGACCACGTGCGGCGACGGCGTGAAAGAAGGCGGCGAGGCCTGCGACGACGGCAACACCTACGGCGGGGACGGCTGCGGCTCCGACTGCCGCGCCGAGCCCGTCTGCACGGGAACGAACGGCTGCTCGTCCCCGTGCGGCGACGGGCTGAAGCTGCCGGGCGAAGCGTGCGACGACGGCAACACCGTCTCCGGCGACGGCTGCTCCGCGACGTGCACGCTGGAACCCGGCTGGGACTGCCGCGACGTCAGCGACGCCGACGACGGAAACCTGGTCGTGCCGGCGATCTTTCGCGACTTCCTGAGCCAGGAGATGCCGAACGGCCATCCCAACTTCGGCGCGGGCGTCTCGGGGACGGTCGTCACCGGCATGGTGCAGCCGCTGCTGGGCGCCGATCGGAAGCCGGTGATGGCCAGCGCGCCGCCCCAGAACAGCTTCCTGACGACGGCGGCGGATTTCGCCCAGTGGTACCACGACTCGCCGCGCGGGATGCCCGTCTACGACACGATGACGCTGGCGCGCCAGCCGGACGGGACGTTCGTCTACGACCACTCGGAGCTGTGGAGCGACGTCGCGCCGGCCGGCTGGATCACGCCGCCGTTCTTCCCGGTCGACGGCCGCGGCTGGGCCACGCCGCCGAACGGTCCCGAGACCAACCTCGGCGACTGCGACTCCGACCACGTGAAGCACAACTACAGCTTCACCAGCGAGGTCCGCTACTGGTTCGAGTACGGCGGCGGCGAGACCCTGCAGTTCGTCGGCGACGACGACGTCTGGGTGTTCGTGAACGGTCAGCTCGCGGTCGATCTGGGCGGCGTCCACAGCGCCTCGCCCGGCAGCGTCACGCTCGACGCCGCCGGCGCGGCCCGCTTCGGGCTGACGACCGGCCGCATCTACGAGATCGCGGTCTTCCAGGCGGAGCGCCACGTGTGCGGGTCGTCGTACAAGCTGACGCTCAGCTCCTTCGCGCGCAAGACGACCGTCTGCACGCCGAGGTGCGGCGACGGCATCGTCAACGGCGGCGAGATCTGCGACGACGGCGTCAACGACGGCCGCTACGGCGGGTGCAAGCCCGGGTGCGGCGCGCTGGGCCCGTTCTGCGGCGACCGGATGGTCGAACCGGGCGTCGAGCAATGCGACGACGGGCGAAACCTGTCCACCTACAACCAGCCCGGCTGCGGTCCCGGCTGCAAGACGGTCCCGCGCTGTGGCGACGGGCGCGTCGACAGCCTGTGGGGCGAGACCTGCGACGACGGGAACGCCGTCTC
>DATBHU010000407.1:0-9768 GCA_036557265.1 Polyangia bacterium
TCACCCCGACCCTCTCCCGCAAGCGGGAGAGGGAGAAAGAGCTACTTTTCCAGCGTCCCGAACAGGCGGTCCATCAGCGGGAAGGTGACGTTGAAGTTCACCGCCGCCATCCGTCCCAGGATGTGGTGGTGGCGGTGGTGCGCCTGCAGCCGCCGGAAGGCGCGCAGGCGGCCGATGCCGGCGCCATCCAGGGTGGCGTCGGGTAGGTGGTAGAGGGCGTGCAGTAGCTCGTAGCAGAGGAAGTAGCCGACGGCGCCCAGCAGGAAGACGCCTGACAGGCCCCGCCCTCGCAGCAGGCCCGCCGCGATCATGATCGGCGACGCCACCACGAACAGCCCGAGCATGGTGTACCAGGGCATCATGATGAGGCCCAGCTCGCGCGTCGGGCCGATCACCATGTGGCCGTCGGTGAACGCCAGGTGGTGAAGCTGCGCGTGGTTCCTGTACATGATGCGCGGCTGCAGCGGGCGGTGCATCGGGTGGCGGTGCACCATCCACTCGATGAAGTTCGCGATCACCCAGAACGCCGGCAGCAGCAGCCAGTCGGTGGCGCGCGCCCGCGCCGCCAGCCACAGGCCCAGCGTCCCCAGCAGCATCGCCAGCACCAGCGTCAGCGCCATGTGCCGCCACGGCGAATAGCCGGCGGCGATGTGGTCGGCGCGGACGAACCGCAGCTCGGCCGCCGACGGCGGCTTGCCGGCGGCGCCGTCCGGCAAGGTGGCGTTCGCCTGCGTCATGTCAGATTATGGCCACCGGAGAGCTCATCGCGCCATGCCATCCTTTGACGTGGTTTCCAAGGTCGACCTCATGGAGCTCGACAACGGGTTGAACACGGCCCGCAAGGAGCTGGGCCAGCGGTACGACTTCCGGGGCACCAACACCGACATCGAGCGCACCCCCGAAGGGATCATCATCCGGTCCTCGGATGAGCCGCACGCCGCGGCGGCGCTGACGGTGCTGCGCGAGCGGATCGCCAAGCGGGGCGTCTCCCAGCGCTGCCTGGACCCGAAGGCGGTGGAGGCGGCGGGCGGGCGCACGGTCCGGCAGCTGATCCTCATCAAGCAGGGGATCGAGACGGAGACCGCCAAGAAGATGGTCAAGGCGATCAAGGACAGCAAGCTCAAGGTCCAGGCGTCCATCCAGGGCGACGAGCTGCGCGTGTCGGGGAAAAACCGCGATGACCTGCAGGCGGCGATCGCGCTGATGCGGCGGACCGACTTCGGGCTCGACTTGCAGTTCATCAACTTCCGCGAGTAGCCGCGGCGCTTTCCGCGAGTAGCCGCGGGCGCTTTCCGCGAGTCGCCGCGGCTCGAGAGAAAGGCGCGCGGCCGGCGGCGCGGCGCTAGACTCGCGCGGTGCGCGGGATGACGCGAAATCGGCTGGGAGTGGTGGTCGCCGTGGTGGCGTGCGGCGTGGCGGCCGGTGCGTCCGGCTGTCGGCGGCGGCAGGCGCCGGCGCCCGCCGCGCCGCCGATCGCGGCCCCCGCGCCGAAGCCGGCCCACCCGCCGATCCCGGAGCGCAAGCCGGTGGCGGCGCTGGCGGCCGGCGACACCTACGTCTACGAGCACGGTGTCGCGCGGCGCGACACCATCGCGGCGGCGCGCGCGGCGGGGCTGCTCGACGTCGATCTGTCGGACGGGTGGGCGCCCTTCATCCTGCAGGACGGCGACGGCGCCGACGTGAAGCCGAACGCCTACCGCGAGACGTTCGTCGGTCTCGCCAACGACAAGCTGGACGAGGACGGCGACGAGGCGCGGCCGGGCAACCACAACTACCTCGAGGTGTTCGGCATCCCGCCGTCGCTGACGGTGTTCGCGGCGCGCGTCGAGGCCGACGCGGCGGCGGCGCGCGAGGCGTGTGTCGACGCGGTCGATCGCCAGGGGCTGGAGCAGTGGACGGGCGACGTCATCTACCTGGATCGCGATCGCGCGCGCCGCGAGTACGAGCAGGCGCAGCAGGATTCGGCGTGGGTCGACAAGTCGCTCGTCGCCGCCGCGGCGGCGGCCGGGGCACCCTCCGCGACGCCGGCATCCACGCCCGCGGCGGTGCTCGCCGCCGCGCCTGCTCCGACGAACGCTGCGCCGGCACCGGCCGGCCCGGCCGCCGCGTCCGCCGGTCAGACGATGCTCGCCGGCGCGCGGCCGCCCGGCGAGACGCCGCCGACGCGCGAGGCCGCGCTGGCGGCGCTGCGCGCGGATCCGAAGCTGCGCGGGCGCGTCGACCGCACCGCGCGCGGGCAGGCGCGCGTGCGGGCGGTGCGCGCGATGCAGGCGCGCATGCTGTGCGAGGGGTTGCTGACGGCGCGCAGCCGCTACACGCCCGGGATGTACGACCTGCCGTCGCACGAGGCGCTGGCGACCTGGGAGCGCAAGCACGACATCTTCGGCTGGGGGTTCCTGGGCGGCGAGACGCTGGGCATGCTGCTGCGCCCGACCCGCGCGCTGTCGCTGGAGGCGTTCCGGCGCGTGCTCGCCGAGCGCGTGGCCGACGCGGCCGGCATCGTCGAGGACGGCTCCATCAACGCGCTCCGCAAGAAGAACCCGCCCACCTGGCGGGACAGCGCGGGCGCGACGCGCCCGGTGCCGGATCTGATCGGCGAGCACGTCGACGCGCTGCTGGCGGCGATCGGCGTCGTCACGCCGGAGGACATGATCGCCTTCCTCCGCGCGCACAAGGACGCGCTCGCCGGCCTGCACGTCGCGTTCAAGGCGCCGCCGCTGCCGGAGTACTACCAGCCCGACGACCAGGCGACCGCGGCCCAGAAGGGCGGGGCGCACATGCTGGTGTCGGCGGAGATCGATCGCGGCGACATCTGGTACGACGTCCCGTTCGACGCGCGCGGCAAGCCGATCGTCCAGCGCCGCGATCACTACCCGCACCTGACGCTGTTCGTGCAATGGCACGGCCAGAAGATCCCGCTCGTGAAGTGGCGGACGACGATCGGCTCGTGGCGCAGCGAGATGCACGCCGACGGCCACGTCTACATGAAGTACAAGAACTCGGACATCGGTCCGCGCGTCTGGAAGACGATCGTGACGACGCCGGTCTGGATCCCGCCCGACGGCACGCCGTCGAAGGATCTGCTGACGACCAAGGTGCTCGATCGCAAGGTCGGGCCCGTCACCGTCGTCAACACCGGCGTGATGGGCCCCGGTTACCAGTCGGCCTACGGTCTGGTGATGGGGATCCACATCGATCCCAAACGCGGCGGCTTCGACAACCAGATCCGCACGCACGGCTCGGTCGACTACACGTCGATCGCGCGTCGCTTCTCGCACGGCTGTCACCGCCTGGTGAACAACCGCGCCGTGCGGCTGTTCGACTTCGTGCTGCGGCACACGCCGTTCCGCCGCGTCGGCAACGTGCCGCTCAACCTGAAGAAGCGCCTCGAGGTCGACGGCGAGACCTACCGCTACGCGCTCAAGACGCGCGGCTACTACTACGAGCTGGCCGACCCGATCGCCGTCAACGTGCTGGAGGGGCGCATCATGGGCGACGTGAAGAAGCCGATCACCGCCTACGTGCGCAAGCCCGGCGTCGACTACGGCGAGGATCCGGGCGTCGGCGACGCGGCCGCCTCGACGGCGATCGCGGGGCCGGGACGCGGACCGGAGCCCGGCCCCTGACGCGCCGGGCGCCGGCGGTCCCGCTCGCGCTGGCCGTGGCCGCGCTGGCGTCCGCCGGCGCGCCCCGGTTGGCGGCGGCCGCGCCCGAGTACGCGGCCGCGGCGCTCGCGCAGGCGGCGGCCGAGGGGCCGGCGACGGAGCTGGACGTCACGTTCGATCCCGGGGCGCGCCGCGCTTCGGGCCACGCGCGCCTGCGCATCGTCAACGACAGCCCCGACCCGATGTCGGAGGTGATGCTGTGGCTGTACCCGAACACGCTCGCGTGGCGCGCGCGCTTCCTCAACGACGTCAACTTTCACTGGCTGTATCCGGGCGGCCTGTCGCCCGGCGCGATGGACGTGTCGAACCTGCGCATCGACGGCGCGCCCGCGCCGCTCGCGGTCGACGACATCGACTTCGTCGGACCGCGCGCGCTGGCGTACTCGCGGTTGCCCGCCCCGCTGCCGCCGGGCGGGGCCGTCACCGTCGACGTCGACTTCGTCACGCAGGTCCCGGAGCGCTACGGCGCCTTCGGCTGCGACGGCGCCCGCTGCCGCCTGATGGGCGGTTTCTATCCGATGCCGGCGCGCGCGGCCGGCCCGGCGCAGGCGCGGCGCCCCGAAGAGCCGCAGGTGGCGCGCGCCGGGCGGACGCGCCTGACCGTCCGGGTGCCGCGCGGGCCCGCGCTGGTGATCGACGGCCGCCCGATCGTCAACGACGGCGCCCCCGTCACCGTCACCGGCGACGACGTCCGCTATCCGACCATCGTGACCGACGACGTGCTGCGCCCCGCGACGCTGACCGTCGGCGCGCACGTGGTCACCTACCTGCACCGCAGCCCGCGCCCGCCGCCCAGCGAGGACCAGCCGCTGCCTTACGTGCGGGAGGACATCGCCGGTCTCGTGCTGGCGACGGCCCGCGAGGCGCTGCGGCTGGCGGACGCGGCCGGGTTCCCCACCGACGTCCCCCTGACGCTGGTCGAGGCGCCGCTCCGGCATGAGCTGGTGCAGCAGCACGGCGACGTGATCCTGGTGTCCGATCAGATCTTCCGCATCTTTCCCCTCGACCGCCTGCGCAAGTACCACCGCCTGGAGATCGCCCACGCGATCTTCCTGACCCTCGCCGACGCGGCGGTGCGCGCGCACGAGTCCCCGATCGATCGCGATCGCGCCGCGGGCGTGCTGGCGTCGTACCTGACCGACGTCTACACGCGCGCCGAGTTTCACTACGTCGAATACTTTCGCGAGCTGCTGTCGCCGTTCGACTTCGTGCCCGCGGTCGATCAGCTGCTGTACGCGCCGCTGCTGGCGTCGCCGTCGACCTACTTCGGCGACGTCGACGACAGCGACGAGATCCGCGACGGCGTCGACCGCTTCACCGTTCTCGGGCCCGGCCCGCGTCTGCTCTACAGCAAGCTGCTGGACCTGCTCGGGCCCGCGCGCTTCCCCGCGCTGGCGCGCAAGCTGTACGTCGAACACGTGCCGCTGCGGCGCGCGGCGGCCGACGCGTTCGGCGCACCGCTGGACTGGTTCTGGGCGCAGTGGCTGGTGTCGCTGCCGTCGGTCAACTACCGCCTCGACTCGGTGCGCGTCACGCCGGGCGCGGCCGGCGCGCATGTCGCGGTCACGGTGCGGCGCGAGCTCCCCGGCGGCGTCCTGCGCGAGCCGGTCGAGGTCCAGGTCGTCGACAGGAACGGCGACGCGCGCACGCTGGTCTGGAACGACGACCAGCGCGCGCACACCTTCGAGGTCGAGCTGCCGGCCGGGCTCGCCTCCGTCGAGGTCGATGCGCGCCACCGCCTGGTCGAGAGCGCGTACGCGTCGCACACGCTGCGCGACAGCGACGACCCGCGCATGGACAACCGCAAGCCGCCGCGCTGGCGCCTCCTGTACGAGGGGGCGGGCGCGCTGTTCAACATCTCGCAGACGTCGCTGAACTTTGCGGTCGGCATGCTCGCCAAGCCGCAGTACGACCTGCGCCGGCAGGTCGAGATCACCGCCTTTCACAACGAGACCTCGCAGATCGGCGTGGGCGTGACGGGCGGGTACGGCTTCGGCCCTCAGGCCGACAGGAACCGCCTCGCCAGCTTGCTGTTCGCGGGCGTCACGGGCGCGCGGCTGGAGCCGTCGTTCGGCGAGAAGCTGGGCGAGCCGCAGCAGAGCGGCTGGCGGGCGACCGGACAGATCGGCTGGCAGCACGACACGCGCGACTACTTCTTCGATCCGTGGCGCGCGGTCGGCCTGTCCGTCGGCGCCGGCTACACGCTGACCGCGCTGGAGCGGGGCGATCGCCTGTCGCAGCTGTCGTCCGAGCTGGAGCTGCTGCGGCTGTTCCAGCTCGCGCCGGGGCACGTGCTCGCCGTCGACGGCGACGCGGCCGCCACGTTCGGCGACATCCGGCTGTTCGACCAGCTGACCATCGCCGGCGGGCCGATCGCGCTGCGCGGCTACGGCGCCGACGAGCTGCTGTCACGCGTGCGCCTGATCGGCCGGGTCGAGCTGCGCGACGATTTCATCACCGGCCTCGACTGGAACCTGCTGCACTTCACCACCGTGCGCGGCATCGCGGGGACGTTGTTCGCCGACGCGGCCGCGATCGGCACCTGCGAGTCGTACGGCCTGGCGCGCGATCGCGTCTACTTCGACGTCGGCTACAGCCTGCGCGTGCTGCACGACGCGTTCGGCATCCACCAGCAGCTACTGTCGGTCGACTTCGCGGTGCCGCTCAACCGCCACGATCCGTACGCCACCTGCTTCGGCCGTCCGCGCATCCCGGTCAGCCGCCCGCCCTTCGTGGTGCTGGTCAGCTTCTTCCCGAGCTTCTGAGCGCGCCGCTATCGTCGCGGCGGATCCCAGGCGGCGCGCACGACGGCGGCGGCGCGCGCCTCGCCCGGGCGCGGCGTGCGGCCGTACGCGCCCAGCGCGACGAAGAACAGCGCCGCCACCGCGATCCCGAGCCCGAGATGCGCGGCCATCCGGCGCGGCCGCGGATCGCCGCCCGCCGCCACCAGCGCCAGCGCGGCCGCCACCACCAGCCCGAGCGGCGCCAGCGACCAGCGCCCCGGCAGGTGCAGCACCCACCCGAGCCCGTACGGCGCGTACCCCTCGTTGATCAGCGGAAACGCCAGGTCGAAGACCGGATTGTCGAACGCCTCGGGATAGTGCGGGTACAGCGCGCCCGACACAACGTTCAGCACGACCGACGGGATGAGCAGCCCGACCACCAGCGCGGTCAGCCACCACCGGTCGTGCATGTGCGCGCGGCGCGAGGCGCGCGGCCACAGCTTCAGCATCGGCAGGATCAGGAACGGCGCGACGGTCGCGATGTAGCGCGGGCCGACGCACCACCCGGCGCGCCAGTTGCTCATGCCGGCAAGGAAAAGGAACATCAGCACGCAGACGGCGGTCACCAGCGTCGCGTCGCGCCGGGCGCCGTCGCCGCGCCGGCTGCGCGCGAACAGCGCGACGACCGCGGCCACGCCCAGCAGCAGCACCGGCGAGAACGCGAACAGGCCGTAGGCCGGCGACCAGAGAAAGGCCGGGAACGCCGCCGGGTGCGGCAGCGACAGCCCGTGGAAGCCCGCGCGGTGCGCGGTCGCCGCGAACACCGGGTTCTCGACGTAGCCGAGCGGGATGCGCCAGGGGCGGCCGAACAGTACGGTGTGGTAGGCGCCGAGCGCGACCGCCGGCGGCAGCGCGCCCACGACGAACGCGACCAGCAACGACAGGCGGTGGCGGTGGCGCACGACGGCGTACACGGCGAGCGCCGCGGACACCAGCGCCGCCTGGTACTCGAACACCACCGTCAGCCCGGCCAGCAGCCCGGCCGCGGCCATGCGCCGGTGTCCGACGCCGGCGCGCGCCTCGGGCGCGGCGCGCGCGTCGTCGTCATCCAGCAGGATGAAGGCGCTGAACGCCGTCGCGGCCGCCAGCGCGTGGCCGACGAAGACGTTGCCGTACGGGTAGAGCATCGTCCCCAGCCCCAGCGCGACGACCGCCGCGTCGCGCGCCCACGCCGAGCCGGTCGCGCGCTCGGCGTAGCGGGCGAACAGCAGCAGGAACGCGCACAGCGGCAGCTTGACCACGAACAGGCGCAGCCAGAACGTCGTGGCGCGCTTTCCGGGCGCCGGCCAGCCGACCAGCTGGCGCAGCTTGGTCTGCGCCCACAGCACCGGCACGCCGGCCAGGCTGGCGCCCGGCGCCTTGCTCGAAAACACGTGCCCGTCCGTCTTGGACTTGTCGTTGACCCACCCCCACTCGCGCTCCACCTCGTCGATGCGCAGCACGTGCCGCGTCACCACGGCGCGTGTCGCCCAGACGCGCACGTTCTCGTTCGGGTTGTTGAGGCGCTCGAAGTAGGGCGACGCGATCAGATACGCCACACAACACAGCCCCCAAGCGACATGACGCCGGAACGGCGACTCGCCCTCCATCTGGACAGCGACCCTATCACTTTGCGGCGCGCCGCGCGGTGAGCTCCGCGCGCGCTCGCTGCCGCGTCCTCGGGGCGTTCGTCAGGCGCGGCGCAGGGTCTTGCGCGGGCCCAGCCGCTCCTCCAGCCGGCCCAGCTCGGATTCGAACAGCCCCGCCGTGAACGGGAACAGCGTGACGTTGGCGGCGCCGGCCATCAGCGCGGGTTTCTCGACGGCGTCGGTCACCGTCGCGGTTCCCGCGATGACCCGGCACCGGCGCTGCGCGCGCGTCGACAGGCTGGAGAGGACGTGGCAGGCGTCGAACGCCTGGACGTTGGCCACCCCGAGGTCGATGAACACCAGCTCGGGACGGTAGCGCTCCGCCAGGCAGAGCCCCATCGACAGCGAACCCGCCACCATGCCGCCGACGTCGGAGTGCCGGCCCAGCGCATCGCCCAGCTCGGTCCGTCCCTCGCCGTTGGCCGCGATCAACAGCACCACACCGCGTCCGCCGTCGAACTTGCTCGGGTCGAGCGCGAATAACGACGCATCGGACGCGACCTCGAGCGGCTCGGGCCGGTTGCCTGTCCGACGCTTCTTGCCATCGTCGATCCGGCCCGCGCCGGCGATCTGGCGATGCGCCTGCTCGACCGTCAGCGTGCCGGAGGCCATCGCCACCAGCAGCATCGGCTCCACATCCAGGGCGTCGGCCAGCCGGACGAGGTACTCCGCCCGGTCGACGTACATCTGTCCTTCCTTCCACCGCACCGCGCGCGAGTGCTCGAAGCCGAGAATGTTGGCGAGATCCCTCTCACGCGTGTCGGGCCCACGAAGCTCGCGCAGGCGCTCCATGCAAAACTTCCAAAGCTCTTTGGAAGGCGGATGTCTCAGTGTTTTCATGGGCTTTGCTCGTCGCGGCAGGGACACTCTAAGGAAGGACGCACCGATTGCAAACGCCGGGGGGAGGGCTGCAAATTCTTCGGGGAAATCGCATAAGTGAGCGAAACTTCAGTAGCTATTTGTCGTACGAACAACACCTGAGTGTGTGCCGTCCGGTCGGGGACCCCGGCGGGGGTCGGAGGGCTGGCCGCTGGCTTGGGGAGGCACCGGTTCAGCCGTCTTGTACAAGTCGCGAGCGTCCGTCTCGGAGGTCGGGGTAGGTAGTTCCCGCAAATGTGGGCCCGCCCCTTGCGCGGCGCCAGGGTCCAAGCGGCACATTTTGCAAGCTCGGCCACTGGTTACAGGCGCTCGAACTGCAACGTGGACTGACAGCTGAGCTGAACGCCTGTAAGCTGCCGGCCGTCCGTCCATGCGCGCGCGCTCGAGCGGGGTGTTGATCATCGGGGTCGTCTCGTCCGTCGTCGTCGTCGCCTGCAGTATCGCAGTTCGACGCGATCTGTCGACAGTGCAACCTGGGCAGGTCGGTTTCGACGACATGTGTGGGCTGCAGGAGTATTTCGATGCTCTCGAAATTCGGACCTCGCCGCCCCCGCGCATCGTCAGCGCGCTGGACCTCGAAGGGATGAGCGGCGGCAAGCCGGTCCGCGGCGGCAAGGAGCGGTTCGCCTTCGAGAACGACTTCCAGCTCAAGCATGTGCGGCGCGTGCTGAACGAGAACTGGCGGCGTCTTCCGGAAACGGTCGACTCCGCTTCGAAGATAGAGATCGAGGTGAGGTGGTCGGAGAAGGCGGGCGCGAAGCGCGTGCTGACCGACGAGGACGCCCAGATGACGGTCGGCGCCGAGAGCTACGC
>DATBHU010000408.1:0-13598 GCA_036557265.1 Polyangia bacterium
CGTGGTTACAGCGTCGGCGTCGATCTCACGAGCCGCAGACGCCCGCGGACGTGGCGGCCGGGATCGTGCACTTCTTCTTCTTCGCGCAGTCGCCATCGCCGGCGCAGCTGGTCTTGCAGCCGCCGGGCGCGGTCGTGTCGCACGCAAAGGGCGTGCAGTCGATCTTCGCCCCCATGGAGCAGGTTCCGGCCGCGCACACGCCCGCCGGGTGGTAGGCGTCGTTGCCGTCGCACATGCCGGCGGCGCACACCGTGCCGTCGCCGCTCGGCGCGCAGGCCCCTTGCTTGCCGGCGACCGCGCACGAGTTGCAGGCCGGACAGGCGGCCACGCCGCAGCAGAACCCCTCGGTGCAATGGCCGCTGATGCACTCGCCGTTCGCCGCGCAGGCGGTGCCGTTCGCCTTCAGGTTCGTGCAGAAGTAGCCCTGGCAGACGTAGGGCGCGACGCAGTCCGCGGTGCTCACGCAGGTGGTCTTGCAGGCGCCGGCGCCGCAGACGTACGGCGAGCAGCTCTGCGTCGTCTGCTTGCAGGTCCCGGCGCCGTCGCACGCGCCGACCGGCGTCGCCGTCGAGCCGTTGCACGACGCCGCCCCGCAGGCCGTGCCCGCCGCCATGAACCGGCAGGCGCCGGTGCCGTCGCAGGCGCCGCTGGTGCCGCAGGGCGGGGCAGACGGGCAGCTGCCGTGCGGTTCGGCCGCGCCCGCCGGAACCGGTGTGCACGCGCCGGCGCTGCCGCTCACGTTGCACGATGCGCACAGCCCGCAGGCGACCGACGAGCAGCAGACGCCGTCGACGCAGTTGCCGCTGTCGCATTCGGCGGCGGCTCCGCAGATCTGGCCGAGGCGCTTCTTGCCGCACGACCCGGCGTTGCAGAACATCCCGCCCGCGCAGTCGCTGTCGACGGCGCAGGCCGCCCGGCACGCGGTCCCGTTGCAGGTGTACGGGAGACACGACTGCATCACCGCCGGCTTGCACGTGCCCGCGCCGTCGCAGGTGCGCGACAGCGTCGCGGTGGTCGAGCCGAGCGGGCAGGCGGGGGGCGCGCACTCGGTGCCCGCCGGGTAGAGCTGGCAGCCGCCCGCCCCGTCGCAGACGCCGTCGGTGGCGCAGCTGGCCGCGCCCTGATCGCGGCACTGGCCGGCGGGATCGCGCGCGCCCGCAGCGACCGGAGAGCAGGTGCCGGCGCTGCCGGACAGCGCGCACGACAGGCAGCTGCCCGTGCAGGCGGTCTTGCAGCAGGCGCCCTGCGCGCAGATGCCGCTCACGCACTCCCCGCCGTCGCCGCAGATGGCGCCGATCGGCTTGAGGCCGCACGAGCCGTCGCTGCAGACGCCGGGCGGCGCGCAGTCGGCGTCGGCCGTGCACGTCGACTTGCACGCGGCGACGCCGCAGCGGAACGGGAAGCACGACATCGCGGCCGGCGTCAGGCAGGTTCCGGCGCCGTCGCAGCTGCCCGCCTGGGTCAGCGTCGCGGTTCCCGCCGGACAGCTCGCCGGCTTGCACGGCGTCCCTTGCGCGTAGCTCTGACAGGCGCCGGCCTGGCAGCGGCCGTTGCTGCCGCAGCTGGCGGCGCCGGCGTCCTGGCAGGTGCCGGTCTGATCCTGCTGCCCGTCCGGCACGTTGGTGCAGATCCCCATCGCGGTCGGCAGCGCGCACGACTTGCAGGCGCCGGCGCAGGCGGTCGCGCAGCAGACGCCCTGCGCGCAGTTGCCCGACGCGCACTCGCGGCCTTCGGCGCAGAACGCGCCGCTCGGCTTCAGGCCGCACGAGTTCGCGCTGCAGACGTTGCCGCTGCTGCAGTTGTCGTCGGCCGTGCAGGCGACGTAGCAGCGCGCGCCGTTGCAGGCGAACGGCGCGCAGGTGGTGGCGTCCGGCGCGACGCAGGCGCCGGTCGCGGTGCACAGCCCGGCCGGCGTGTAGACGTTGCCGTCGCAGCGCTCCGCCTCGCAGATCGTGCCGATCGGGTAGGTGTCGCACCCGGAGGCGCCGTCGCACTTTCCGTTGGTGCCGCAGCTCGCCGCGCCCTTGTCGACGCAGATGTTGCGCGCGTCGGCGGCGCCGGCCGGCAGCGGCGCGCACTTGCCCATCGACGAGGGCAGCGCGCAGCTGCGGCACGCGCCCGCGCAGGCCTCGGCGCAGCAGACGCCGTCGACGCAGAACCCGTGCATGCATTCGCTGGCGGCGGCGCACGGCTGCCCGTCCGGCTTGGGGCCGCAGCTGCCGTCCTGGCAGACCTGGCCGCTCACGCAGTCCGCGTCGCTGGCGCAGTGGGCGATGCAGGCGCCCGCCGCGCAGCGGTAGGGCGCGCAGCCGCGCACGCCGGGCGGGCGGCAGGTGCCGATGCCGTCGCAGGTCCCCGCCGTGTTGAGGCGGTCGCCGCTGCACGAGGGCGCGACGCAGACGGTCTCGGCCGCGTACAGCGCGCATCCGCCCAGGCCGTCGCAGGCGCCCGTCTGGCCGCACTTCGCCGCGGTCTGGTCCTGGCAGATGTGGTGCGGATCGTCGTTGCCCGGATCGACGGGCCAGCACGTGCCGATGCGGCCGGTCTGGTTGCAGCTGACGCACGAGCCGCGGCAGCCGGTGTTGCAGCAGACGCCGTCGGCGCAGAAGCCCGACGCGCAGTCGGTGTCCTTCGCGCAGTTCGCGCCGCGCGGCTTGGGGCCGCAGCTGCCGTTGACGCAGACGACGCCGCTGACGCAGTCGTCGTCGGACCTGCACGTCGACACGCAGGCGTTCTTGGTCGCATCGCAGTCGAACGGCGCGCAGATCGTCGCCGGCCCCGACTTGCAGCGCCCGCGTCCGTCGCAGACGTCGACGTCGACGACGGCGCCGTCCTGGCAGGCGCCCGGCTTGCAGATCGTCCCCGCGACGTGGTTGCGGCAGGCGCCGTTGCCGTCGCAGGTGCCGTCCAGCCCGCAGGTCGACACCTCGGAGGCCGGGCATGCGCTCGCCTCGCGCGGCGCGCCGCCGGCCGGAACGAACGAGCAGATGCCGGGCGCGCCCTGCACGTCGCACGATTTGCACGCCTCGGTGCAGGCGCTGTTGCAGCAGACGCCGTCGACGCAGAAGCCGCTGCCGCAGTCGCCGTTGCAGCCGCACGCTTCGCCGTTCATCTTGCTCCCGCTGGCGTGGCCGTCGCCGCGGCTCGTGCACGATTGCGGTCCGTCGGTCTTGACGTCGATCGTGCCGGCGTCGCCGCCGGAGCCGGACGACTTGCAGCCGCCCGCCGCGGCCGCGAACGCGAACGACAGCGCGACGACGAGGACCTCGAGCGCCGGGCGCGCGACGAGCGAGCTACCGCCGCGCACCCCGCGAAGCTGGGGATCGAACGGGCGACGGCGATCGCGCGAGCTGCTCCGGATCAATCGCGCGCATCATATTGTTTGCGCGGCTGTGGAAGTCCGAAAAAGCGCGCGACCGTAGCGATTTTTTTGCGGTTCTTTACGCCTGCGCCCGGGGTGATCCACGACTCGCCGCTCAGCCTTCCGAGATCACCTCGGGTTCCACGACGTTGGGTAGCCGCACCGCGTGAAGGCGGCGGATGCGGCGGTCGCGCACGGCCAGGACGGTGAAGCGGAAGCCGCCCGCCGCGATGATATCGCCCGGGACCGGCGCCTCCGGCAGCCGGGTGATGATGAAACCGCCGAGCGTCTCGATCTCGGGCGGCACAGCCGGGAAGGCGACGCCGACGTCGCGCGCGGCCACGTCCAGGGTCAGGCGGCCGTCGACCTCGAAGCTGCCGTCGGCGTTGCGGACGATGGGCGGGATCTCCTCGGCGTCCTGCTCATCCTGGATCTCGCCCACGACCTCTTCCAGCAGGTCCTCCAGCGTCACGATGCCGGCGAACGTGTGTCCGGGGCCGAGGATGATCGCCATGTGCACGCGGCGGCGCTGGAATTCGCGCCTCAACCACTCGAGACGCGTATCGTCCGACGCGTAGATCGGCTCGCGCACCAGCTCGCGCATGAAGGCCGGGCGCTTGCCCGAGGCCAGCGCGCTGACGATGTCCTTCAGATGGATGTAGCCGACGACCCGATCTGTCCCCGGCTCGACCAGCGGGTAGCGCGTGTACTGGTTCGCCAGCGCGATCCGCAGGTTGTCGTCGAACGGGATGCCGGCGGTCAGGGTGACCACGTCGCGGCGCAGCGTCATGACGTGGCGCGCGACCCGGTGCGTGTAGTCGAACACGCGGTCGATCAGGCGGCGGGCGCCCGGGTCCAGCTGCACGTGCTGGATGACCAGCCGCAGCTCGTCCGGCGAGTGGAGCATCTCGGCCTCGGAGGCGGGCGGCAGGCGCAGCACCCGCAGCACCAGCCCGGCCGCGACCTTCAGCGTCCAGGTGAACGGAAACGATACCAGGTAGAAGACCCGGAACGGGACCGCCGCCCACATCGCGATCGATTCGGTGCGCTGGATTGCGATCGCCTTGGGCGCGAGCTCGCCGAGCACCGTGTGCAGGAAGGTGATCACGGTGAGGCTGAGCGCGGCCGCCAGCGTGTGCACGGTGGTCTCGGAGGCGGCCATGCCGACGAGGTGCGGGCGGATCAACGCCGCGAACGCCGGCTCGCCCAGCCAGCCCAGCGACAGCGACGCGAGCGTGATGCCGAGCTGGCTCGCCGACAGATAAGCGGGCAGCTGGCCGGTGATGCCGAGCAGGAGGCGCGCGCGGACTCGCCCCTCGCGGGCCAGCTGCTGGAGCCGGGTCGGCCGGATCTTGACGAACGCGAACTCGGACGCGACGAAGAACGCGTTCGCCAGGACCATCACGACCGTGAGGGCCAGTGCGATGGACGGATGCATGGCCCCGGAGGATCGCACAAATTCTGTCGGGACCCTCAAAGGGTCCCGAACCCCCCGCGACGGGGCTTCGGCGGCGGAGCCGCCTGCGCCCCACGCGAAAACGTCCGGAACCTCCCGCGACGGCCCGGAATTGCTGGTAATGTCCCCGAAATCATGACCGGCTGTAAATCGCTTGTACCCTTGCCGCGGGCCGCTCTGGCCGGCGTCTCCGCGCTGTTCATCGCGACCGCGCTGCTGCTGCTCTCGGCGCGGCCGGCGGCCGCGCAGGTCTCGTCGGCGGAATGCGGGACCGACAATCTGCTCGCCAACCGGATGCCGACCGGCCGCCAGGACTCACACGGCGACTTCCGCCTCGTCACCGACGGGAAGGCGGCGCCCGAGGGGGCGCAGTGGGACGCGCCCGGAACCGGCGTCTTCCTCGACACGCCCGCCGGCACGATCACCTACGACCTCGGCATCGTCCGCTCGGTGTCGACGTTCCTGCTGCAGGCCGACGCCAACGACACGTACAAGATCTTCGGCGCCGTCGACGACACGCCGTCGTCGTACAAGCTGCTGACCGAGGTCGACAGCGTCGTCAACGTCGGTCACGGCCTGCGCACGCGGCCGGTGCGCATCGACCCGACCGCGGTCCGCTACATCAAGATCGGCGAGCCGCTCGGCGACGGGTCGTACTCGATCTCCGAGTTCCAGGCGTACTGCCAGGCGCCCACGCCGTTCCCGCCGAAGCTGCCGACGGTCGACGCGCCCGCGGCCACCGTGGTCACCGCGCCCTGGTACGAGTTCAAGTGGTTCGCGAACGACGAGAGCTCGCGCTTCGAGATGGGGCTCGCGTTCGTGGCGATGGCGCTCCTCATCTGGGGCATCCGCCTCGACCGGCGCGGGCGCTCGGACCACCGCCGCGGCCTGCGCGACGGCCTGCTGCTGCTCATCGGGGCGGTGTCGTTCCTCTGTTACTTCAACTTCGGGATGTGGCACTTCCCGAACCGCGTCCACCAGTGGGACACGTTCCACTATTACGTCGGCTCGAAGTACTTCAAGGAGCTGTCGTACGACCGGCTCTACGAGTGCGTCGCCGTCGCCGACTCGGAGGCGCCCGGGCTGCGCCGCCGCGTCGAGCTGCGCAAGGTGATGAACCTGCGCACCAACATGATGGAGGGGACGCAGCAGATCCTCGCCCACCCCGAGGATTGCAAGAAGCACTTCACGCCCGAGCGCTGGGAGGCGTTCAAGCACGACGTCGCCCACTTCCGCGGCAAGCACGACGTGAAGCGGTGGGAGGAGGCGCAGACCGACCACGGCTACAACGGGACGCCGGTCTGGAACATCCTCGGGACGACGCTGGCGAACACGGGGCCGGCGTCCGACGCGCAGATCGACTGGCTCACCTGGATCGATCCGCTGTTCATCGTCGGCATGACGTTGCTCAGCATGTGGGCATTCGGGTGGCGCACCACCTGCGTCGCCCTCGCGGTGTTCGCCACCAACTTCCCGTCGCGCTTCTACTGGACGGGGGGGGCGTTCCTGCGCTGGGACTGGCTGTTCTACTTCGTCAGCGGCATCTGCCTGATCAAGAAGGATCACCCGTTGCTGGGCGGATTCTTCCTGGGCTACTCGACGCTGCTGCGCATCTTCCCGGTGTTCGTCTTCGTGGGGCCGGTGCTGGTGGCGCTCAAGCAGCTGTGGGGGAAGGCCGGGCCCGACGATCCGCACTGGCTGGTCCGGCTGCCGGACGTCACCTGGCGCACCACCGTCAACAAGGCGGGCCGCGAGGTGAACGTGCCCGAGGTGGTCTGGAACCAGATCCGCATTTACAAGCCGCAGCCGTTCACGACCCTGCGCGCGTTCATCACCCGCATCGACCGCCGCTACCTGCAGCTGTTCGTGGGCGCGGCGCTGGCGATCGGGACGCTGATGCCGATCAGCCTGGTGACCAGCAGCGGCATCGACGGCTACAAGGCGTTCATCTTCAACACGCGCAAGCACAAGGAGACGCCGCTCACCAACCACATGGGGCTGCGCACCGTCGTCACGTACAGCACCTCGGAGGCGGGGCGGTCGCTGCAGGATTCGCGCGACGAGGATCCGTGGGGCAAGTGGAAGCGGGCGAAGGTCGCGACCTTCAAGCGGCGCATGCCGCTCTACCTGCTGTTTTGCCTCGGGTTCGGCGGGATGCTGTTCGCGGCGCTGCGCCGGGACATCGAGCCGTGGATCGCGTGCGCGATGGGCTCGATGATGATCGCGATCGGGATCGAGCTGACCTGTTACTACTACTCGTTCCTGTTCGCGACCACCTTCCTCTACTACAAGCGGAAGGAGGCGGGCGCCATCTTGCTCGGCGTGACGGCGGCGACCGGCTTCATCGACTGGGCGCCGACGAAGTACCTGCCGAGCACCGGACCGCTGGCGGGGGTTCGCATCTCGCAGTGGCTGGACGAGCAATACATGCTGATGTCCGTGGTGACGCTGATCGGCTTCGTCTGGATCATGCACGCGTTCGCGTCCGGCTCGCCGTCGCCCGAGCTCGCGGAGGCGGCTGCGGGCGGCGCAGGCCGGAGTGGCGGTGGCGGCGGTGGCGGTGGCGGCGGCGGCGGCTCGAACGGCGGCCGCGGCAACCGGCCCACCGGGCGGCATCACCACAACAAGCGCAAGCGGCGCTGACCGCTTCGCGCGAAGGCGTTTCAGCGAAAGGCCGCTGGTGGCGGACCACCGGCGGCCAAAAGAAAAAGGCCGCTGGTGGCGAACCACCGGCGGCCTTTTTCGCGAACAGAAGAAGAGAGGCTGCTAACGACTGCTAACGGCGCTTCTTGCCCTTCTTCGGCTTGGCCTTCGCCTTCGCCTTCTTCTTGCTGCCTTTCGCCTTCGTCTTCTTGGCCGCCTTGCGTGCCGGCCGCTTCTTGGCGGCGCGGGCGGTCTTCTTGCGCTTCTGGCCTCCGACGGCTCGCTTGGCGCGCGCTACATCTCCGTCACGATCGACGAAGTAGATGTAGTTCGTGTCCATCTCGAACCCGCCGTCGGCAACCTTCTCGGGGCGGCCTTTCGGAACCCCGGGCTGCTTTCGCTGTACCTTCCAGACCCCTCCGTCCTTCACGTAGTACATGAAGTCCTTTTCGCGCGACACTCCCAGCTTTGCGACTTTCTCCGCCATCTCGGCAGCCCTCCATCAGAAAGTTGTTACCGAAAATCTCGGTCATCGTATCGGGGGCCATGATCCTGTCAAGGGGAAATCCCCGGGATTTCCGACGGTGCAAAATCACCATAGTCGTTTTTCCTTCACCTTTTCTCGCGCCTCTCGTGCACTTTTTTTGCCTGCCGCCCGCCGGCCCGGCGGCCGTGGTGCACTGCTTCACGACGAAGGAGGAAGATGTGCTGCTCGGTGGGAGGGGCGAGCGGGCGCCCGTCGAAGCCGCCCCAGCTCGCGATCAGCCGGAGGCCGGTCCCCGCCAGCAGCGGTCCGAGGTCGGCGGGATCGAGCAGGCGATGAACGAGATCGACTCGATGCTCGCCGGTCGCGTCCCGTTGGCGGCGACCGACAGGGCGGTAGTGGAAGGTGGTCGTCAGGATCCGGCCGGCGCGCCGATAGGTCTCCGAGTATTCGATTCGCCGGCCCGTGACGGGGTGGCGAAACCTGGTCCGCGCCCAGCGCCGATCGCCCCGGGCGTTCGCGCGCGCCAGGAACTGCGCGTTCGGCGCGAAGCTGTCGAAGGCGAACCAGCCGCCCGGTCGCAGCGCGCCCGCGACCTCGGCGAAGAAGCGCGCGAGCTCGCGATCGGTCGCCAGGTGCTGGATGGTGTGAAACGCCGCGATCGCGAACTGGAACCGGTCCGCGACCGGGAGCCGGCCCAGATCTCCGCGCAGGAGGAGGGCGCGCCGGCGCGCGCGGGGCGCCAGCCGGGCGAGCCGCGCCGCCGCCCGCGCCAGCATGGCGGGCGCGCGATCGACGCCGACCACGACGTGGCCCGCGCGCAGGAGCGGGACCAGCAGGCGCCCGGTGCCGCAGCCGAGGTCCAGGACCGGGCCGCCGCGTTCGTCCGCCAGCGTCGCGTAGAAGCGGACGTCGTCGCGCCGCCGCCGGTACTCCCAGTCGTACAGCGCGGCGTCTTCGAATGGATCTGGTCGCGGCACGCCGGGTAATCTACGCGGATGAGTGACGCGATTGTGCTGCTGTCGGGCGGCATCGACTCCGCGACGGCCCTCGCGATGACGCAGGCGATGGGGCGGCGCTGCCACGCGCTCAGCTTCCGCTACGGCCAGCGCCACGCCGTCGAGCTGGCGGCGGCGGCGCGGCTGGCGACCGCGCTCGCCGCGGCCTCGCACGAGATCATCGATCTCGACCTGCGCGCCATCGGCGGCTCGGCGCTGACCGCCGACATCGCCGTCCCGAAGGGACGCGACGAGGCCGAGATCGGCAGCGGCATCCCGGTGACGTACGTCCCCGCCCGCAACACCATCTTCCTCGCCTACGCGATCGCGCTGGCCGAGGTGCGGCGTGCCTCGGAGATCGTCGTCGGCGTCAACGAGCTGGATTCGTCGGGCTATCCCGACTGCCGGCCGGAGTGGCTGGCCGCCATGCAGGAGGTGGCGCGGCTCGGGACCAAGGCCGGCGTCGAACGGCGGCCGGTGACGATCCGCGCGCCGCTGATCAAGATGTCGAAGGGCGAGATCATCCGCGCGGGCGTGAAGCTGGGCATCGATTACGGCCTGACCCACTCGTGCTACGACCCCGCCCCGGACGGCGCGGCCTGCGGCGCCTGCGACGCCTGCCAGCTGCGGCGGCGCGGCTTCGAGGCGGCCGGCGTGGCAGACCCGACCCGTTATACGTAGCCCGCGGCCCTAGTCGCCGCGCGAGCTCCAGGGGCCGCCGAAGGCGCCGGTGCCGAGGAACGTGGGGCGGAGCGGCGCCACCAGGCTGCGCGCCGCCGCCGCGAGCGAGCCGAGATCGGCCGGGATCACGGGCGGCAGGGAGGGGGGACCGCCCCGGCCAGCGCCGTGACCGCCGCCGTCGCGGTGGTGGCCGCCGCCGTCGCGGTGATGGCCGCCGCTGTCGCGGTGGCCGCCGCCGTCGCGGTGGCCGCCGCGGTGCCGGATCGGCTCGGGCGCGATCGCCTCGACGACGTCGACGAGCTCATCGAGCTCGACCTCGGCCGCCGGCGGCGTCCCCTCGGCGATGACCGGCCGGCCCGCCAGGCTGGCGTCGACGGACTCGGCCTGGGAGACGATCTCGGCGAGGCGCAACGCCTCGTCGACGTATTCGCGCGAGTGCTGGCGCGACCGCTTCCGCCCGCTCTTCGACGGCAGGATGTAGCGGAGCAGCAGCAGGACGTTGCGCGCGATCTCGCTGTCGCGGCGCGACGGCCGCAGGCGGTCGAGCGCGTGCGTGAACACCTGGCTGACCATCTGGCCGACGTCGCGGACGCCGTTGGTGTCCGGGTCGAGCGCGTCGCGCAGCCGCGGCAGCACCAGCACGGCCAGCAGCAGCGCGTTCGACGGCGGCACCGGGCGCAGCGCGGACGAACGATCCAGCGCCGCGAGATATCCCCACAGGCGGGCGCGGTGCAGCACCGCCTCGTCGCCGGCCGCGTCGCCCTTCAGGCCGCGCGACAGCTCGGGCGCCAGGATCTCCAGCAGCTCGGTCTCGATCAGCAGCTCCATCGAGCGCTTGGCGGCCCCGGCGCGCAGCAGGCGATAGAACTCCTCGGAGACGCGCGCCTGGGCGCACTTCGCGATCTCCAGGCGATGCTCCATCATCCGCCGGTAGGTCTCCGGTTCGATGGTGAGGTCGCAGCGCGCCGCGAACTTCACCGCGCGCAGGATGCGCACCGGATCCTCACGGAAGCGGATGTCGGGATCGCCGATGGTGCGGACCACCCGCGCCTCCAGGTCGGGCGTCCCGCTCACGTAGTCGATCACCTGCTTGGTCTCGAGGTCGTAGAACAGGCCGTTGATCGTGAAGTCGCGGCGGCGCGCGTCCTGCTCGGGCGTCCCGAACACGTTGTCGCGGCGGATCAGCAGATCGCCGCTCTCGGTCTCGGCCGCCTCGCCGCCTTCCTCCTCCTCGATCTCGCGCGGGTTCGCCCGGAACGTCGACGTCTCGATGATCTTCGGGCCGAAGAAGATGTGCGCGAGGCGGAAGCGCCGCCCGATGATGCGGCAGTTCTTGAACAGGCGCCGGATGTCATTGGGCGTCGCGCTGGTGACGACGTCGAAGTCCTTCGGTTTGCGCCCGAGCATGAGGTCGCGTACGCAGCCGCCGACGAGGTAGGCGGCGTGGTCGTAGCGGCGGAGGCGCTGGATGACTTTGGCTGCGTCGGGATCGATTCCGGCGGGATCTATCTGCATTCGCGGTTAGGGGTACCACACCAACGCCGCGAAATCACTGCCGCTTTCACAGGCCGGCCGCCGGTCACATCGTCGGCGCCATCGTGCCGTCCGGATCTTCCGGCGCGCCCGCCTTCTTCCGGCCGTGGCTCGGCTTCTCCGCCGGGGCCGATTCCTCGTCGGGAGCCGTCGCTGCGGGCTTCTCTGCCGTCGGCGCCGACGGCGCCGCCGCCGCCGCGGCCGAGCGAGCGGCGCGGCGTGCCGCCGCTGCTGCGCGCCGGGTCGTGCGCTTCACGGTGGCCGGCGGAGCGGCCGGCGTCGGTTCTTCCGCCGGAACCGCCGCCGGGACCGCGGGCGCCGGGCTCGGCGCCGGCGCTGCCGCGGCAGGCGCGGCCGCCGGGGCCGGGCTCGGCGCGATCGCCTGGGCGGGCGCAGCCGCAGCGGGCGGCGGGGCGGGCGCCATCGCGGCGGGCGCGGGTGCCGCCGGGGCGGCCGGCTTGACGAGGAACTTGTTGGCGCCGAACCAGATCAGTCCGACCAGGCCCGCGCCGCCGAGCAGAGCGACCACCGCCTTGAACGCGCGCCGGCGCGGCTTATCGACGAGCTGGGTGTACGAATCCGCACCGAACGGAGCGTGGAAGCGCTCCACGGCGGGCGCGCTCGGCGGCGCCAGCGGCGGCAGCGGCCGGTCCGCGGGCGAGAACGGCTGCGCGGCGAGCGGCGTTCCCGGCAGGAACTGCACGCCCCCGGAAGAGATCTCGACCGACACCTCGTCGGGCGCGTTGATGTCGGGGAGGTGGATGCTGTGGCCGAACATCGTCCCGCGTCCGGGATCGGCGGGCACGGTCACGGGTTGCTCGCCCACCTCCGCGCTCAGGCTGCGCCCGATCGCGGTCGGCCGTTGCTGCGCCGCCATTCCCAGCGCCGCCGGCGCCGGATCGCGCGTCTGCGCCACGAGCACGCCGCTCACCGCTTGCGTCTCGATCCGCGTCGGCTCGGAGTCGCTCGGGTCGGCGGGCATCTGCGTGATGCCGGTCAGCGGTCCGGGCGGCTTGTCGAGCGACCGGAGCTTCCGCAGCACCTCCTCGACCTTCTTGTCGTCGACCACGGTCGGGCCGGAGTGGAGGCCCTGGCTGTCGTCCTCGTCCGCGATCAGAGGCGCCGCGTCCCGGCTCGCGGGTGGGTTTTTCCCGTCCCCGAACCCACCGTAAGTCTTCCCGGCCACGTGGGGATTTTACCGGAGATCGGCCGGAACACACAGACCGGACTGCGGTACGCTGCGACGAGGTAGGTCCATATGCGCGTCTGCTTCGTGGTCAACAACCCCCGCACCCAGCGCGCCAGCTACACGACCCTGCACCTCGCCTTCGCGGCCTACCGGCGCGGGCACGACGTCGCGTTCGCGTCGGTGGACGCCTTCTCGCAGGGCGAGGGATCGGACATCGTCGCCGAGGTGGTGCGCCCCAAGTCGGGCCGCCTGCGCGACACGGCCGGCTACGCGAAGGCGCTGACCGCCGCCGACGCCCCGCGCGAGGCGGCCCGCCTGGTCGACTTCGACGTGATCTTCCTGCGCAACAACCCGAGCGCGGGCGCCGTCGAGGTCGACGCCTTCAACCCGGCCCTCGACTTCGGCCGGCGGCTCAAGCAGCTGGGGGTGCTGGTGGTCAACGACCCGGACGGCCTGTCGCGCGCCGGCTCGAAGATGTACCTGGCCGGCTTCCCGGTCGAGCTGCGGCCGAAGACGCTGATCACCCGTTCGGTCGAACGCGTCCGCTCCTTCCTGCGCGAGCTGGACGGCCCCGCGATCATCAAGCCGCTCTCGGGGTTCGGCGGACAGAACGTCTTCTACGTCGCGCGCGGCCAGGCGGCGAACCTGCCGCAGATCATCTCGACCGTGCGGAAGGACGGCTACGTGATCGTGCAGGAGTACCTGTCGGCGGCCGCCAAGGGCGACAAGCGGGTGCTGCTGCTGGGGGGCGCGCCGCTGGCGATCGACGGGACGGTGGCGGCCTACAAGCGGATGCGGCCCAAGGACGACATCCGCAACAACATGCACGTGGGCGGCTCGCGGCGGCGCACCGAATTCCTCGACGCCGAGCGGCGCATCTGCGACCTGCTCCGGCCGCGCCTGGTGGCGGACGGGCTGTACTTCGTGGGCGTCGACCTGGTGGGCGACAAGATCCTCGAGATCAACGTGTTCGCCACGGGCGGCGTCGCCAACATCAACGAGCTCTACGGCATCGACGTCGGCACGGCCGTCATTCGCGACCTGGAGCGCAAGGTCGAGCTGCGGTCGGTCTATCGCGAGCCGATCCCGCCGCACGTGTTCATGCGGGCGTGAGGCCCTCTCCCGCGGACGGGAGAGGGGACAAGAGTCAGACCTGGAGGTGGAGGGGGAGGTTCTTCTCGAGGGATTCGGTGACGCCGTCGCTGACGAGGTGCCAGATGTGGCGCAGCTGCGCCTCGATCACCGTCCCCTCG
>DATBHU010000409.1:0-24597 GCA_036557265.1 Polyangia bacterium
CGGACGCTGTCACCGCCGGACCGGCGCTGGCGCTTGGAAGGGTGCAGGTCACGGGCGGCTTGCTGGCCTTCGGACCGGTGGTCGCAGGTGGCTGGACAACGGAGCTCGACACCGCCAAGGTCGAGGGTCTCCCCGGCGCGCGCACGGCGTGGCAGCCCCTGCCGTCGATGCCGACGAGCCGCGCCGGCGCGGCCGCGGCGGTGGTCAACGGCGCCCTCATCGTCGCCGGCGGCGGGCAATACCAGGGCAAGTGGATCTACCAGAACGCCGTCGAGGAGCTGGCGGCGGACTGAACGTCGCGGAAGACAGCTTCGGTCCCGCGGTGCGGCTACTATGTTGCGGCGATGTCGTTCGCGCGAGAGGAGCCGGTCCAGCACGAGATCCAGGCGCACTACCGGGCGCTGCGGGCCATCCGGACGCGCAAGGCGCTGGAGCGGAGCGCGCTGTGGGCGGAGATCGGCGGCGAGGTGACGCGGGTGCTCGAGGGCGTCGAGCGGGGCGATCGCACGGCGGCCGCCGGGCCGCCGGCCGCCGTGCCGAGGCCGCGCGATCGCGCCCTGCGGGCCGTGGCCTGGAACATCCAGCGCGGGGCGCGGCTCGACGATCTCCGGGCCGCCGTCGTGGCGCCGCCGTTCGCCGACGCCGACCTGTTCCTGCTCAGTGAGGTCGATGTCGGGCTCGGACGCTCGGGCAACCGCAATGTCGCGCGCGAGCTGGCCGACGCCCTCGGCATGAGCTACGCGTTCGGCGTCTCGTACCTCGCGCTCACCGACGACTTCGGCGACGACGCGGGCGGGCGGGAGAACACGCTGGCGCTGTCCGGCGCGGCCGTCATCTCGCGCTATCCGATCGGGCGCGTCGAGAACATCGACCTCCCCGAGATCCGCGACAAGTTCCACTCCTCGGAGAAACGCCTGGGCAAGAAGCGCGCCCTGCTGGCGGAGATCGCGCTTCCCGACGGGCCGCTCGCGGTGGCGGCCTGCCACCTCGACTCGAACGCCTCGCCGGCGCAGCGCGCGCGCCAGCTCGGCGGGGTGCTCGACAGCATCGATCGCAGCGGCGTGGCGCGCGCGCTGGTGGGCGGCGACTTCAACACCAGCACCTACGACGTCTCCAGCACGCTCGCGCTGGCGCGCGATCTCCTGCACAAGCTGCTCGTCACCGGGTTTCGCGCCACCGTCGATCAATACCTGACGCCGGAGAAGCGCTACGAGCGGCCGGTGTTCGATCTGCTGCGGGCGCGCGCCTTCGCCGTCGACGGCTTCAACGACCGCGCCCTCGGCACGTACTTCTACGACCTCACCGATCCCTACGTGCTGACCCGCTCGCAGAAGCTGGTCGGCCGCCTGCTCACGCGCCTGCTGGTGCGCCTCCTCCGCCCCTGGAACGGCTGCGTGCCCGCGCGCCTCGACTGGTTCGCCGGCCGCAACCTCAGCCCGGTGGCCGCGACCGTCGCGCGCCCGCGCGCCGCAGCCGACGGCCGGCCCCTCTCCGATCACGCGGCCGTCATCGTCGACGTCGCGGTCCAGAAGCCCGCCGCCGACGCACCAGCGCCGCCAGCGCCGCGGCGCTGATGACGGCGAGCGCGCCGGGGCCGGCGTCGCTGGTCGCGCACGCGCAACCAGACGGCCCGCGCAGAGCCTTGACGCCGCCGTCGCCGGAGATCTCCGGTCCCCCGCCGGAGCCCACCGCGCCGCCGGCGGCACCGCCGCCGCTGCCGCCCCTGCCGGCGCCGGCGGCACCGCCGCTGCCCGAGCCGCTGCCGCCGCCGTCGGGCGGCGCGGCGGTACAGACCTCCGCGTCCCACAGGCCGTCGTTGGTCGACAGCGACAGGCAAGCATCGGCGCACACGCTCGCCACGCAGCCGCTGATGGCCTGGACCCCGCCGAACGAGGCGCCGGGCTGCCAGGTCAAGCCGCCGTCCGTCGACGTCTCCTCGAGCAAGGCGAACGTTGCGCCCGTGTAGTCGAAGCCGGTGGCGGCGTAGACGACGCCCCGGCGCTCGGCCAGGTCGACGATGAACGGCGGATCGGCGACCGGCGCGAAGGCGGCGCCACCGCCGTCGGAGCGGAAGAGCAAGGGCACGTCCCTCCCCTGCTGAGCGGACACCAGCCAGGCGCCGTCCGCCAGGATCAGGAGGGCCCGCAACGCGCCGTCCGGGACCGCGACGGCCTTCGTCCAGGTCCCGCTGCCCGTGTCCGCGACCACGAGCGCGTCGTCAACCGTGGCGAGGCCGGCGTCGGTCTCGGAGAGCGTCTGCCATCGCACGGCGATCCGATCCTTGCCGCGCGGATCGACCGCCAGGACGGACGCGGCGCCCGGCGGCGGCGCCCCCGTGAGATCGACGGGCACGAAGCTGGCGCCGCCGTCCGTGGACTTGAGGATCGCCGACTGGAACGAGGCGGGCCCGCGCGTGCTGAGGTACATCGTCATCGGATCGGATGGAGCGATCACGAAGCTCGTGACGGCCGTCGTGCCCGCGTAGACGGTGCCGAGGGCGCTATCGAAGGTCGCCCCGCCGTCGTCGGACCTCAGGATCGACGACAGCGCGCCGCCGTCCGTCGGGCTGGTGGCGGTCACGAACACGCGGCCCGGAAGGGCGAACTCGAACTGGACGGCGCCCACGAACTGCCCGGCGAGATCGCCGCCCGCCGCGCGCCAGGTGCAGCCGGCGTCGTCCGAGAACGCCAGGCCGCGCGCCGCGACGGCGAACAGGCGATCGAACGGCGCCGGCGCCATGGCGTAGGACGCGGCATAGCTGTTCAGATCCTGCTCGCACGACCACGTCCACGTGGCGCCGCCGTCCTCCGACACGACGAGACCGAAGTTCGTGCCGACGACGATCTGGTTCGGGCGATCCGCGGGGACGTGGACGCTGATCGCCGCCGGGAAGTCGGCCTTCGCCAGCGCCGTCGCGCCCGCCAGAACCCACGCAGCGCCGGCGAACGTCGCGGCCACCAGCGCCCCCGATTGTCGGCCCATGCTCGACAGACCTCCGTTGCAGCAACCTGGTCCCGGATACTACCGCGGAGGCGTCGCGCGCTGAATCCGACCCGGAGCCCACTTTTTTGCGGCCGCCCGGGCGCGCGTCTACGCTGGGCGGAATGGACAAGCAGTTCCTGGTCGAGCAGCTCACGGAACGGCTGCGGGAGTCCGCGCACGTCGCGCGCAAGGCCGGTGAGGCCGCCGCCGAGGAGGCGCGCGCGGGCGCCACGCCCGCCGAGAAGCGCGAGGACGGTCGGGTCGCGATGGAGTACGCGGGCCTCGCGCGCGGACAGAAGGATCGCGCCGCCCGCACCGCCGCCGAGGTGACGGTGCTGGAGACGTTCCGCCCGCGGCCGCTGCCGGCGCGCGCCGCCATCGCCCTGGGCGCGATCGTCGAGGTGGAGGACGGCTCGCAGGGCCGCACGTTCTTCCTGGCGCCGGTCGGCGCCGGCGTCGAGCTGACCGGTCCGGGCGGCGACGGCTACCTCTCCGTCGTCACGCCGGCGTCGCCGGTCGGCAAGGCCGTGATGGGACGGCGGGTGGGTGACACGATCGAGGTGGTGGTGAAGGGCGAACCGCTCGAGTGGGCGATCACCTTCGTCGGCTAGCCGGACCGCTCAGGAGCCGAGCCCGGCGAAGCCGCTCTTCTTCCCGTGCTTGTTCACCCACTTCTTCAAGGCGCGGAAGGCCTTCGCGCCGCCGCGCAGAAAGATGGCGCCGAACCGATCGATGTCGTGCCGCAGGTGGCGAAACCCGGCCATCGGATCGGTGGAGAATCCGGGGTACTGCCCCTCCTCGGCGATTCCTTCCAGCGCGCGGACGCCGCGCACCAGGTCCTCGTGCGACAGCCACTCGTCACCGAAGTGGTAGCGGACCAGGCCCAGCGACGAGCGGACGTGCAGCTCGAGCCTTCGCTCGCCGCGCAGGAACTCGCCGGCCGCGAACGGGCCGCGGGCGTCCACGCCCTCGTCCGACTGGATGAACTCGAAGCCGGCGGGGCCGAGGACCCCGCCGAGCTCCGCCACGCCGCGCTCGAGCAGCTCGGTCGGCGATTCCTGCCTCTTCAGATTGTCGCTCACGGCACCAACATAGCGCGCTCGGCCGGCGGCCGCCCCCGGCGCCACCTAACCTTTCCCGAGATCGCGCCACTGTTCCCCAAGAGGTCAGCGACGGCATCTCGCTCGATCCGGCGCACCACGTCTGGCTCGACCACCTGACGCTGACCGATGTCTCGCGCGCGGGCGTCAGCGTCGTCTCGACCTGGGACCAGGACAACGCGCAGGCCGTGGTCGACGAGTCGGGCTACATCACCATCAGCAGCGTGCGCTTCGACGGCTTCGTGAGCGGAAGCTGCGGCCAGCGCAGCGAGCGCGTCCTGACGACCAACCGAAACCCGGCCATCACGGTGACCGGCTCGCTGTTCGAGGGCGGCCGCATCCGGTCGCCGGCGGCGTTCGGTCCGGGCACCTGGATGCACCTCTACAACAACCTCTGGAACGACATCGACGGGCGCGGGCTCGAGCTGTCGTGCGGCGCGGCCGTCATCGCGCAAGGCAACGCCATCCAGTCGGCGCACAACGCGCTCTACGACAGCGACTCCGGCGTGCCGACCTGGCAGTTCTGCGCCACCGGGTACTACGGGTCGCTGGGCGGCCAGCCCACCACCGGCGGCGGGCTGGCGTTGCCGCTGTCCGTCGGCGGGACCGACGTCGAGCTGACCGTGCCGGTGGCTTCGGGAACGGCGACCGCGACCTACCGGGTCACGCTGGCCGCCGCTCCGTCGGCGGTGGCGGCCGACGTCCAGGCGCACGCGGGCGTGGGCCGGCTGTTCTGATCGACGGCGTGGCACGGCAGTTCAGGATCCGAGGCTGGGGAGGGGCACGCGCGTCAGCTGCCGGTGGCTCACAAAAGACGCGCCCGCACGCCTGTCGTGCCTGCCCAACAGGCGATGCGGCCGCGGCGTTGCGTCGGTCATTCCGGCCCTTTCAGGCTCCAGCGCCGTACACATTCACGCCCTTGCCAACGCTCGCGTAACCGACTTACTGTCCCGGCCCAGGACCGAGAACGTGGCCCCCCAGTTCCGGCAAAGACGGCATGCGCGCGTCGCCATCGTTGCATTGACGGTTGGCGCAAACTGCGCCGGTCCGCTCGTCGACGCGCGCTTGCACACGCAATCCGGCGTGACCGTCGCGTGCCGGCCCACGCCGAGCCCTGCCGGCGTCAACCTGATATCGCTCGCCGTGAAGGTCACGCCGCGATGCACGACCTCGGACATCACCACGGAAGTGCTGCAGGCCGGTCATCCTCTGACAAAGCCGAGCAAGTCGACCGAGGTGATCTATGCCAACGCCTCCAGAGACGTCAGCACGAACCCGTTCCCCGTCCAGCCCGCCGGAACCTGGCTCGATGTCCAGGTCACCGTCGTCTGCGATCACGCCGGCGCAACGAAGAACGGCAAGGACGCCTGCCAGATTGGCCCGGTTGCCCAATGAACGCGGAGAGCGAGGCGAGCAGCCGGGGACGTTGATTCAAGAAAATCAGAAATGGGGAGGGGCGCTGATTAAGACCTTGGCGAAGTGGCTGTGGGAGCACCGGAAGCTGGTGGGAACGATCGCGATCGCCGTGCTCGCAGTCGTGATCGAGCGCCGCTTGCCGGCCCCGCCGATGGAGATCTTCCTTGGTGAGACGGACGTGAACGGCCCCGCCGGGGCGGGCGCGGGCGTCGATGTCGAACCGGAGTTCCTCGCCAAGGTCACGGCGGTCGTCGTTCCCGGCGAACCGGACCCGATCACGGCGCCGATCCACTCCCTGGGCTTCACCACGAAGATCCCCGGCGCGTGCCGGATGTTTCACTTCGTGTACTCCGCCCGCGATCGCCGCGATCCGAAGGCGCCCCGGCGGGTCACCATCCGACCGCGCGTTCCGCCGGGCAGCACCTGCACCGTTCCGCTGGACATCAGCGCGGCGGCGCGCCGGCATTTCGAGATCTCGGCCGACGCCGCCGTCGAGCTGCGCCTCGCGTCGGCGCCGACGGATCCTCTGCTCGACCATCTGGCGGTGGACGAAATCTCCGGCGAGGCCCGGAAGACGAAAGGCGGGCCGTTCTCGTTGGTCCAGACCGAGGTCGAGGCCGACAAGCAGATCGCCGTCGCCGGTGAGGACCTCCAGCTCCGGGCTCTGACCGTCTCCGACGACGTTCCCGACGGCCAGCTGCGCGCGGTCCTCGTGTCGACGAAGGTTCCGGCCGTGAAGGTCGAGGGGAGCGACGTCTCCTGGCCCCACCGCCTCAAGACGTTCATGAAGATCCGCGACTTCTTCAACAAGCTCCTCGGCCACGGCTCGTGAACACCGCCGCCATCCTCGGTCCGCTGGCGCTGGCCGCCTGCGCGGGACAGCGCCAGGGGTCTGCAGCCGCGATCCCCGACGGCGACACCACGGTGGTCAGGATCGTGGTGGCCGGTCGCCTCTGCGATCCCGGCGCACCCGTCGATCCAGACCTGACCGCGAACGTGCGCAGCGAGGCGCCGACGCTGGCCCAGCGCTTCGGCGATCTGCACCTGGTGGTCCCGCCCCCCATCGACGATCCCGCGGCGAACGATCTGGAGCGGGCCGTCGCGCCCGAGGGGCACCACCCCCTGATCGTCATCTACAGCGGGCACGGCCAGCTCGCGGATCTCGACGGGACGGTGCTCTCGAAGCAGCAGCACCTGGCCCCGCCCCGGCGACCGTTGCGCTCCGTGCTCTGCCTTCGTGACGGCCCCCTGCCGCTCGATGACGTGGTCCGCGGCTTCCGCGCTCCCACGCCCGCGGCGCTGTTCATCGCCAACGCCTGTTACACCGCGCACGTCGACCTGCGCGGGGTCCCCGCCGACGTGTCCGTCGTCGCGGGCTCGACCCGCGCCATCGCCGCCTCCACCGAAACGCCGATCGCGCGCGAGCTGGCGGGCCTGCTGTCGCTCCCACTCGACTGCGACGACGACGGCCAGGTCTCCGACTTCGAGCTGTTCGCGCCGCTCGAACGGCGCTTCCGCCGCGGCGGCGGCGCGCCCGATCCGAAGCTGCTCCGGCAGCTGCGCGGGCGGCCCGCGTTCTTCCGGTCGACGCGCGGCTCGTGTCCGGTCGCGGCTCCCCCGCTGGACGCCCCGTCCACCCCGAGCTTTCCGGGCGGCCGCGAGCACGCGCGCTTCCCGGGCCGCGTCCCCGATCCGTGGCCGGCGCAGTTCCCGGTGCGTGGCTTTCCCGATCCGTGCCCCGACGCCGTGGGCCAGTGCTTCGACGTCAGTTCCCGTCCCCCGTCCTGATCGAAGGAGGCGACCATGCCCGTTCACCTGTTTGTGGCCGTTGCGCTCGCGCTCGCCGCGGGGACGGCTCCCGCCGATAGACCGGCGGCCAAGGCGCCGTCCCCGGAGCAGCAGGCCGACGTCGATCGGATCACCGACGAGATGAACGCGGTCAACCGCGCCGGCAAGCCCAAGGGCGCGGTCAGCCCGGAGTTCTGCGCCCGCCTGGAGAAGCTCTGGAAGGAGGGCCGATCGGTCGCAGACGTAGGCAGCGACGCCTTCGTCCTCGCGCGAAAGACCCTTCGCCAGAATGGCAGCGAATGGGGGTGCCCGTCCTTCAAGAAGGCTGCCCGTTCAGGCGACAACACGCGGACCAGCGATCGGCGTTCGCTCTGGGACATCTTCGTCGCGACCCGGAAGTCACTGGAGGATCCGACGACGCCCGAAGAACGGACGCGCCGGCAGGAAGCGCTGCTCGGGGCGGCCCTGTCGCTGATCCACACCCTCAGCCCCGGCGCGGACAGGTATCAAGACGTCGTCGACGGCCTCGCCCTGGCGGTGGTCCCCAAGGACAAGGTGGCGGCCCTGCAGGCGATCGTCGGGTCGGTCGCCCCCAAGGATCTCCAGGGTGACAAGGGGAAGGTGATCGCGCAGGCCGTCGCCAAGCTCGCCACCGACATTCCCCCGAACGCGCTGGAGAAGGAGCAGATCGACTCGCTGATCGACTTCGTCGTCAAGATCGCCAAGGAGAGGCCCGCCTGGCTCCAGGAGAAGAGCGCCGGCCGATTCCTCGAGCTGGTGCTGAAGACGCTCGGGGATCTCCCGCCCGACAAGGTCAGTCCGCAGCAGGCCCAGGCGATCTTCGACTTCACGGCCACCCTCCTCAAGCGCGATCCGCGCTGGCTCGACGGGGCGCGCTCCACGATGCTCGCCGAGCTGGTGCCGCGCCTGCTCGAACGCCTCGACGTCAGCAAGGTCAAGAGCGCCGACCTCGGGGTGTTGCTGGAGTTCACCGCCAAGGTGATGGCCGGACGCCCGGACTGGCCTGACGACGTGCGCCGGTTGATCGACGACTGGGACAAGATCCTGCAGATCGCCAAGGAGACGAAGAACACGACGACGCGGGCGATCGTCCTGAAGGCGGTCAAGACCCTGCAGCAGCGCGAAGGCGACGCGTGGAAACCTCTTGCCGACGAGGTCGCGAAGGCCGATCCAGACCCGCAGATGGTGACCGCTCTCCTGCAAGCGCTGGGCGTCTCCAAGGTGGAGCAGATCCGCAGGGCCCAGGCAGCCCTCGCCAATCAGGAGATCGTCCAGGCGACTTACCTGCAGCTGGGGACCCTGGTGGGGCTCCGCCTGCCGGCGGGCTGCCACGACGCCAAGCGTGACGGCGCGCCGGCCTGCGCGGCCGTGCTCGACTTCGCCGACAGGTTCAGGAAGCACGTCGTCGCCGGCGCGCGCGAAGGGGCCGACTTCGGCCCCGAGATCGACACGGAAATGAAGGACGCCCTCTCGCGGGCGGAGTGCACCCTGCTGCCGCCCGACCCCGATCCGCGCAAGCCCCTCTGCCAGCCGATCGCGCCGAGCGGGACGTTCGCCAGCTTCGTCGGCCTCGAAATCACCCGCCACGAAGCCCCGGGCGGCGATCGGCTGACGGCGACCGCCGGGTGCGTGGTGGTCTCGCCGGGCCGCAAGGCGGACCGGGTCGAGCAGGTCGGCGTGGTGGAATTCGGCGCCGGCGCCGACGCGTCCGCCGCGGTGACCGTGGCGGCCGAGGCGCTCGCGACCAAGGTGCTCGACCGCTGCCCGCTGTCGAAGCCGTACAGCGACTTCGCGACCGAGCTGCTGGCCAAGGGGAACGTCGCGCCCGACGTGAACGCGTCGTCCGCGCTCGTGTTCGCGGGGCTGCCGTACCTGCGCGATCCGCGCGTCTCACCCGGGCTCGCGCGCGGCATCAGCGCCGCGGATTTCCTGACGCTGCTCGCGGGCGGCGGCGCGCTGGTGGGCGGGATCTACATGCACAACACCAGCGACGGCCCCTGGGGCGACCGGCTGCTTCGCGGCGGGCTCATCTCCCTGGGCGTCAACATCCTCATCAAGCTGGGCGCCACCGCTTACTACGCCGCGCGCTACCCGCGGCGCGAGGCGCGGTGACACGAGCGGCGACGGCGTGCTTGTTCGCGGCCGCCGCGTCGGCTGGGTGCCACGTCTGGCGGTTCGAGAACAGCAACAACCCGCCGGCCGACGCCCGCCTGATCGACGTGATCGTCGACGCGGGCGCCGCGCATGACGCCAGCGCCGAACACGACGGGTGTGTGCCCGCGGACGAGCTCTGCAACGACCGCGACGACAACTGCAATGGCGAGGTCGACGAGCTCTACGCCGACAAGAACAAGCCCTGCGAGGCGGGCGTCGGGCTCTGCCGGCGCGCCGGCCAGCTCCGGTGCCGGCCGGACGGGCGCGGCCTTGCCTGCGACGCGGTCGCGGGCCCAGCGGGGGTCGAAGCGTGCGATTCCGACTTCGAGGACGAGGACTGCAACGGCAAGAGCAACGAGGGGTGCGCCTGCAGCGCGGGGACGGCCGATCGCCCTTGCCTCCCCCACGCCGGCTTCTGCCAGCCGGGCGCGCAGAAGTGCGTCGACGGTGCGTGGACCGACTGCCAGGGCGCCGTCGCTTCGCCCGACGAGAGCTGCAACGGCAAGGACGACAACTGTGACGGCCGCGTCGACGAGGGCTTCGACGTCGGCCGCGCGTGCCTGGTCCTGAGCGATGGCTGCCGCCGATACGGCACCACTGTGTGCGCGCCCGGCGGCGACGCGGTCGTCTGCGATGCGACGGTCGCCGACATCCGCCCCGAGACGTGCAACGGCCTCGACGATGATTGCAACGGCGTCGTGGACGACGTGACCGGTCCCTGCGGCGTCAGCGGCGGCACATGCCGCCCGGGAACCCGCGCTTGCAGCGGCGGGAAGGAGATCTGCATGGGCGCGGTGCTTCCGTCGGACGAGCTGTGCAACGAGCTCGATGACAACTGCAACGACGAGGTCGACGAGCTGTACGCGGACAAGGGGCATTCCTGCGACGTCGGCCTCGGGGCCTGCCGCCGCACCGGCACGTTCGTCTGCCGCGCGGACGGTCACGGGCTGGCGTGCGACGCGACGCCGGGGCAGCCGGAGGCGGAGGCGTGCGACGCGGCGTTCGTCGACGAGAACTGCGACGGGCGCAGCAACGAAGGCTGCGCCTGCAGCGACGGCGAGGCGGATCGCCCCTGCCCACCCCGCCCGGGCGTCTGCAACCCGGGCGCCCAGAAGTGCCAGGGCGGGCGGTGGAGCGACTGCCTCGGCGGCGACGTCGGCCCGCCCGAGATCTGCAACGGCCGCGACGACAACTGCGACGGCGTCGCCGACGAGGGCTTCGGGATCGGCCAGTCGTGCCTGGTCGAGACGGCCGGTTGCCGCCGCTACGGAACCACGGTGTGCGCCCCGGACGGCGCAACGGTGGTCTGCGACGCGACGATCGCCGACGTGCGGCCCGAGACGTGCAACGGCCTCGACGATGATTGCGACGGCGTCATCGACGACGTGACGGGCCCCTGCGGCGTCAGCGGCGGCGCCTGCCGGCCTGGAACCCGCGCCTGCAGCGGCGGACAGGAGATCTGTGTCGGCGCCGTCGCGCCGACGACGGAGAGGTGCAACGACGTCGACGACGACTGCAACGGCCAGGTCGACGAGGTGTTCGACGTCGGCGCCGCCTGCGCGGACGGCGTGGGCGAGTGCCGCCGGACCGGCACGCGAATCTGCGCCCCGGACGGCGTCGGCACCGTGTGTAGCGTGATGGCCGCGCCTCCTCAGCCCGAGCAGTGCAACGACCGCGACGACGATTGCGACGGTGTACCCGACTACACCGTCAACAGCGACGGAACGCTCTCTTCCGCCTGCGGCTGCGACCGTCAGCCGGTGACGCCCGCGCAGGGGGTCGCCGACCGTTTCGAACAAGCGGCCAGCCCGTCCCTCTGCCCCGTCACGGGCGGCACGGCCACGATGCAGTACTTCCAGGGGGTGTGCGCCAACCCGTACCCGTTCTCGCAGTGTCTGTTCACGAGCGTCGATCTCACCGACTTCGACGCCGACCACGGCGGTCTCGGCGCGCTCGAGATCTCGTTCACGCTCGCGCAGACCACGTACAGCGAGGTGAACTTCTATTACGGGCTCTACCCGCGACGGAAGCTGCTGCGCCCCTTCTCGTTCGACCAGGCGCGGGGCGGCATCGGTCCCGGGTGCTATCGCGTCGTGTTCGCGCCCTCGGACGCGATCTGCCCGACCTACAGCACGGCCGATCTCGCCACGCCGGCGTTCGCGGGGTTCGATCGCGCCTGCATCACGGGCTGCACCGCGGGCCGATGGGCGGACAGGAACCCTGCCTGCGCGTTCAGCTATGCGAACACCACCCTCTACGTGACCGTCGAAGGGTGCGCCCGCGACGGACAGACGGGCTCGATCGGCGACATCGAGATCCGCCGCCACGGCACCTCGCTCGGGCCGAACTGCCTGTGCGCCCCGGGGCAGGGTTGCAAGGACCTGGCGAAGCCGATCTGCGACACGCGCGCCGCGCTCCCCGCCCCCACCTGCCCGGCGGGTGTCCGCTGTGGCGGCATCTGCGTCACCGACGCCGAACGTGACCGCGCGTGCCTGTACGACCCGGCGGAGGTGCAATGACGCGCGCCGGGGTCCCTCTCGGCGTCGTCCTCGCGCTCGCGGGCTGCCACCCGAGCCGTCTGTGGACCTTCGGTGACAACGGCGCCGCCCGCGCCACCGACGCGGGGACGGTCGCGACCGACGCGCCGGACGACGTCGCGGCCCAGCCGATCGCCGATGCGGCCCCCGATCACGGGACCGACCTCGGGCCGGCCGACGCGCGGCAGCCGGCGGCGGCGTGCGCCGCGACGGCGATCCCCGTGAACAACCCGGACCTCGCGCCCGCCTGTCCGCGCGACGTCTGCGACGGGCAGAGCTGCACGAAGGACACCGGCGGCGGGCTGGTCATGTCGTACGACATCGACTGCACGAACGCCGAGCGCGCCTGGGCGGTGTGCGAGCTCGCGCTCGGGCAGGACCTCACGACCTTCGACACCGCGTACGGCGACGACGGGATCATCGAGGTGGTGTTCTGTGTCGAGGGCGCCGATCTCCGCGGCGGCCTCAACCTGTGGTACGGGCGTCATCCCCTGCGCAGGAAGCTGGCGCTCGTCCTGCGCGACGAGGTGCTCGGCCCCGGCTGTTACTTGCGCCTGTTCACGCCGGCGCAGGCCCGGTTCCCCGACTGGGAAGGGATCCCGGCGACGTGCAAGGGACAATGCGGCGCGGGTGGCGAGGGATGTTCCAGCGACTTCCGCGCCGCGATCGCCGACTACGTAGCCGCCGACGGCGGCGGCCCCGACTACGATCTGCACGCAACGCGCGTCCAGCTCGCCGCCGAGGACTGCGCCGCCACCGCCTCGGGGCGGGTCCGTCTGACCTCGCTGCGCGTCCTCTCGGACGGCTGCTTCTGCTCCACGACAGCGGACTGCACCACCGCGGACCGCCCGGTCTGCCGCCGCGCCAATCCCGGCGACTGCGGCCCGTGGCCCTCCGGGATGCCGCCCGGCGTCTGCGGCCCGACCTCGATCGGCTGCGCCGGACCTCCCGGCGCCGGCGTCGCCTGCACCGTCAGCGTCGGCGCCCGCGCGTGCGCGGGCGTCACGGAGTGCGTGGAGGGGAAGTACGTCTGTCCCGTTTCGGATTGCGATTGAGCGCCGGCGTCACGCGCGCGCGCGGACGACGAAGGCGGCGCCGTCCATGAAGACGCCGCGCGCGGTCGCGAAGGGGGCGAGCGCCTCGCGCAGCGCGGCCGCCAGCGCCGGCTTGAGCGCTTCCGGCGCGTCGGCCATCGCGCGCGCCGCCGGCCCGATCTGGAACGAGTAGTCCACCACCTCGTCGAGCGTCGCGCCGCCGCCGAGATCGAGCGGCATCTCGACGGGCTCGAGCGAGACGTCCGTCCAGCCGGCGTCGCCGAGGATCGCGCGCACGCGCGCGGGATCGGACAGGAAGAACGGCCCCGGCCGGCCCTCGCGCAGCAGGTCGGGCAGCGCGGAGGCCGGCAGCAGGCGCATCACCGCCTCGAGCGGGCGCGTGGCCCACAGGTTCCTGGAGATCTCCTGCCAGCAGACGAACGACAGCCGGCCGCCGGGCCGCGCCGCCGCGCGCAGGTTGCGGAACGCCGCGCGGGCGTCGTCGAAGAACATGACGCCGAAGCGCGAGAACACGGCGTCGAACGCCGCGGGCGCGAAGGCGTAGGTCTGCGCGTCTCCGAGCGCGAGCGCGATCGTGGACCGTCCCGCGGCGCGCTCCTGCGCGCGCGCCAGCATCGGCGGCGAGATGTCGACGCCCAGCACGTGCCCGGACGGGCCGGCGCGCTCGGCGAGCTGGAGCAGCGTCTGCCCGCACCCGCACCCCACGTCGAGGACGCGCTCGCCCGCGGCGACCGCCAGCCGCTCGATGGCGACGCGCCCCAGCGGATCGATCAGCGCGTCGGTGCGCTCCTGCAGGCGCGCCCAGGCCTCGCCCCCCTTTTCGATGAAGGACTGGCTGGCGCGCGGGGGATCGGGGGGCCTGGCCATCAGGTGCGCTGGTAAATCTGGATCAGGTTGCCGCAGGTGTCGGAGAAAACAGCGATCGTCACCGGCCCCGCCTTGGTCGGCGGCCTCGTGAAGGCGACGCCGCGCGCGGCGAGCTTGTCGTACTCGGCGGCGACGTCGCTCGACTCGAAGGCGGTCGCGGGGATGCCCTGCTCGAACAGCGCCGTCTGGAACGTCTTGCCCGCCGGGTTCGCGTTCGGCTCCAGCGACAGCTCGAGGTCATCGGGCCCCTCGGCCGAGACGACGGTGATCCACCGGTAGGGGCCGCCCACCGGGATGTCCTGGCTCTTCTCGAAGCCCAGCACCTCCGTATAGAAGCGCAGCGCCTTGTCCTGATCGTCGACCATGATGCTGTTCAGCTTGATCCTCATGGGCGGCGATCGTGTCATCGCCGCCGCGCGCCCGCTTGTCGAAAATTGCGCGGCGTTCACCGCTGGCGCGGTTCGGCGAGCGGCGCCATCAGCGTGATGCAGCCCGGAGCGGGCTCGCGCGCGAACGGACGGCGCCGGTAGGCGGACGGCGCCACCCCGACCCGGCGGCCGAACAGGTGGCTGAAGCTGCCGGGGCTCGAGAAGCCGACGGCCAGGCACGCGTCGGTGACGGAACGACCGTCGCCCAGCAGCCGCCGCGCCTGCTCGAGCCGCGCGCCGGTGCGGAACTGGTGGGGCGTCACGCCGAACAGCGCGCGGAAGCACCTGATCAGGTGGAACGGCGACAGCCCGACCGCGCGGGCAACGGCCGCGACCGACCGGCCGCGATCGCCGTGCGTCTCCAGGATGGCGCGCGCCCGGCACAGGCGCCGGAAGACAGCGGGCGAGATGATCACGACGGGAGGATACCGCGTGGCCCCGGGATCACGCCCTCGCCCGCGCCCTGCACCTCGCGCTCTCTCACGGGCCGGAGTTGCTCGAAGCGCTGCTCTTCGTCAGGCGCCGGCACACGCCAGACCGCCTGCTGCAGCAGCAGCGCCCAGCTGCGGTGGCAACGCGCGCGCGACGGATCGGCGAGAGTGCCTGCGGCGCGCGGCGCGAGGAAGACGTGCGACAGCCGTCCTGCCGCGGCGAAGGCCGAGACGTGCCACGCCTCCGACGCGGGGGACGCCCGCCGCCGGCCACCGGTCACGCGCCGGATGGCGTCGCGCCAGATCGCCTGGCGAACGTCGGCTGCGAGCGCGGCGAACGCGGCCGGCGGGCGGCGCCCCACGCGCAGCACGAGCCCGCCGGGGAACAGGCGCGCGTGCTCGCGCTCCAGCGCCTTGGCGTCCAGCCCCGGATCGGGCGGGCGCAGCCAGCCGCGGCTCACGAGCTCGGCGGCGCCGGCCGCGCCACCGGAGGTCGGGCACGCGTCGAAGCCGGCCAGCAGGCCGGCGCAGCGGGTCAGCCACCCGGCGCGGCCGGCGCCGGGCGCGCCCTCGAAGCAGAACAGCCACTGCCGCCAGCCGGTGGCGGCATCGCGCGCCGCCAGCTGCTGGCGGATCTGCTCCGCGAGCGGCCCCGAGCGCGCTTCGGGAGCGAGGCGGCCGCGCCACACCACCAGCGGATCGCGACGCGCCTGCAGCAGCGCGATCCAGCCGTCGAGGGTGTCCGCGCTGCGCCAGCGCGACGCCGGCAGCCAGCGCGCCAGCAGGGCGTGCGCGCCCACGGCCAGCCACGGACAGCCGGCCAGCGTCCAGTACCAGACGCGCGGATCGCCCGGCGCCAGGCTGGCGACGGCCGCCACCGCGACGGCGCCGACCACCACCGCCGCGCTCAGGGCCTGGGCCACGAACTCGCCCCGCGAAAACCCGCGCAGCTGGAGCGCGGTCCAGATCGCCAGCCCCAGGTACGTCGGCGCCAGCGCCACCAGCACCGGCATGACGGGCGCGACGGGCGCGCCCCACGCCCAGACGACGAACGCGACGACGAGGCCCGCCGTCACGATCCAGGCGACGGCGGCGAGCACGGCGGCCACGGCGACGAGCCCGCGGTTGAGTCTCCGCGCCAGCACGGCGGCGACGTCGGGCTCGAGCCGCTTCCAGTCGTGATAGAAGATGAACGCCCACTGGCTGGTGACCAGCACCATCGGCGCCGCCAGGTGCAGAACGTACGCCAGCAGCTGCACCTCGCCGCTGTCGCTCCGGAGCGAAGGCACCACCGCGACGAGCAGCGCCACCGACGCCAGGCGCGTGGTCAGGTTGGCGGTGCCGGCCAGCGCGCTCTGGCCGACGAGCCGCCAATCGATCGCGCGCGGGCGCGCGCGCGAGCGACGGGCGTCGGCCGGGGCGCGCCGCCGGCCGGGCCAGCGCCAGCGCGGCAGCGGCACCCGCGCCAGCCGGTACCCCCGCAGCGTGAAGGCGAGCAGCAACGCGCGCGAGACGATCACCGAGGCGAGCAGGGCCGCCACGAAGCTCCAGCCGCCCAGCCACCGCCACAGCGCCACCGTCGCCGCGACCGTGATCGTCGGCGCCACCGCCGCGGACCAGGCCGGGCGGTGCACCCGGCCGTAGGCGTAGACACCGGAGTAGAAGGCGCGCAGCACCATGTCGATCGCCAGCCGCAGCAGGCAGACGAACGCATAGGCGTCGAGCATCGTCGGCGCCGTTCCCGCGCGCCAGCGCCAGCCCATGCGCGCGAGCGGAACCAGGCACCCGACCAGCCCTGCCGCGAAGGCCACGGTCATGTAGCGGGTGGTCGCCCGCTGCGCGTCGGCGCGGATGCCGGCGGCGCGCAGGCGCCGGCGCAACCCCTCGAGCGCGCCCCACCAGAAGGCGTCGGCGACGAAGGTCGCGTTCTGCAACGCCAGCGAGGCGACGAACGGGCGCGCCGCGAAGATCTCCGACAGGAAGGTGAGCTCGACGACGTGCAACGCGGTCGCCCACCCGCGCGCGAAGGCGAACACCGACAGCCGGCGCAGCGCGAAGCGCCAGAACGTGCCGCCCAGCAGGGCCTCCTCCAGCGCGGCGACGCGATCGCGCGCCGCCCAGGCCCGGAGGCGGGCGGCCAGGCGCGCCTGGCCGGCCCCGGCGGTCGTCTTCGCGGCGGCGGCGGTCGACATCCCGGTCATCCGTTGCGCGCCGCCACCAGCGAGCGCAAACCGAGCTCGCGCAGGCGCCTCCACGACAGATCGCGAAGCGCGCGCACGCCCCGCCGGCGCGTCGCGGCCTCGGCGATCCAGAGCGCCAGCAGCCAGTCGAGCTGACGCAGCTGCTGGCGATCGCTCACCAGGTCGACGAGGAGCGGCGCGTACGCCGTCGCGAGCGCCGGCGGCGTGGCGGGCGCCAGCGCGCGGTTGACCACCTCGACCAGCGCGCGGGCGCGCGCGTCGGGCGCCTGGTCGCCGAGCAGGGCGCCGGTGCGCCGCACGCGCCCGCGCAGGTCGCGGAGCAGCGCCGACCACTTGCGCCGCGACAGGCCCACGCCGCCGCCGAAGCGCAGCGCGCCGCCCACGAAGGGGACCTCGACGGCCCCCGCGATCTCGGGCGCCGCCGGCGAGGCGCGGCCGGCGCCGTTCCAGAACAGGAGCCGCGCCTTGCTCCGGTTGATGCGCAGCCCGCGCGCGGCGGCGATGCGCTCGAGCGTCGCCTCGGCGGCGCGGACGGCGGCCAGGTCGGGGTGCGCGCAGAACACGTCGTCGCCGAAGCGCGCGTACAGCATCCCCGGCCCGGCACCCAGCTCGTCGTCGAGCGGCGCGAGGTAGAGGTTGGCGAGCACGTTGGTGGTGGGCGCGCCGAACAGGAGGCCCCGGCGCTCGCCGGCCGGCGGCGCGCCCGCTTCGATCTCGGGCACCAGCAGGCGCCGCAGCATGCGCCAGTGCGGGCTCGCCTCGGGGAGGCCGGTCACCTGCCGCAGCTCCGGCCAGAGCGGCGCGCCGTCGTCGAGCGGCCACGAGTCGGTGAAGTCGGCGATGTCGGCCCGCAGCACGTACAGCCCCCGCGCGCGCGGATCCGCGTGCTGTCGCCGGTGGCGCGTCACCCCGCGCGCCAGCATGCGCAGCGCGGTCCAGGACGAACGGCCCCGCCGGTACGAGAACAGGTACGGCGACAGGCGCGGCTCCAGCCGCTCCGCCAGCACCCCCGCGAGCACGGCGTGCACCACCAGGTCGAGCGGCGCCAGCGACGCCAGCCGCCGCGCGCGCCCGCCGATGCGCGCGTCCCGCAGCGCGACCGGCCGCGGCTCGAAGCTACCGTCGGCGAGCGCGCCCGCCACCAGCGCGCTGGTCCGGCGCGGCTCCTCCAGCATGCGCCGCAGCCGGAGCCCGTCCTGAACGAGGCGCGCGATCCGCGGCCCGCGCGCGCGCGCCGCCAGCCGGTGCAGCTCGCCTTCGATCCGGCGCGGGTCGGCGAGCGCCCGGACCAGCTCGTCGCCGGCCGTCAAAAGATGCCCCCCGGGGAGCCGTGAAGAGCCCGTGCGATTCGTTTACCGGCGACAAGACCGCGGTCTCTGACGCCGGGGACATCCGCATCGCTGCGTGCCCGGGGGGCAAACCAGCCTTGCAAACCAGCCTACGCCCCTACGGGGGCAGATACGTGAGCCACGGCTTGTTCGTGTTGCAACCGGGGGTCTCACACTTCGTCTTCGGCGACGGCGTCCCCGGCGGCGTCACGCCGGTCGCGTAGTTGTGGGCGTCCGCGTGCATCTTCGCGAACCCGGTCGGGATCATGAACGTGTTGGTGGACGAGATCTTGTACGGAAGGCCCGACGCCGAGGCGCCCGCATAGGCCGGCGAGATCGTGATGATGGTCGTCGACGTGACGGCGGCGATCCTGTACCAGCGCCCCGACGCGGCGGGGATCTGGATGAACTGGTTCACGACGCCGCCCGCGGCGCTGCCGAAGGCCGTGCCGACGCCGCTGACGGACGCGCTGTTCGCGGTGGCGGCGATGGTCCCTGCGCCGTTGGTGGCGGGCGCTTCGAGGACCAGCGGCGTCGGGGCCGCGCCGTTGGTCCCGAGGCAGAGGCCGTTGCCGTGCGAGTTCACCACCAGCGCCTCGCAATCCATCAGGTGGCTCGGGAACCCGGAGTAGAGGTGGCCGACCTTGATCTCGTTGCGGCAGTGGTTCGACGGGTGGACGTAGCGCCGCTTCATCAAGATCATCGTGCGCGCCGGGTTCAACACCCAGGCGTGCCGCAGCGACCGCTCGTTGAAGAGGTAGTTCGCGCCCGTGGCGGGCCAGGAGGTCGGGAAACCGGTCCCGTTGCCGCCGTACATGCCGCCGCTCTCCGTGATCGCCACGAACGGGATCTTGATGAACGGATTGCGAAGGTAGATGGCATCGGTCCGCGCCGGGATCGCGCCCGGCGCCGGGAACGTCGCCGTGAGCGGAAACAGCGTCGCGTTTGCCGTGGCGAAGGTCTGCGCGGCCGCGAAGTAGTCGGCGTCCGTGAAGTGCGGCCCGTCGGCGGCCATGCCTGCGCGCGGGCAGAACGGGACCCTGTCGAGGCTGTGGTGGACGTAGTAGCGGGCGGCGATCGCGGCGCTCGTGTAGGTGTCGACCCGGTAGCGGTACTCGGTCCGGTAGTTCCCCTCGGGCGTGCTGGCGAGGGGAGTCGGCGTGTGCGTCGGTCGCGTCCCGTTTCCGCCGTCGCACGGCCCCCACGCGGGCGACGAGGCGGTGAACGCGGCGTCGGGGCCCGTCCGACACTCGTAGATGGTGTTCGAGAACCCGGTGCTGGTCATCGTCAACGTCAGCGCGGTGCCGGTCGGATCCAGCCACCCGGCCGGATCCGGCGGCACGGTCGCGAAGGTCGGCGCGGGCGCCACGACGCAGCCGCCGTTGCAGACCTGGGTCGCCGCGCACACCGCGCAGGTCGTCCCGCAGTGCCCGCGATCGGTCACGGTCGGATAGCAGGTTCCGCCGCACAGGGTCTGTCCCGACGGACAGCCGGTTCCGCCCGTCCCGCCTCCGCCCGACCCGCCGCTGCCACCCGCGCCACCTTTTCCTCCGGTGCCGGCGCCGGCCGTTCCACCGGTGCCAGCGCTTCCGCCCGTGCCGGCGGTTCCACCGCTGCCAGCGCTTCCGCCCGTGCCACCCGTGCCGCCCGTGCCGCCGGTGCCGCCCGCGCTTCCAGCGGTGCTGCCGCCCGCGCCCCCGACGATGCTGCCGCCCGTACCGGCGCTGCCGCCGGCACCACCGCCGCCGCCACCACCGCCGGTGCCGCCACCGCCGCCCTTCCCTCCGTCGTTGCTCCCGCCATCATTGCCACCGCCGGTGACCGACACCGACACGGACTCGCAGCCGCCGCTCAGCAGGTGCGATGCGCTCCCCGTGCCCACCGTCGCGTCCGCATGCGAGGCGACCAGCGACACGATCACGGTCTGGCCCTGCGGATAGCCTTTCGGGAAGTCGACCTCGACGGTGCCGCTGGTCTGACCCGGCACGTGCGTCAGGCTGGTGGTCGTGGCCGCGCCCGCCGCGACGGTCACCGACACCGTCAGCTTGTCGGCCGCCGCCGCCGCGCTGTCCAGCGTGACCGCGACCAGCACGGTCCCGGATCTGCACGGCCGCGTGCTCGTGCACGCAGAACCCGCCAGCAGGGCAATCGACAGCAGCCCGGCGGCGCGCCTCCAAGCGACACCTACAAGTAGATGACGAATCAGATCATCGTATCAACGGCCGGGCGCCGCCGTAAAGTCCGGAGTGGGCTTCTCTTCTGCTTCTCTTTCTTCTCTTTGGCGTCTGTTACAATGGGCCGCAGATGATCGCACGCTCCGGCACCGTCGTCGGATTGGTGGCGTTGCTTTCGTTCGCGAGCGCAGGGCGCGCGCGGGCGGACGCGAATGACGAAGCGCGGGCCTACCTCGAGAGGGCCAAGGCCGCCTTCGCGCTCAGCCACTACGCGCAGGCCGCGGACTACTTCGAGAAGGCGTTCGAGCTCAAGTCGGATCGGGCCCTGCTCTTCAACGCCGCGCAGTCGCACCGCCTGGCCGGCAACAAGGAGCGCGCGCTCGCGCTCTACCAGAATTACCTGCGCGTCTACGGCAACGACGAGAAGGCCGCGCAGATCGAGCAGCGGATCGACGAGCTCAAACGCGCGATCGAGCACGATCGCAAGGAGACGCCCGCCTCGCCGCCGCCGGGATGGCCCGGCGGGGTTCCGCCCGGGAGAGGGCCAGCGGCCCGGACAGCTGCGCCCGCGGGAACCGCGGCGCCGCCCGGACCGTCGAATCCGCCGCCGGCCGCGCCCGTCGAGCCGCTCGCGAGCAACGCTGGATCTTCGGCCCCGCCTTCGCCGTTGAACCCGGCGGACAGCCAGCCGGCCAGCGGCGCGCCGGTCCTGACGAAGAGCGCGAGCCCGGGCGACGCGGAGTCGACGCCGCTCACGCACAAGGCCTGGTTCTGGGGCGTCGTCGGCGGCGGCGTCGTGGTCGCGGTCGTCACCGTCCTGTTCCTCACCATGAGCAAGACCAACGACCCCTCGCCGACCTTCGGCACCGCGCACGGCAACTGAATCAGCGACTCCGATAGACCTCGAGCTCGCCGCCGGGCCCGGGGTCGCGCGTCAGCCAGGGCCGCGGCGGGAGCGGGAGGTGGACGCAGCAGAGGCGCAGCGGCCTCGTGCGCGCGATCGGTTCCAGGTCGTCGAGCACCTGCTCGAGGCGAGCGCCGCTGAACGGACAGTAGAGGAAGAAGACCGAGCCGACCACCATGAAGGCCGCGACCGTCGCGGCGTCGCCTTCGATGCAGCGCACGCGAGACAATCCCAGGCGGTCGGCGACACCGCGGGCGGCGGCGGCGAGCGCCGGTTGCACCTCGAGCCCGATGGCGCCGGCGCCGGTCAGCAGGTGCACGAGCGCGGTCGCCCTCCCCGGCCCGGCGCCGACGTCGACGAACACGTCGTCCGATCGGACGGGCGCCTCGTCGACCACGCGCAGCAGGACCTCGACGGAGGACGGTAGATAGGGGACGCCGCCGGCCGGCAACGCGGGGCCGTCGCCGGGCAGATCGTCGAGCCCGAGCACGCGATCGACCCAGGCGTCCCGCTCGCCCGCCGGCACGGCCAGCAGCGCGGCGCGAAACGCCGCCGGATCGTGGAGGCGACGCGCTTCCATCGCCGGCTGGCTCAATCCGCCGGCGCGTACTGGGCGATGCCGCCGCCGAAGGACCAATCGACGGGGTCGTTCTCGCTCAGGACGACCATCACGTCCTCACGGCGCGTTCCGGTCGCCGCGCTCACGTTGTCGGCGATGGCGCGGTAGAGAGCGCGCTTCTTCTCCGCCGCCCGCCCGCGGCGCAGCGTGATGTGCACGGCCAGGAAGCCCGCCGTGCGCGTCACGTCCAGGTAGCCCGGATCGAAGATCAGATCCTCCGGGGCGTGGGCGGTGATGACATGAAAGCGATCGGCGGGCGGGATGCCGATGGCGTCGACCAGCGCCTGGTGGACGGCGTCGGAGACGCTGCGGCGGTAGCGGGCGTCGCGGTTGGCGGGAACGGCGATGCGGACGAGCGGCATGGGGGGCTCCTTTCGGCGACGAGGAGCGCCGATTCTAGCTTCTGATCCCCTCGCCCCGAGGGGCAGGGAGAGGGGCCCGCCTGTCAGCCCAGTCTGCTGCTGCGGACGGGAGGGGGAAGCCGGCGCTCCGTCGCGCGCGCGGCCAGATCGTCGAACGCGTCGACCTCGATCGCTTCGGCCCGGCCGCGCTCCGCCGCCTCCAGCAACCGCTGCTCCTCGCCGCCGATCACGCCCGCGGCCAGCGCGCGCGCGGCGAGCGTCGCGCGCGGCGAGGCGTCGAGGCGGCCGGCGCGGACGGCGTCGCGGATCTTGCTCTCCACCGGACGCGCCGCCACGCAGGCGACCAGCGCCGCCTCCAGACGGCCGAGCCCGATCTCCTGCGGCGACGGCACGTAGATGTCAGACGTCAGGCGCTCGCGGTGGGGCCGGCCCTCCAGCAGGCTGCGGGCCACCGTCGCGCCGAGCGCGTCGCGCGGCGGGCGATGGCTTCCGCCCAATGGGAACGCGAGCAGGCGCAGCAGCCACGCGACGGGCCGGTTCGGGAAGTTGGCGAGGAAGCCCCGCAGCGCCTCGTCGATCCGGAACAACGCCTGTTCGCACGACCAGCGCAGGAACGGGACGTCATCCGCGCGCTGCCCGTCGTCCCAGAAGCGCTTGCACGCCGCGGAGCCGAGGTACATCCAGGCCAGCGCGTCGGCCAGCCGCCCGCTCAGCTTCTCGCGCCGTTTCAGCTGCCCGCCCAGCGTGGCCATGGCCGCGTCGGAGATCAGCGCGAACGCGGCGCTCGTGCGCCCGAGCCGCGCCAGGTAACCGCGCAGCGGCCGGGCCACGTCGCCTGGTCCCCCGAGCCGCCCCCCGAACAGGCCGAGCCCGAACGCGCGCGCCGTGTTGCGGGCCAGGAACTTGAGGTGGCCGCAGAAGGCGCGATCGAAGCGGGCGACGTCTCGCGCCCCGGCCGCCTGCATCTCCTCGAGGACGTGCGGGTGACAGCGGATGCCGCCCTGCCCGTAGATGATCAGCGAGCGCGTCAGGATGTTCGCGCCCTCCACGGTGATGGCGATGGGCGCGGAGGCGTAGCCCTCGGCCAGGATGTTGCGTGGTCCGCGGCAGACGCCGGCCCCGGCCAGGATGTCCATCGCGTCCATCATCGCGGCGCGCATCCCCTCGGTCAGGTACGCCTTGACGATGGCGGAGACGACGGCCGGGCGCTGGCCGGCGTCCACGGCGCCGCAGGTGAGGACGCGGGCGGCGTTCATCAGGTAGGCCATGCCGCCCAGGCGCGCCAGCGGCTCCTCGATCCCCTCGAAGCGCCCGATCGGCAGATCGAACTGCTCGCGCACGGTGGCGTAGGCGCCGGTCACGCGCGCGGCCAACTCGACGCCCGCCACCGACAGCGCCGGCAGCGAGATGGCCCGGCCGGCGGCCAGCGTCTCCATCAACATGCGCCAGCCGGCCCCCGCCTGCGCCGCGCCGCCGATGATGGCGTCCAGCGGCACCAGCACGTCGGCGCCGGTGGTGGGGCCGTTCTGGAACGGCACGCCCATCGGGTCGTGACGCTTGCCGATGTCGATGCCGGGCAGGTGCGCGGGGACCAGCGCGCACGTGATGCCCAGATCCTCGGCGCCGCCCAGCAGGTGCTCGGGATCGCGCAGCCGGAACGCGAGCCCGATCAGCGTCGCGATCGGCCCGAGGGTGGTGTAGCGCTTGCGCCAGTTGAGCCGGATGCACAGGCCGTCGCGTCCTTCGAGCCTGGCGCGGCAGACGATCCCGGTGCTCTCGGTGGCGGCCGCGTCACTGCCCGCTTCGGGACCGGTCAAGGCGAAGCAGGGGATCTCCTGGCCGGTGGCCAGCCGCGGCAGATAGCGCTCTTTCTGCTCGTCGGTTCCGTAGGCGAGCAGCAGCTCCGCCGGCCCGAGCGAGTTCGGCACCATGACGGTGACGGCCGCGGCCAGGCTGCGGCTGGCGAGCTTGGTGATCACGGCCGAGTGCGCGATGGTGGAGAAGCCGAGCCCGCCGTACGTCTCGGGGATGATCATCCCGAAGAAGCGATGGCGCTTCAGGAACTGCCAGACGTCGGGCGGCAGATCGTGCAACCGCCCGTTGCGATCCTCGTCCAGCATCGCGCACAGCTCCTCGACCGGACCATCCAGGAAGGCGCGCTCGCGCGCGGCGAGGGGGCGAAGCTGGAACTGGAGCAGCTTCTGCCAGTCAGGGCGGCCCGAGAACAGGT
>DATBHU010000410.1:0-7390 GCA_036557265.1 Polyangia bacterium
GGTAGCGGTGCGGCGTCCCCTGCGGCGCGCGCTTCGGCGGCGGCGTGGTGCGGCGGTGGCCGGCCTTCGAAGCATCCTCGGCGCGCTCCACCGGCTTGTTCTCGGTCGGCTGCCAGGCGTTCATGCGCCGCAGATAGAACAGCCGCTCCTCCTTCATCGCCCCGAGGTCGCAGGCGATGCCGCAGTCGTAGCAGATCAGCTTGGCCGCGGCGGCCTCCTCGGCGGCGGCCACGCTGCTCGGGTGCAGCAGCTTCTTGTACGGCTTGCCGCACGGGGGTGACAGGCGATCCTTGAGCGCCTTCCGGTACTCCTTGGCCAGGAAGTCGGGCTCGAGCCCGATGTCGATGTGGTCCCAGGGCAGCCGCGCCGTCACCGGCAGCGTCCCCAGATAGCGGGCCACCTCGATGCCCGTGCGCGCCGCCGTCTCGGCGATGGCGCGGTCCCACAGCTCGACGCGCAGGGCGTCGTCCCAGCCGTCGAAGCGGCAGCCGAGGCGGAACGCCGCCTCCAGCACGTCGGCGACCCGCCGATCACCGCGCGCGAAGATGCCTTCGATGTGCGACTGCTGGTTCTCGTGCATCTTCAGGGTCACGCGCAGGGCGCGCGCCCGCGCGGCCAGCAGCGCCTGCTTGCGCGCGATGTCCGCCTCGCCGTCCATGGCCGCCCACTGGAACGGCGTGTGCGGCTTGGGGACGTGCGACGACACCGACGCGGTCACCTGGGCCCCGCGCTGATAGCGCCGCCCGATCGCCTGCACGCGCGCCGCGGTCTCGACGATGCCGACCACGTCCTCGTCGGTCTCGGTGGGCAGGCCGATCATGAAGTAGAGCTTCATGCGCGAGAACCCGCGCCCGAACACGCGGTGCGCGGATTCGAGGATGTCTTCCTCGGTGACGTTCTTCGCCACCACGTCGCGCATCCGCTGGGTGCCCGCCTCGGGCGCGAACGTCAGGCCGCCCGCCCGCACGCTCGCCATCTCGCCCAGCAGGTCCTCGTTCAGACCGTAGGCGCGCAGCGACGACACCGACAGCGCGACGCGCTCGGGCGCCAGCTTCGCCATCGCCGCCTTGACCAGCGGCGTGACGCAGGAATAGTCGGCGGTCGACAGCGACGTCAGCGCAGTCTCGTCGTAGCCGCCCTTCTTCACGCCGCCCACCAGCGCGTCCAGCACCGCCACCGGATCGCGCTCGCGCACCGGCCGGTAGATCATCCCGGCCTGGCAGAAGCGGCAGCCCTCGGTGCAGCCGCGCGCCACCTCCACCGCCATGCGGTCGAAGATCGCCTCGCCGTAGGGCAGCGGCGAATCGTCGGGGAACGGGAAGCGGTTGATGTCGGCGACCAGGGCCCGCTTCGGGCGCGCCGGCACGCGCGGATCCAGCGGCGCGCCGACGACGACCAGGCCGGTCTCCGCGTCGACCTCGGTCGCGTACAGCTCGGGCACGTACAGTGGATAGGCCGCGGCCAGCCGGATCAGCCGCTCGCGCCGCGGCAGGCCGGCGCGCGCGAGCGCCGCGGCCTCGCGCACCAGCGGCGGCAGCGCCTCCTCTCCCTCGCCGATGAAGAACGCGTCGATGAACGGCGCCAGCGGTTCGGGGTGCGTCGCGGTCGGGCCGCCCGCGATGATCAGCGGCCCGCGGTCTCCGCGCTCCGCGCTGCGCAGCGGGATCCCCGAAAGGTCCAGGACGTTGAGGACGTTGGTGTACGTCAGCTCGTACTGCAGCGAGAAGCCGACGACGTCGAACTCCGCCAGCGGCGACGCCGACTCCAGCGTGACGACCGGCAGCCCGCGCGCGCGCAGCTCGGCCTCGCAGTCCAGCCAGGGCGCGAACGCGCGCTCGCAGGCGATGTCGTCGGCGCGGTTGAGGACGCCGTAAAGGATCTTGGTCCCGAGGTGCGACATCCCGATCTCGTAGGCATCGGGAAACACCAGGCAGACGCGGGCCGCGACGCGCGCCGGATCCTTGCGCACCTCCTGGTACTCGCCGCCGACGTAGCGCGACGGCTTCTCTACGTTGGCCAGGAAATCCGCGTACGGGTGGCGCATGGGCTCACCCCGACTCTACTCGTTCCCCTGGAACACGAGCGGGAACTCCGTCCCGTATTCCTCGGACGCCTGCGGGAACACCCAGCGCTGCACGACCTCCTTGATGCAGGGCTCGAGCAGGACGCGGAACTGCGTGGGACCGTCCAGGCCGACGTGCTTGACCCGGCCCGAGATCCCGATCGACAGCTTCACCGACAGCTTGCCGTGGGTCAGGCTGTTGTCGCGCGTCAGCGCGCGCTGGTAGCAGACCTTGATGCCGGCGCGGTTGTTCCCGATCACCTTCATGATGTCGCCCTGCGCGGGCGGCGGCCGCGACGCCACCGCGCCGCCGGGGCTGATCTTCATGTTGTGGTTGTCGCGGAAGCGATCGGCGTCGCTGCCGCCGGGCGCGGGCGGCGTCACCGGGCTGTCCGGCTGCTTCGTGTTGGCGGCCACCGCCTTCTGCGCCTTGCCGCGGCCTTTGACCACCTTGCCGCGCGGAGGCGTCTGCGGTTGCGGCGGCTCGACCGGCGGCGCAGGCGGCTCGACGGGCGGCTTCTCGGCGACCGGCGGCTCGGGCGGAGCGGGCGGCGGCGGCGGCGTCACCACGACCGCGGGCTGGCGCGGCGGCTTCTTGAGCGAGAACACCGCGACGCCGACGATCAGCGCGATGACGCCCAGCAGGCCGAGCAGCAGCACCGCGCTCTTGCTGCGCGGGGCGGGCGCGTCGGCGGTGCCCGCGCCCATCGACATCATGCTGGTCAGCGACATCAGCTTCGGCGCGCCGCCCGGCGCGGCCTGGGCGTTGCCCGGCAGGTTGAGCATCTGCAGGACGTCGGAGTTCACCGGCTGCGGCGGCGCGTGCGTCCCGCTGGCGCCGACGCCGTTCGTCTTGTGCGGCAGCCCGTGCGACATCGCCATGGGCGCGGGCGTCTCGAGCAGCGACGAGGCGTCGCCGGCGGCCCCCTCGTGCCCGCCGCGGGCGGCGAGCGCGGGGTGGATCCCGCCGGGCGGCGGCAGCTTCGAGGGGATCGGACCCGAGCCGTGAGCGGTGGGCGACGGCGGCGCGTGCGGGCCGGTCGGCTTGCGCGCGGGCTGCCCGTGCGGCGGCCCGGCGAGCGGCGCCATCGGCGGCGGCGTCGGACGTCGCGGCGCTCCCGGCAGGGGCGGCGGTGGCGGCGGCGCGCGCCGGCGCCCGATCTCGGCCGCGACCTCGGCGACGCCGCTGGGCGGCTTCCAGCCGTCGAGCCGCTCGTTCCAGATGTGGACGTCGGCGTTCTTCGCCAGCGGCATCAGCTTGTCGACCAGCTTCTGCCGCGTGAACGGACCGGTGCGGTTGCCGTCCAGCGCCATGTACCACTGCACGCCGTCGTCGGCGGGAGCGACGGCCGCCATCTGCCCGGTGGGCCGGCGGGCCGCCGCGGGGGACGGAGCCGCCAGCAGATCGGGGAACGGATCCGGGTCCGGACCGAACGGCGACTGCGCGAGCTGCGTCCGCTCCGAGTCCACGCCCGGCGTCTCCTGCGGGATGCTGAGCGCCGCCTGCGCGCCGCTGCGCGGCCGCGACCCACCGGACGACAGGCCCGCGGCGCCTGACGACGAGCCCGCGCCACCGGAGGACAGTGTCGGCAGGCCGGCGACAGACGGCCCCCGCGCCTCGCGAACCGTGATGAGGTTCGCGCAGGTCTTACATTTGACCTTGAGGACCTTCCCGCGAACCCTCTCGTCCGCGATGGAGTACTTGGTCTGGCAGCGATCGCAGACGAATTTCATTCGGTTCAACGGGGCGGACAGACCGCGCGTAACGAGCGGAAGAAGTTATCATTTCACCGACATGATTACCATCGTTGCGATGGCGATCGCGATGAGCACGACGACGGCGACCAGGCCCGGTGACAGCGTCCGTTTCGCGCCGCCGGTCGTGGCGATCGGATCGGTGGTGATGTCCGCCTCGCCCGTCGGCATCGGCTGAGCAGATTGTTCGGGCGCGGGCGTCGGCCGGCGCGCGGCGGCTCCTGTCGACCCTGCCGATCCGGCCGAGCTGGCGCGCGCGGGCGGCACCCACGGCTCGGGGGCGACCTCTATGCGCATCGCCAGCGGCGCGCGGCGATCGAGATCCAGCTCTTCCGAATCGTCGCGGGCGGCGTCGCCACCAGGGCCGGTCGACGTCTGCGTCTGCGCGCGCGGCTCCGTGAACGCCCGCGAGGCGGCCACCCCGGCGTCGGACGTCGCCGCGTCGGGCGTGAACAGCTCGTGCATGTAGAGCGACATGCGGCGGTTGCCGCTGCGCAGCCCCGTCTCTTCCAGAAATTCTTCCAGATCGAGGCTCATCTCCTCGGCCGACTGGTAGCGATCCTCGGGCCGCTTCTCCAGCGCCCGCATCACGATCATCTCCAGCTGCGGCGGGTAGTCGCGATTGATGGCGGTCGGCGGCGTCACCTTCTCGTCGACGATCTTGCGCATCGTCACCTCGGGCGCGCCCCGGTACAGACGCTGGCAGAGGGTCAGCTCGTACAGGATGATGCCGAGCGAGAAGATGTCCGAGCGGTAGTCGGCCGGCTCGCCGCGCACCTGCTCGGGCGACATGTACGACGCCTTGCCGGGCCGCGAGCCCGACTCCTCGCGCAGCTCGTCCTCCGCGCGCGCGATGCCGAAGTCGACGATCTTCGTCTGCCCTTCGTAGCTGACCAGCACATTGGTCGGAGACACGTCGCGGTGGACGATGCGCACCACGTGTCCGTCCGGCTCGCGCCGCTCGTGCGCGTAGGCGAGCCCCGCCGCCGACTGCCGCACGATGTGAACGGCGTGCTCGAGCGGCAGGTAGTTGTTGACCGCCAGCCCGCGCTTGACGATGTCCGCCACCGTCTCGCCGTGGATGTACTCCATGGCGATGTACTTCAGGCCGCCGTCCTCGGCGACGTCATAGAGGTGGACGATCGACGGGTGGTTCAGCTTGGCGGCCAGGCGCGCCTCGTCGAGGAACATCGACACCACGCGCGGGTTCTCGGCGTAGCGCGGCTGCAAGAGCTTGAGCACCACCTGCTTCTCGAAGCCGCCCATCGCCTCCTGCTTGGCGATGAACAGCTCCGCCATGCCGCCGGACGCGAGGTGGCGGACGACCGCGTAGCGGCCCACCTGGCTGCCGATGAAGCTCTCCGGCTTGCTCAGGCTCGGAGGCCGGTTGGTCTTCGCAGTCGCCATCGAAACCTCGGATGTTAACCCGAAGACCGGGGCTCGTCTTCGTCTGGCTCGTCATCATTTGAGCATGTGCGTTCAAGTGGTATTGCTAGCCCGTGCACCTCGGCATGCGTCTCGGCATCCCGCGCGACGTCTCGCTCGACGGGCACCTCGTCGACGGCGTCCTCGGGTACCTGACGCTGTGCACGGGGATCGCGTTCGCCATCCTGCTGCTGGTGCTGGGGGTGACGCTGCTGTTTCACCGGGCGCGCGGCGGGCGGCGGCAGGCGCACCACACCCACGGCGACGGCCTGCGCGCGCGGGCGCTGACGTTCGCGGTCGGCCTCACCCTGTTCGTCGCCATCGACGTCACGCTGGCCGTGCGCGCCTCGCACCACCTGCGCGACCGCTTCTGGGCCTACCCCGACGGCGACCCGAACGCCCTGCGCGTCGAGGTGACGGCCCGCCAGTGGGCCTGGACGTTCCGCACCGCCGGCCCGGACGGGCGCTTCGGGACCCCAGACGACGTCGTCACGCTGGGCGAGCTGCACGTCCCGGTCGGCCGCCCGGTCTACTTGAAGCTGCGCTCGAAGGACGTCGTGCATTCGTTCTATCTGCCCAGCTACCGCACCAAGATCGACGCGATCCCCGGCAGCACGACGCGGCTCTGGTTCCAGGCCCAGGAGCCGGGCCGCACGGAGATCGGCTGCGCCCAGCACTGCGGCGTCAGCCACTACAAGATGCGCGCCTGGCTCGACGCCGCGCCCGAGGACGAATACCAGGCGTGGCTGGGCCGCGCCGAGACCGACAGCCGCCTGCGCTACGACCCCGCCGACACGGTGGCGCAGCAGGAGGGCTGGGACTGGTGAGCGAGGTGCCAGCGTGAGCCGCGTCTTCTCGACCGACCACAAGGTGATCGGCCGGCAGTTCCTGTTCCTGGGCCTGGCCTTCCTCGCCGTGGGCGGCGTGATGGCGATGCTGATCCGGTGGCAGCTCGCCCGCCCCGGTGAGCCGGTGCCGATCGTCGGGCGCCTGCTGTTCTCGGGCGCCGGCGGCGTGATCTCGCCGGCCGCCTACACGTCGCTGTTCACGATGCACGGCACGATCATGATCTTCTTCGCGGTCACGCCCATCCTGATCGGCGGCTTCGGCAACTTCTGCGTGCCGCTGCTGATCGGCGCGCGCGACATGGCGTTCCCGCGCCTCAACATGCTGTCGTTCTGGACGATGGCGGCGGCGACGGCGGTCCTGACGTCGTCGTTCTTCGTGCCGCTCGGGACGGCGCAGGCGGGCTGGACCGCGTACGCGACGCTGTCGACGGCGATCGGCGCGCCCGGCGTCGGGCAGACGCTGTGGACGGTCGCCATTTACCTGAACGGCGTGTCGACGGTGATGGGCGCGGTCAACTACATCACCACGGTGGTGCGGCTGCGCGCCCCGGGCATGACCTGGTTCCGGCTGCCGCTCACGGTGTGGGGCTTCTTCCTGACGTCGATCCTGAACGCGCTGTTCGTCCCCGTGATCGCGGCGGCGATGGTGCTGCTGTTCTTCGACCGCGTGTTCGGCACGCAGTTCTTCATCGCCGGCACGACCGTGCGCGCGGGCGGCGATCCGATCCTGTACCAGCACCTGTTCTGGCTGTTCGGCCACCCGGAGGTCTACATCTTGATCCTGCCGGCCTGGGGGATCGTCAGTGATCTGCTGTCGTTCTTCGCGCGCAAGCCGGCGTTCGGCTACCGGGTGACGGTCTATTCGCTGATCGGCGTCGTCATCCTGTCGTGCGTCGTCTACGGCCACCACATGTTCACCACCGGCATGAGCCCGCTGCTGGGCGAGAGCTTCATGCTGCTGACCATGATCATCTCCGTGCCGACGTCGCTGCTGTTCCTGAACTGGCTGGGGACGCTGTGGCGGGGCGCGCTGCGCATGACCACGCCGATGCTGTTCTGCGTGGGGCTGGTGTTCACGTTCGGCATCGGCGGGCTGACCGGCCTCTACCTGGCGGACATCGTCGCCGACCAGTACCTGCACGACACCTACTTCGTCGTCGGCCACTTCCATCTGATCATGGCGGCCGCGCTGCTGATGGCGTCGTTCGCGGCGACGTACTTCTGGTTCCCGAAGATGTTCGGCCGGATGATGAGCGAGCGCCTGGGCAAGCTGCACTTCTGGCCGACGTTCCTGGCGCTG
>DATBHU010000411.1:0-2909 GCA_036557265.1 Polyangia bacterium
ACCATCGGCGTCGCCGCCGGCGCCGGAGCGGACGACGGCGCCGGCTTGGCCGCGGGCGCGCTGCTGGGCGCGGGCGCGGGCGCGACGGCGCCGGCCGCGACGCCGCCGTGGTGCGAGCAAGCGCCCTTGCCGCCCTTCGACGTCGTCCCGTCCTTGCAGGTGACGGTCGACTCGGTGTCGGCAACCGCGACCGACATCCGCGCCGTCCCCCCGAACGCGAGAGCCACCAGGATGAGCCACTTCATTCGCCGCATGCTCCGCCTCCCCCCTAAGGCGATGCTGTTCACCGGGCGAGACGCGGGCCATGAGGCGCCCACCCGATTCCGAAGCTGGACGGACTGGCGGAAGCGCGGCCGCGGGCACATAAACGGCGTCGCGTGGTGCGGTCGATCAGGTCCAGGTCCGGGTTCGCGTGGCCGAGCGCGATCATCGCGGCCGCCGCCGTGTCGCTGGCCCCGCGTGCCGCGCACGCCGTCGATCCGTTCGAGATCCAGGTCTACGACAGCGGCCTGGCCGCGCCCGGCCACGCCACCCTCGAGATCCACCTCAACTCGGTTGTCTCGGGACACCACGAGGCGGTCCCTCCCGAGCTGCCCTCGCATCACCAGTCGCACTTCACCGCCGAGGGCGCGCTCGGGATCTTCGACTGGTGGGAGGCGGGCGCGTACCTCCAGACCGCGCTGCTGCCGGACGGGTCGTACCACTACGCCGGCAGCAAGCTGCGCTCGAAGTTCGTGCTGCCGGCGCGGGCGGGCAGCGCGTTTCGCTTCGCGGTCAACCTGGAGGTGTCGCGGTTGCCCGCCGCGTACGATCCCAACCGGTGGGGCGCGGAGATCCGGCCGATCGCGACCTGGACCTCCGCGGGCGGCCGGCTGTACGTCGGCGTCAATCCGATCGTCGACGTCAGCCTGGCGGGGCCGGGGCGGGGGGAGGCGCCGTCGTTCGAGCCGGCGGCGACGGTGCTCGGCGTCGTGGACGGGCTGGCGTCGTTCGGCCTCGAGTACTACGCCGACCTGGGGCCGATCGGCAGCTGGTCGCCGGCCGGCGCGCAGGAACATTACCTCTACGAGGTGATCAACGTGCTCCGCTGGCGGCGGCTGGAGCTGAACGCCGGGGTGGGGGAGGGGCTGACCGAGGGGTCGAACCGCTTCGTTGCCAAGATGATCGTCGGCTTCCGCTGAGGGCGTTTTTCGAAAATCATTGCTCCCATTGTCGGTTCCGGCCCGGCCCGCCCGTCGTCCCATCAAAGGAGACCTCGCTGCGCTTGCGCGCGTCGGCTTCATGAGCAAGACAATCACGAACACTGACAAGGAGGGCGTCATGCTTGCAGGCAAGGAGATCGTCGGAACAATCGCGGTGAAGGATCTCGCGGTGGCGAGGAAGTTTTACGAAGGGACCCTCGGCCTCGAGGTCGAGGACGACAAGGGGACGGAGGCGCACTCCTACCGCAGCGGCAGCACGCGCCTCATCGTCTATCGCTCGCAGTTCGCGGGGACCAACAAGGCGACGGCGCTGAACTTCATCGTCGGCGCCGACATCGACAAGCTGGTGAAGGGGCTGCGCGAGCGCGGCGTCGCGTTCGAGCACTACGACATGCCGGGCATCAACTGGGAAGGGGACGTGATGGTGGCCGGCCCGATGAAGGCGGCGTGGTTCAAGGACCCCGACGGCAACATCCTCTGCATGATGAACGGCGCCGGTTAGCGACGCGCCGCCGTTACCGCGACGTCGATCTCCGCCGGCGCTCCGCCAGGCGGCGATCGATCTCGGCGAGACAGCGGCCGCAGGTGACCAGGCTCCGCCGCGTCGTCGACTGGCCGGCGCCGGCGTCCTGACCGCAGAGCGCGATCGCGCCCGGGTGCTTGCGCGCGTGCACCGTCAGCCGGCGTTCGACCAGCTCGCCGCCGCGCAGGCGCCGCGGATGTTGTTCCGGCATGTTCGTGCTTGAACTGATAATCCGTTCAGTGGTAGATATCAATGGCGTCGAGGCGCGGGAGAGGGCGGCGGGTTCGAGTGGTGGACTTCCGCGCCTCGACGCGGATTGTCGGGGGCTCCGGGGCGGCTCTGGTCAGCGCATCCCGCCGGTGCCGCTGGTGCCGCCGCCGATCCCGGTGCCGCTGGCCGTGCCGCTGGCGGTCCCGGTGCTCGGCGCGGCGCCGGTCATCGGGATCTCGGTGGAGGCGCCCGACTCGGTGGAGCCGGTGGTGCTGCCCGGGCTCGTCGACGTGCCCGCGCCCGTCGCCGCGCCGGTCGATCCGGTGGAGGTCGAGCCGCCGGTGCTCATCGAGCCGCTGCCGCCGGTGAACGGCCCGTCCGAGCCTCCCAGATTCACGTCCGAATGGTCGAGGCCGCCGAGGCCGCCGCTGGTGGTGTTGCCGCTGGTCGGGCCAATCGGCGACGAGATGTCGCCTGATCCGAGCTGCGCGAAAAGCGAAAGCGCGAGGATCGTGCTGCTTATCATCCCGGACCTCCCCTGATATCAAGGTGCGTCTCCGGGCGGCGGCGAAAAGCGCGAGCGAGCGCGGACGGCGTGCTCGACCATCGTGACCGGAGCGCGGGCATGCGGCAGAATCGCGGCCGATGACGTCGACAATCGCCAGCGCGGCCGCCGTCGCCGCCACCGCCGCCCGGCGGGCGGGACCGCTGCGTCACCTGACCGCCACACGGTACGTGACGGCTCTTCGCGAGGGTGGCTCCGTTCCGGCCGTGGTGGAGGCGGACGACGGTGCGCTCTACGTCGCCAAGTTTCGCGCCGCCGCCCAGGGCGGGCGCGTGCTGGCGGCGGAGCTGATCGTCGGCGAGCTGGGGCGCGCCGCCGGCCTGCGCATCCCGGAGCTCGCGCTGATCGACATCGACGCCGCCCTCGGCCGCAGCGAGCCGCACCAGGAGATCCAGGAGCTGCTGATCGC
>DATBHU010000412.1:0-3764 GCA_036557265.1 Polyangia bacterium
ATGTACGGCTCGCACATCACGATGCGGCCGCCCGGCGCCAGCACGCGCACCGCCTCGGCGAAGAACCGGCGCGGCGACGGCAGGTGATGGAGCACGTCGAACAGCACCAGCGCGCCGACGCTGCCGTCGGCGAACGGCAGCGACTCCGCGCTCATCTCGCCGTCGTGCCAGGGGGCGCGCACCAGATCGGTCAGCTCGATGCCCGGGATGAACTCGCGCGCGAACCCCGGCCCCGATCCGAGCTCGATCCGGCGCCCGAGCGCCGCGGGCGGCAGCTCGGCCGCGACGCGCGCGTAGAGGTCGGCGTTCAGCGCGCGCAGCGCCCGGTTCTCGGTCCAGACCCGCCGGTGGCGCTCGAACCGCTCCAGCGTCCGGGCGCGCAGCTCGTCGGACAGGGCCGGAACGTCGACCACCGCTCTGTGGTTCGGCGCCGTCACACGAACTTGATCTTGCGCGCCGCGACCGCGGACATGCGCAGCAACAGCAGGCCGTGCCGCCAGCGATCGATGTTGGTCGTCCCGTAGGTGCGCTCCCGGTAGCGCACCGGGATCTCGACGATCTTCAGGTTCAGGCGCGCGGCCCCGAAGATCAGATCGAAGTCACCGAACGGATCGAAGTCGCCGAAGTAGGAACGCGCCGCCGCGATGCGCTCGTAGTCGCGGCGCCACAGCACCTTGGTGCCGCACAGCGTGTCCTTGATCGGCTGCTGCAGGAGGTAGGTGAACAGCTGTGAGAAGGCGACGTTGCCCAGCTTGTTGAAGAAGCGCATCGCGCCCGGCTCCATCGGGTAGACCAGTCGCGTCCCCTGCACGAAGTCCGCCTGGCCGCTGGCGATGACGTCGTAGAAGCCCGGCAGCTCCTCGGGCGGCATGGTCAGGTCCGCGTCCAGGATCATCAGGACGTCGCCGCTGGCCTTCGAGAAGCCGAGCCGGACCGCGTCCCCCTTCCCCTTCCCGGTCTGCTGGTACGCGGACAGCTTGAGCGGCCCGCGGTACTCGCGCATCGCGGTCTGGATCGTCCCCCAGGTGTCGTCGCTGGAGTGGCCCTCGACGAAGATCAGCTCGGTGCCGCTGCCCATGACGGGCGTCCGCGCCAGCGCCGCCGCGACGTTGCCCGCCTCGTTGCGCGTCGGCACGACGACGCTGACGCTCGCGCGCCGCGGCGCCGGAGCGCCGCCCCGGTCGCGCAGCACGTAGATCCGGTACAGCGACACGTACTGCATGCCGGGCGCCCGCACGAGGTAGCGGTTGAACGCCTCCGCCAGGCCGGGGACCTGAAGCGGGACCAGCAGGCGGCTCTCGTAGCGCACCACCTCGAGGCCGACGATGTCGAACAGGTTGCGGTAGTCGAAGTCCGACAGCCAGTTCGCGGTCGGCGCCGGCCGCTTCCAGCCAGTCATCTCGGCGACGCGCGTGGGCAGCTCCCACATGTAATTGAACGCCGTCAGGTAGATGCGGCCGCCGGGGGCGAGCTGGCGCTTGAGCCCGAGGAGCAGCGCTTTGACGTCCACGACGCTGTGGGCGAGGCGGTCGCAGATCACCGCGTCCCACGTCCCGCCCGCGGTCGCCCCGAGCCGCGCATCGCCGCCCGCCGTCACATCGGCCACCTCGAAGCCGATGTCGGGGTGCCGGGCGCGCGCCCGCGCCACGACGTCGGGCAGGTAGTCGACGCCCAGGCGGCGCGCGTTGGGCAGCGCCGCCAGCAGATCCCCCTCGCCGCAGCCCGCCTCGAAGACCGAGGCCTCGGCCGGGATGAGGCGCGCGAACGCCTCCTTCAGATCGTGCTGCAGAAAATCCCGCGCCGCCGGGTGGGTGGGCGCCTCGCCCGCGCGCGCGAAGTAGTCGCGCCACGCCCCCTCGAGCGCGTCAGCCAACGGCACCGGCCCCGCGTCGCTGCTGCCCTTCGACGCTGGCTTGGGAATCGACGCGGTCACGGGCCTAGTCGTCGCCCGTGGCCAACGTGTAGCGCTGCTTGAAGTTCTGTCCCGGCTTGACCGTGATGCTCTCGGTCTGATCGATCTGCATGTCAGGCCGCTTGAACGCGATCTTGTGCTTGCCGCAGGGCAGCTTGTAGTCGACGAACGGCGTGTGCTTGGTGGTGTTCTTGCCGTCGATCCAGACCTCTGACCACGGAATCGAGTTGATCGTGATCGAGCAGTCGCCCCCACCCGCGGGCGCGTCGTCGGTCGCGACCGGCTGCGTCTTGCGCGGCGCCGGCGCGGCGTCGTCGGCGAACGGGTCCCCGCCGCCGCCGCCACCGCTGTCGTCGCCCTGCGTCTCGCCGCGCGGGCGGCGCCGCTTGCCGGTCCCCGCGCCTGCTCCCGGCGAGGCGACCACGCCGCCCCCAGCCGAGGCGACGGGCCCGCTGGCCGCGCCCGTGGCCGCGCCGCCGCTGCTGCCGCCGCCGGAGGGCCGGTGCGAGGAAGACGAGGAGGTGCCCGCCGCGGTGGGGATGCCCGTCGGCGGCGTCCCGGGCGTGTTGCCCGAGGATGACGCCGTCAGCTCGTGACCGGAGGGCGCGGATCCCGACGAGGCGCCGAGCGGCGCCGGCTTGCCGCCGCCGCTGTTGCCGCTGCCGGCGACGGCCGCACCAGCCGCCCCGCCCACCGCCGGGACCAGCGTGGCGTGAACCTTGCGAATGCCGCCCGGCTCGATCTCGACGTCCTGCTGCCAGGCCTTGAACCGGTCGCTCCGGATCTCGAGCACGTGGTGCCCGGGGCTGATGCGCGAGGCGCGGAAGTTGGTGCGCGCTTGCTGGCCGGAGGTCTCCTTGACCGGCGCGCCGTCCAGCCACACCAGGCCGCCCGGCGGATCGCTGGTCAGCTCGAAGCCGGTGTCCGGCGACGGCTCCAGCGTCACCGTCAGCGCGAGCGGCTGCCCCGCCTTCAGCTCGATGTTCTGATCGCTGCGGGCGTACCCGTCGCGCGTGACCGAGAGGGTATAGGGCCCGGCGGGCTTCTCGATCGACACGGGCGAATGGTCGCCGACCTTGACGTTGTCGATCACGACCGTCGCGTCCGCGGGCGTGGTGGTCAGCTCGATGCGCCCCGGTTTGACGCTGTTGTTGTAGACGTAGACCATCACGCCGGCCGCGACCACGCCGATCGCGAGCAGCCCGTACACGCCACGCCGGGCGGGCCGCCGGGCCGCGACCGTCTCGAAGCTGCCCGTGCCGAACGGCGCCGGCGCGACCTGGGGCTCGCGGAAGCGGGGCGGCGGCGGGACGTTCATCGGCGTCGGGATGCGCGGCTGGGGCGCCGTCTGCTGCGGCGCCACGGCGCTGGCGGCCGGCAGGTTCAGGCCCGACCGGCGCAGGGCACCCGGGCGGCCCGCGGGCGGACCGGGCGGCGGCAGCGTCGGGACCGGGCCGGTCACGCGACGGGGCGGCGCGCTGGGGGGCACGCCCACCAGCGTCGGCCGGCGCGCGACGGGCGGCATCGGGAGGGCCCGCGCCGCCGCCGGCGGCGGGGTCATCCGGATCTCCTCGCTCGGCTCCGGCGTCAACGTCACCGGAATGGCCTTGGGCGTGTTCAGCTCCGGCGGGCGCGCCGCCTCGAGGATGTCGGGCGCCGGCTCGTTCGCGACGGTCCGGTCGTCGTCCTCGAAGAACAGGTCCTCGGCGGCGACCGGCTTGACCTCTTCCTTGTCGAAGATCTGGGTGTCCAGCTCCTCGTCGTCCCAGCCCATCGCCTGGTGGGCGACGGCGTCCTTCGGCTTGGGCGGCGGCAGCTTCGCCTTCGCGTTCGTCCCCAGGCCGGCGGTCCC
>DATBHU010000413.1:0-2829 GCA_036557265.1 Polyangia bacterium
CCAACCCCTCGAACGTCAGCACCGCGCCAAACACGGCGCCCGCTTTCGCTCCGTCCGACACGTCCATGACAAATGCCGTCGTGCTTGGCATCGCGACGCCCAGGCCGAGGCCCGCAAACGTGGCCGGCACCAGCGCCGAAAGCCCATCAGAGGCGCCGCCGACGGCCAGCAGGGCCGCGCCCGCGAGCAGGAACGCGGGTGGTAGCAGCGCACCGCGCCCAAACCGGTGGCCGGCGATACCCGCCAGCACAATCCCCAGGACCAGCGCGGCTCCTGGAGCGGCCACTCCCAGTACCTCCGTCCGAAAGCTGATCGCAAGCACATCGCGCCCAAACTCCCGGAATACCGACACCAGTCCCGCGATTGCGGCGCTCTGCGCGAGCATCACCACGCCGGCCCCGAGTACGCGGCGGTCGATTGACCCTCGGGCTTCGCGCTTGTCGTCGGTAGCCGGCGGAAGCAGAGCGTCGCCCTCGCTGCCTGCGAATAGTGGCAGGGAGAGCGCCACGGCAGCGCACGCAACGGCGACCGCGGCTGCGAACGGGAACGATGCCGGCAGAGCCACGCCCAACGCCAGCGCCGCCGCCATGCCGGCGCCCGTCGCCACTGTCAGCGCAGACGTGATCGGAGCGCGCTTCTCAGCCACGAAGCTCGCTGTAACGCCGGCGTATATCGCCGGCCACAGGGCCGCGCTCGCGGCACCGTAGGCGAACGCGCAAGGCAGCACGACCTCCGGCGCCCCGCCGGCCAGGATCAGCGCCACTTGCGAAAGCAGCATCGCGACCAGTGCAAGCGTCGCCGCACCGGCGACTCCGAAGCGGTCCGTGAGCCGCCCTGCAGGCGCCTGCAACACCAGCTTGCCGGCCGCATAGGCCGAGAGCGCCAGCGCCGGCAGATAACGGCCATCGAAATACTGGTGGCGGAAGAACGTCTGGAGCGAGACCAGGAAGACGAAGACCACGGCGAAGTCCACCAGGAACGCGGCCGCCAGCAGCCTACGCGCCGGAGCACTCGTAGCCGCACTCGCATAGGGCGCCAGGAGCGCCCTCGCCCGCCTCACAGTCCGCACTCGTCCAGCGACTTCGGCCGAGGCCGACCGGCGGTGAGCCTGCTCAGGTCATAGACTCGGAATCGCCCGGCGGGGTCGTCGTAGGCAACCGTCGCGACGCCGCTCGCGACGAACGAATCCAACAGTGCGCCCTCGTCCTTGTGGTATTCGCTGTTGTAAGCCGCTTCGACGACGTCGAAGTCGATCTGCTTGTAGGCCGCGTAGCAGGCGAACTGCGGCTCGCTCCAGTCGCGGCGCATCATGCTTTCGCTGAAGAACTCGTTCGACAGCACCGCGCCGTGCTGCAGGAAGCGGTAGGCGCCGTCTTCTCGCTCCGTCGGCTCCAGAACGCGATAATTCGCGCCCGGATGGAATGCCGGCGAAACGAAGAAGCCGCCGTAGGCGTTACTCGCGCTGTGGAACGCGCCCGCGTATGTGCCGCGGTTGAGATCACCGATGTGCACAATGCCGGCGCTGAACACCAGGCCCGCCGCCAACGCGCCGCCCATGAACGCCAACGACCCTCGGTAGTGCGCCCTCACCCAGCCGCCGGCGAACGGCAGCGTCAGCACCAGCGCCACAACCGTGCCTCGGCGCAGCACCGTGTCCGCGACGGACAGGGCCACGGTTACCGGCGAACTCTCACCTAGCGCCGGTGTGCTCAGCGTCATCCACAGGAACGGCGCCGCCGCGACCAGCGCGCCCCCGCAGGCGATGGCCAGACGCCGCAGGTCGTTGCGGGCGGGCAGCGTCAGCGTCAGTCCATAAAGCGCCGTCGAGAACAAGCCCATGATCGGGTGCGTCGAAAGGCTCAGCCACAGCAGCGCGGCCGGCGCCACCAGCCCCCTTCGCACAGCGACGTCTCCCGACGGCGCCGCCTCGAAGCGCCAGACGAAGAGGAAGAAGAACACCAGGCTCCATACGCTTGCCAGTTGGAACGAGTACACGGCGTCGATGAAAAAGGGGTTGAGCACGAACAAGAGCAGGAACCATGGATCGCGCAGCGCCGGCCGCGCCAGGCACGCTCCCCACAACAGCGCGGCTACGCCGGCCGCCATCAACAGCGTCGTGGCCCAATCGCCGAAGACCTGGTACAGCGTCGCCCCTGCCAGGTAGGGCGCGAAGCCGTACGGGAACGTCATTGCGTCGCCGCTATCGAGCAGTGAGAGGTGTAGCGGCAGCCGGCCGTGCTGGAACAATTGGTCCGACACGTACCAAATGTGCGAATAGTGCTGCATCGAATCGTTCGCCAGGAACAGCGACGTTCGCAGCAGGTCGACCGCTATGAAAGCCAGCAATGCCGGCAGCAGCAGCGGCAAGAAATAGGCGGCGTTCTTCGACAGGCCCGCGGGCGCAGACCTCCTCGCCGTCACCCGCCAGAAGGCCGCCGGCATCGCCGCCAGGTCGATCGCCACGTCCTTCAGCCGCGTGTTCGAGCGAAAAATCGGTACCGGTACCTGATAGGTGTTGTCGACCCGATAGCCAAGGCGGGCAAGGATAACCGCGACCTCGACCGTCTCGCTGTATTTGTAGCCTTTGTAGTAGCGCAGAGCCGCCAGTAGCGCGCCGACGCGAAACGCTCGATAGCCGGACTCGACGTCGTACAGCCGTTTGCCTGCCCACAGCGATGCCCATAGCGACATCACGAGGTTGCCGGCCTTCTTGTACAACGTGTACATCGCGAGGTCGCGGCGAGCGATGACAGCGTCCAGCTTGTTGTCGACCAGGTAACCGACTAGATCGTCGACCTCCTCGGGCTCATGCTGGCCATCGGCGTCAAC
>DATBHU010000414.1:0-14212 GCA_036557265.1 Polyangia bacterium
GTGGAGACGCCGCACGGCCGCCTGCTGGTGCACGTGCCCGCCGACGAGGCGGACGAGGCGGCCCGGCGGCTGGTGCGCGTGTTCGGGCTGGTCTCGCTGTCGATCGCGCGCGCGGTCGACGCGAAGGCGGACCTGGAGGCGATCACGGCGATGGCCGTCGACGAAGCGCGCGCCGCCGTCGCGCGCGATCGCCCGGCGTCCTTCAAGATCGAGTCGCGCCGCGGCGACAAGCGCTTCGCCCGCAGCTCGCTGGAGATCGATCGCCACGTCGGCGCCGCGGTGCAGGCGGCGACCGGCCTGCCCGTCGACGTGCACGCGCCCGCGCTGCGCCTCGGGATCGAGGTCGGCACCGACATCGCGTACGTGTTCGCGGGCAAGCACGACGCGCCGGGCGGGCTGCCGGTCGGCGCGTCGGGGCAGGCGCTGCTCCTGCTGTCGGGCGGCATCGATTCGCCGGTGGCGGGCTGGCTGGCGGCCAAGCGCGGGCTCGCCCTCGACGCGGTCTACTTCCATTCGCCGCCCTACATCGGCGAGAAGTCGCGCGACAAGGTGGTCACGCTGGGCAAGCAGCTGGCGCGCTGGCAGGCGCTGCGCTCGGTGACGGTGGTGCCGTTCACGGACGCGCAGAAGCGGCTGCGCGACGCCGGCCCGGCCGAGCTGGCGGTGGTGCTCTACCGGCGCATGATGTTGCGCATCGCCGACGCGATCGCCGACAAGCTGGAGGCAAGCGCCCTGGTCACCGGCGAGAACCTGGGCCAGGTCGCCAGCCAGACCATCGAGAACATGACCGCCATCGAGGCGGCGGCGCGGCGGGTGGTGCTGCGGCCGCTGGTCACTTACGACAAGGTCGAGACGACCGCGCTCGCGCGCCGCATCGGCACCTACGAGACGTCGATCCTGCCGTTCGAGGACTGCTGCTCGCTGTTCGTCCCGGCGCACCCGGCGACGCGCGCCCGCGCCCAGGACGCGGAGAAGGTGGAGGCCCAGCTGGACGTCCCCGCCGAGATCGCCGCCGCGGTCGCGGGCAGCGAGCGCGTCACGGTGTGAGCGCTCAGTTCTCCTTCACGCTGGTGAGCGTCACGCTGACGCCGCTGGTGGCCGTCGCGCCGCCGGGGACGGAGAACCCGACGCTCTGGATCGGCTGCTTCGCGTACGCGGTGCCGCTGTTGTCCCAGCAGGCCGTGTTGAAGGCCGAGTACGGGATCGTGACCGGGCTCGCGCCCGTGATCATGTAGCACCAGAACGCCGAGCCCGCGTTGAGCTGCGCGCGGAGCGGCAGGCTGCCAATCGAGGCCGCGAACGTGAAGGTGAGGCTGGTGCCCTTCGGAACGATCTGGGTCGCGGTGGAGCCGGTCGCCTCCTGTCCGATGTTGAACGCGAGGTACGCGTTCCCCGCGTAGCTGTTCGCGGCCGTCGCCGCCCCGATGGTGCCCGTCATCTTCAGCATGCAGGGCGAGCCGCAGCTTCCGAAGTCCGGCGGCGAGATCGTGCTGCCGGTGTCGCCGCCCGCGAACGCGTAGCCATGCCAGCAAGCGCCGCCCTGTGCCGGCGCGGTGACGAAGCCGTTCGCCTGGACGTCGAACGTCGCGCCGCAGGTGCTTCCGGATGTGCCCGACGCGCCCGCCGTCCCGGTCGTGCCGCCGTGGCCGCCGGCGCCCGTGGCCGTCATGCAGACGCCGTTCATGCACGTCCCCGGGCACACCTGGCCGCAGCCGCCGCAGTTGAGCGTGTTGTTGTTCGTGTTGACGCAGGCGCCGCCCGGACACATCACCTCGCCGGCGGCGCACGTTGGACCGCTGCCGCCGGCGCCCGCCGTGCCGCCGGCGCCCCCTCGGCCGCCCGCGCCCGCGCTGCTCGCCGTTCCGGCGCTTCCGCCCTGCGCGCCGGCCGAGCCGCCGCTGCCGGCCGGACCGACACTACCTCCCGCGCCGGCGACACTCGATCCGCCGGCGCCCGCGATCGATCCGCCGCGGCCTGCTTGCGCCGTACCGCCGGCGCCGCCATGCGCGGAGCCCCCGGCGCCGCCGCGGGCGGTCGCGCCGCCCGCGCCGGAGTTGCCCGTCAGCGCGTCGTAGTCGTGCGTGCACGCGCCGCACGCAAACAGGGCGAACAGCGCGATCCGCGCGAACCGCATCCCTAGAACCTCCACAGCGCCGAGACGCCGGCCGCACGCGCGTTGACGACGGCGCTCACGCCGGTGGCCCCGGCGACGACGCCGGTGGCGATCCAGAGCGCGGTCGCGGTGCGGTCGCGCGATCGGACGGAGTCGATCTCGGCGGCGGTGCACCCGGACAGCGTCTGACCGCACGACGACGACAGATCGTCGTAGCGCTTCGACCCCGAGACGCCGTAAACGATCGCGCCGCTCATCAGGGCGACGGTCACGGCCGTCCCGACGAGCGGCAACCACCGGGGCAACGGCGTCCGGCGGGGCGGCGCGGCCGGCGGCGACACCACGACCGGCGCGTCCGTCGTCGCGGTCGTGGCGGCGGCGGGCGGCGGCACGACGGTCAACGATGAGCCGGTCGAAGTCGACGGCGGCCACTCGTCCGTCCCCCGCGCCGCCGTCGCCGGCGGCCACTCGTCCGTCTTCCGCGCCGCCGTCGCCGGCGCCGCTTGCGGCGCCGCGGGTGGCGGCGAGACGATACGCGTGGTCGTGCCCGTGGCCGTGCCGGCGCCCGCGCCCGGCGGCGGCGGCGGAAAGCGGGCGGGCGGCGCCGGACCGGTGTCGAACGGGTCGTACCAGTTCTGCGCCTTCAGCTCGTTCAGCTGCTTCTCGGCGATCTCCCGGTTGGGCCCGCTCGGCTGTTCGCGCAGGTAGGTCTTGTAGAAGTGCACCGCCTCGTTGCCGTGGCCAGCCTGCCGGTGGGCCTGCGCCAGGTTGAACAGCAGCGCCGGATCGCCCGACAGCTGATACGCCTTCTCGAAGCCGGCGATCGCCTCGTCCCAGTGACTGAGGTTGTAGGCGCGCCGGCCGTTCTCGGCGGCGTCGCGCGCCGCCTGGATCTTCGACTGCGCGCCCGCTCCCCCCGTCATCGCCAGCACGGCGACGGCCACGATCGCGATGACCCTCAAGACACCTCCACGCGTCGAAATCCTATCTTTTCGTCCTATATTTGTCGCCCTCGATGTCGCTCCCCGCCGACCTCCCCGCCCGGACCGGGCCCGCGCCCTCGCTGGCCGACAAGCACCGCCTGCTCGAACAGGTGATCGCCGGCTACCAGTCCGCGCTGGTCTGCTTCTCGGGCGGCGTCGATTCGACGCTGCTGCTGCGGGTCGCGCACGACGTGCTCGGCGATCGCTGCGTCGGGTTGACGGCGGTATCGATCACCATGGCCGCCAGCGAGCGGACCGCCGCGCGCGAGCTGGCCGACGGCATGGGCGCGCGCCTCGAAGTGGTGGAATCGCACGAGCTGGAGCGCCCGGGCTTCGCCCAGAACCCGACCGATCGCTGCTATCACTGCAAGGCCGAGCTGCTCGAGATCGCGCGCCCGCGCGCGGACGCCCTCGCCCTCGCCGAGGTGCTGATCGGGACCAACCTGGACGATCTCGGCGACCACCGCCCCGGCCTGGCCGCCGCCAACGAGCGCGGCGCCCGCCACCCGCTGGTCGACGCCGGCCTGACCAAGGCGGACGTGCGCGCGCTGTCGCGCCAGCTCGGCCTGCCGACCTGGGACAAGCCGCAGCTCGCCTGCCTTTCGTCACGGTTCCCCTACGGCACCGAGATCACCCCCGAACGGCTGCGCCAGGTCGACGGCTTCGAGGACGCCCTGCGCGCGCTCGGCTTCCGCCAGCTGCGCGTCCGCTATCACGGCGACGTCGCACGCCTGGAGCTCGAGATCGCCGACATGCCGCGCGCGCTCGAGGCGCGCGAGGCGATCGTCAAGGCCGGCCGCGCCAGCGGCTTCACGTTCGTCGCGATGGATCTGGCCGGCTTCGCGTCGGGATCGCTGAACCAGCTGATCGCGCTGCGCCGGCGCTGACTACGAGCCGGTCCAGTAGCGGACGCGGCCGGTGTCGCTGTGGACGAACTGCGAGTGCGGGTAGAACCCGACCCCGCCCATGCGCAGCGAGCGCACGTAGTGAAGCACCTGGCTGGTCCCGACGCCGCGGATGCGGAAGTCGACCGCGTTGCCGTGGGTGTGCTGGCTGTCGCGCGCGACCTGGTGTCCCTTCTTGCGCAACATCAGGTTGTACTTCGGCGATCGGTACCCCGACACGACGTCGATCCGGCGCGCAGAGAACCTGCCGGCGACGCGCGTCAGCACGCCGATCAGACGCGTATCCATGTGCGTCGCCTGGTTGGTGAAGTGATCGCGCAGGAACATGTGGAACCGGCTCTGCAGCGTCTCCGACTGCCCGGGCAGGATCGGCAGCGCCTCGTGCGTCCAGATGTTGAACAGCGTCGTCACCGGCTCGATGCGCTCGCCGGGACGCACCAGCGGCTCGGGGCCCTTGCCGGCCAGCTGCTTCGCGCGCGCCACCTTCTCGCGCCGTGACGGGTTGGCCGCGCGTTCCAGCTCGTTCTCGCTGATGCGAAAATCGGGACGCAGCGCCTTCTCGCGCAGCCATTCCTCCTTCTTGGACAGCTGGCGCTCTTCGGGCGGCACCATGTGCTCCGCGCGCGCGACGACTGGGTCGAAGATCCCGGACGCAGGTTCAGTCGCCAGCCCTTCGGCCGGCATCGCGAGACAAGCTGCGACTACCGCGAACACTCTGAAATTATAACGCTCGCAGGGAGTGGCGCGAGAAAGCCCAGAAACCCATTTTCGGGGGCTACTCGCATGACAACTCCATCGACCCGACGCTGTGGCACTTGAGGCAGGCGCGCTTGTTGCGGGCGGCCAAAAAACGGCAACGCGCCGTGGCAGCGAAGTTGGGTCCGTGCGGCGAGAACGTCGGGCCGCGGGCGGGATCGGCCGAATGGCAAGCGAGGCAGCTCTCCTCCCGGTGACACGAGGCGCAAGAGCGGATGTTCCGCTTGGCCGCCAGCGAATGACTGCTCGACCGTGGCGTCGAGATCACGGCCCCACCTGCGTCGCGCACCCACCCCGGCGGATGGAAGGTCTTGAACCCGGTCCCGGTCCCGAACGGGTTGTTCGCGCGGCGGCCCGGCTGCCCGCCTTCGGGGTCGGAGGCGACCCCGGACCGTTGGTGGCAGCCAACACAGAACGTCTGGGTGCGATGACACGCCGAGCAGTCGGGGCTGTTGCGGCGCCCGTCGACGGCGTGGAGCGAGACGTAGTCGGACGGGTGGATGTCGGGCGGGCGGACGACGCCGCCGTGGCAGTCGATGCACTCGTTGCGCTTGTGGCACGACAGGCAGTAGCTCTCGTCTCGTCCCGCCTGGGCGTGGTCGCGCCGGAAGGTCGGACCGTGGGCATCGATGCCGCGCAGCGATCCAGACGGCACGAGCGGCCCGGTTCCGCCCGCCGCCATGGTCAGCGCGCTGACGAGCTTCGTCTTGATGCGGCCGTCCGGCTCGGTGATGTGGCAAGCCGAGCAGCGGGCGGTCGCCTGCTTGCCGTCGTGGCAGCCGAGGCAGCTCGCCATCAGCGGCAGATCGACGCGCGTCACCGGCGCCGACTGCGTGTCGGCGCTCGCGTGGCAGAGCGCGCAGGCGATGCCGCGCGTCGCGTGCAGCTTGTGGTTGAACTTCAAATTCGGGTGCGCCAGCCCCACGCGCGGCGGCTCGGCGGCCGCCCCGGCTCGCGTGGGTACCGACGGGCTTTGCCCGGCAGGACCCTTCGCGGGAGGGTTTGGGGACCCTCCCAGGGTCCCCATTTCAGTTGGCATCCAGCCGCCGCCCTTGCCGTCGGCGTGGCAGGCGTCGCAGCGGGCGGCGCCCTGCCCCTTCGGCACCGGCTTGTCGGGCCGCGTGCGATCGATCTTGTGGCACGACCGGCACGCTGCCTCGCCGGGGATCAGGTTGTCCGCGGCCGAGGTCGAGGTGGGCGCGGCCTGGTGGCAGCCCTCGCAGGTGGCGCCGAGGCGCGCGTGCTGCGCGTGATCGAAGACGATCGGCACGGTCTCCGCGGGAAAGATCAGCGGCGAGGGCGACCGGGCGGCCGGCGCGCCCAGCGCGACGCCGGCCGCGGCCGCCGCCGCGATCGCGATCGCTGTCGCCAGGCGCCTCATAGCGACGCGTCCACCTCCAGCACGGCGAGACCGCGGAACTGGCTGAAGTAGTAGGTGCCGAAGTTGTCCTCGCCGAGGAGGTGCAGCCGCACGCCCTGGCCGAGCAGCCAGCGCCCGCCCGCCTGGACGCCGAACACCACGCCCTGGTCGCTGGTCGAGACCGCCATGTCCGACGATTGATCGCCGCGCCAGCCGTAGCCGGTCAAGCGCCCTTCCAGCTCGAACGTCCGCCGCACCGCCAGCCGCGCCGACGTGTCGACGCCGATCTTGCGCCCGCCGTAGCCGTCCTCCCAGTAGCCGTCGCCGCGCACGAGGCCCCGCCCGCGCCGCCAGGTCGCGCCCACGCTGCCGCCGCCCGCGTGGCCCGACGCGGTGAAGAAGCGGGCGAACCCGCGCGCGTACGCCCTCACCTCGGGGCCGAGCGCCAGCTCGTAGCTGGCGCGCAGGTCGCGGTAGGCGCCGGCCGCGAACACGTTCCAGATCGAATCGCCGTCGAACGTCGGCGCCAGGTAGGCGTGCTCCAGCGTCAGCCACTGCCGCCCGAAGGTGCGCAGCTTGACCATCAGCTGCTCGTCGTCGAACTCGGCGAGCAGCAGGTTGAAGCGCACGCCGCCCACGGCCTGGACGCGATCGCGCCAGGCGGCGAACGCGGTCAGCGACAGCTTCTCGTCGTTGACGCCCGAGTCCGGCTCGCCGGGCAGCTGGTCCGCCGTCGCCGACCAGACCCGTCGATAGGCGAGGCGCGCGAACAGCGGCCCGCCGTCGCTGCCGCCCGCCACCGCCGCGCCGATCAGCGGCCGCAGCATCGAATTCTGCGCCGGGCGCGTGGCCGGATCGCGCGAGCCGGCGCTGGTGCCGTCCAGCTCGTAGATCGGCGCCGACAGCGGCAGCTCGCCGCGCACCTCCGTGCCGGCGTACGCCTCGACGGCGAGCTTGCGCGTCACGTGCACGATCGCGTCGCCGCCGTCGAAGGCGAAGAAGTCGACCAGGTCGAAGTGGATCTGCCGCCCCAGCTCGAAGTCGACGCGCCCGCCGATGTTCCGGCCGCCCAGGAACGCGTACAGGATGTCGAACTGGTTCTGCTGCAGCTCGCGGATCTCGTCCTGGCCGGTGGGCCGCCCCAGCATGTAGCCGCCGAAGTCGCTGTCGAAGCGCAACGACGCGTCGAAGTAGAGCAGGTTGCGATCGCCGTCGTCGCCGCGCCAGGCGGTGGGCGCGATGTCGAACACCGCCAGGTCCATGTACTGGGTCAGCCGGCGCCGCGACAGCAGCTCGTTCGTGCCGTCGGCGGCGAAGCGGCGCACCTGATAGCCCTGCCCGATCGTGCGGACGCCGAGCGTGAAGTCGTACGCGACGGCCGGCGCCGCCAGCGCCGACGCCGACACGAACGCGGCGAGCGCGAGCAGCGTCGAGCGCCCGCGTCTCTGCACGGTTTACTCGGGCTCGATCTCGAGCTCGACCCGATCCGCCGTGGGGGCGGCCGGTTTGCGGCCGCGCGCCGGACGCGCCTGGCCCTTCTCGGCGACGTCGCCGAAGATCGTGATGCGCGCGGGCGCCACGCCCGCGTGCTCGAGCGACGACATCACGCGCGCCGCGCGCACGGCGTTCATCTCACCGGCGGTGCGGAACAGGCTGCGCAGCTCCTTGGGCGGCGCCGCGGCCGACGAACGCGCGCGGATGCGAAGCTTGGCGCCTTCCTTCTTGGCCGTCTCGGCGATGATCTTGATCGCCGCCATGCCGCCGTCGGAGACGTCGATGCCGTTGGCGTCGATCATCTTGGCCGCCGGAAAGCTGACCGCCAGCGCGCCGCCGTCGGCGACGATGGTCGCCCCCAGCGCCTCCAGGCCCGGTTTCAGCTGCGTCGCCAGCCCGTCGATCGTCCCCTTGTGCTTGGCGTCGGACGCCGACTTGTCGGCGGCGACCGCGTTCAGCTTGGCCAGCTCGCTCTTCAGCTTGTCGCGCTCGACGACCGCCGATTCCGCAGCGCGGCGCTCGTCGGCGATCGCCGACTGGTTGCCGCCCACAGCCCGCTCCATCTTCGAATACGGAACGAGGTAGACGTACCCCGCGAACCCGACGCCGGCGGCCGCCAGCAAGAAGTAAAACAGCGACTTCCAACTACCGCCCGAGCTGCTCACCGCCATGGGTTGGTCGAAGGCATAACGCGCCATCCGCGGCGCACCATAGCATGTGATTTATGCGTCCCTGCGACGATTCCCATGCTTGACATTGACGTCACGGCCCGACTACTTTGTAGGTGCAGGTACGAGTCTTCAACTACCTGAAGCGGACAGCATAGCCGTCAGCCTCAGCGTCGGGCGCCGCGCCCGGCACAGCCTGAAATCAGGGAGGTCGGAATGTCGACGATGACAGGCGAATTCACGATCGGTGACAAAGCCGTTTACCCATCACAGGGCGTGGCCGAGGTTGTCGGGATCGAGCAGAAAGAGGTCTACGGCAAGATCCAGAACTTCTACGTGTTGCGCGGCCTGGAGACAGGCCTGCGCATCCTGGTGCCGACGGACAAGGCGGACCAGGTCGGGCTGCGCAAGGTGGCCGGACGCGCTGAAATCGAAGAGGTGATGGAGATCCTGCGGGACAAGGAAGTCCACATCGACCGGCAGACCTGGAACCGGCGCTACCGCGGCTTCATGGAGAAGATCAAGTCGGGGTCGCTGTTCGAGGTCGCCGAGGTGTTCCGGGACCTGTACCGGCTGAAGGGCCTCAAGCCGCTGTCGTTCGGCGAGCGCCGCATGCTCGACACGGCGAAGGGGCTGATCGTCCAGGAGCTGTCGGTCGCGCGCTCGGCCGACACGCGCAAGGTCGAGCAGGAGCTGGAGCAGATCTTCGGCTGAACCGACTCCCTGCCCCTGCTTCGGGGACACGGATCAGGCGTTTTTCGCGGCCGTTTTTGCGATTCTGCGAGCGGGGGTGATAAGGTGAAGGCGCAGTCGGCGCCTAGCCCCCAAAATGCAGATTCACCTCGCGAAATCGGACATCACCACCATGGCGGTGGATGCGGTCGTCAACCCCGCGAATTCAATGGGGATTATGGGCGGTGGCGTGGCGGCCGCCCTGTCCCGCAAGGGCGGCCCGAGCATCCAGAAAGAGGCGATGTCGCTGGCCCCGATCGCGGTCGGCGCCGCGGTGGTGACCAACGCGGGCAAGCTGTTCGCCAAGCAGGTGATTCACGCGCCGACGATGGAACAGCCAGGGATGAAGGTCGGCGTCGAGAACGTGCGGCGCGCGACGCGCGCGGCGTTGCTGGCGGCGGCGCGCCTCGGGATCGAGGTGCTGGCGATCCCCGGCATGGGGACGGGCCTGGGCGGCGTCGACCCGGCGGACGCGGCGCGCGCGATGGTCGACGAGCTGCGGGCGCACCGGCAGCCGAAGCCGGCGACCGTCTATCTCGTCGACATCGACGACGAGATCCTGCTTTGCCTGGAAGAAGCGCTCAGGCTCGCGGTCGGTTGAGTCGATAGTTATAGTCACTGGCGTGAAAATCCTGGTGACGTGCAAGCGGGTGCCGAACCCCGAACACAAGTTGAAGTTCGGCGGCGGCAAGATCGATCTGGCGGCGGCGAGCTGGCAGCTGAACACGTTCGACGAGTACGCGGTCGAGACGGCGCTGCGGCTGACGGAGGCCGGCAAGGGCGGCGCCCGGTCGGGCGAGGTGGTCGCGCTCAGCATCGGGCCGAAGGACGTGCAGCAGCAGCTGCGCGGCGTGCTGGCGATGGGCGCCGACCGGGCCATCCTGGTGGGCGGCGACGACGCGACGCTGGACGCGTGGGCGGTCGCGCGCGTGGTCAAGGCGGTCGTCGAGCGCGAGAAGCCCGACCTGGTCGTGCTGGGCAAGCAGGCCGTCGACGGCGATTCGAACCAGGTGGGGCAGATCCTGGCGGGGCTGCTGGGCTGGCCGCAGGCGACGTTTCTGGCCAGCATGCGGCTGGCGGCGGACGGCAAGAGCGCGACGGTGACGCGCGAGGTGGACGCCGGCGTGGAGGAGAAGCGCGTGCGGCTGCCGGCGGTGGTGACCGTCGACCTGCGCATCATCGGCAAGAAGGCGGTGCGCGCCGAGGCGCTGGCGCCGGCCGAAGCCGAGTGGGACGAGGCGCCGCGCTACGCGTCGCTGAAGGGGATCATGGCGGCGAAGAAGAAGGAGATCAAAGACGTCACGCTGGCCGAGCTGGGCGTCGACGTGGCGCCGACGATGAAGGTGATCGCGTACGAGGCGCCGCCGCAGCGGCAGGCGGGCGTGAAGGTCGCGTCGGTTGCGGAGCTGGTGGCGAAGCTTCACAACGAAGCGAAGGTGATCTGATGGGCGCCGTCCTGGTGTTCTGTGAATCGGACGACAAGGGCGTCCGCTCGACCTCGCTGCCGGCGCTGACGGCGGGCGCCGCGCTGGCCAAGCAGGCGGGCGGCGATCTGGTCGCGGTGGTAATCGGCAAAGGTCTCGCGGCGGCGGCGGGCGACGCGGCGAAGCACGCCAAGCGCGTGCTGGTCTACGACGACGCCAAGCTGGAGGCGCCGCTGGCCGAGACCTGGGCGCCGCAGCTGGCCGACGCGGTGAAGCGGGCGGGCGCGAGCGCGCTGCTCGGGACGGCGTCGTCGACGGGCAAGGATATCCTGCCGCGCGCGGCGGCGCTGCTGGGCGCGGGGATGGCGTCGGACGTGACGGCCATCCTGGGCGCGAACCGCTTCAAGCGGCCGGCGTACGCGGGCAACGCGATCGAGGAGGTCGAGGTCGGCGGCAGCGTCGTGGTCGCGAGCGTGCGCCAGACGGCGTTTCCGCCGGCGGCCGCGGGCGGCGCGGCCGGCGCGATCGAGAACGTGGCGGTCGGCGCCGTCGATGCGCTGGGCGCCGAGCTGGTGGCGCTGCACGCGACGACGAAGAGCGCGCGGCCGGATCTGGGCGAGGCGAAGGTGGTGGTGTCGGGCGGGCGCGGCATGCGCGAGGGCGCGAACTTCAAGGTGCTCGAGGAGCTGACCGACCTGCTGGGCGGCGCGCTGGGCGCGAGCCGCGCGGCGGCCGACGCGGGCATGGTGCCGAACGAGCTGCAGGTCGGACAGACGGGGCGCGTGGTGGCGCCGCAGCTCTACATCGCGGTCGCGATCTCGGGCGCGATCCAGCACCTGGCGGGCATGAAGGGTTCGAAGGTGATCGTCGCGATCAACAAGAACCCCGACGAGCCGATCTTCCAGGTCGCCGACTACGGCCTGGTCGACACCTGGGAGAAGGCGATCCCCGCGCTGATCGCCGAAGTGAAGAAGCTGAAGGGCTGACGGGGCCGAGCGGGCTCGCCGCCCCTCACCCCGACCCTCTCCCAAAGGGCCCAAAGGGAGAGGGAGATCGGATTCCCTCTCCTGCAAGGAGGGGGTCGATCAGATTCCCTCTCCCTCTGGGAGAGGGCTAGGGTGAGGGGGTCCCAATGCCCTACGTCAACCTCACCCGCGCCGGGCGCGTCCATTACGCCGAGCGCGGTGAGCGGCATCCCGGTCGTCCGTCGGCCCTGCTGATCCACGGCGCGGGCGCGTCATCGGCGATCTGGTTGATGGTGCTGGCGCGCGTGGCCCGCGCCGGCCACGCGGTCGCGATCGACCTGCCCGGCCACGGCGCGAGCGCGCTCGCGGGCGCGGCGCTCGACGGCTCCGAGGGGCTGACGCTCGGACGCTACCGCGACGCGGTCGGCGAGCTCGCCGCCGCGCTCTGCCTCGGCCCGTCGGTGCTGGTCGGACACTCGATGGGCGCGCTCGTCGCGATCGAGGCGGCGCTGGCGTGGCCCGACAAGGTGCGGGGCCTCGTGCTGTGCGCGGCGGCGCCGCGCCTCGGCGTCGACGCCGAGCTGGCGCGGCTGCTGCGCGACGATCCGCCGGCCGTGCTCGCCTGGCTGGCGGACCACGCGCTGTCGCCGCGCGCGAAGCCGGCGATCCGGCGCGGCTTCCTGGCCGCCGGGGACATCACGCCGCCCGAGGTCGTGCGCGCCGACTTCGCGCTCGTGCGCGACGTCGACCTGACCGCGCGCCTCGACGCCCTCGCCTGCCCCGTCACCTGGCTCGACGGCGCCGACGACCGCATCGTCCCCACCACCGCCGCCCGCACCGGCGAGATCGTCGCGCTGCCCGACGTCGGCCACCTGGTCCCGATCGAAGCGCCGGCGGCCGTCGCCGACGCGGTGAGGTCTGCTCTCACTTTTTGAGCAACCGCTCAGGCCCGATCGCGATAAAAGCGCATTGAACCTGCGGGATCCTGAGGAGGTCGGAACATGAGAGCGTGGGCGAGCGTGCTCGTGCTGTGCGAGGCGGCGAGCTGCTATGGCACGCCCCACCACCATTCACCGGATGGGGGGGACGGCGGCGATGGGAGTGCGAGCGATGGGAGCACAGACGACGGCGGCCTGGATGCCACGCCGACGGCATGCAGCCCTGGATCCGCGTGCCCCGCAGGGACAGTCTGCGGACCGTCGAGCCTCTGCGTCGACTGCTCCGAGATCACGGCGATGTTGCCCGCGACGCCTACATTGCGGCGACCGATGCGCGGCGCCTACAGCGGCAGCCTGCACGCGCCGGCCGCCATCGCGACGCTCCGACCGACGTTCTCGTGGGCGGCCGTGTCGCCGACCTGCGGCGCCGTCAGCTACCAGATCCAGGCGGACGATTCGTGCCCCCCGGGCAACCTCGACGCCTGTGCCTTCCCGAGCCCCGAGCTCGATGCGAAAGAAATCGCGGCCACGAGCTTCTCGCCGATGTCGGACTTGAAGGTCGCCACAACGCCGCCGGTTGGCGCTCTCTACGCCTGGCGCGTCCGCGCCTGCGACGCGAGCGCCCGTTGCGGCCCCTGGTCCGAGGTGCGCTACCTGCACGTCGGCCGCGTCCGCGAGGACATCAACGGCGACGGCTACGGCGACATGCTGGCGCTGAGCAACCGGGGCATCGAGACGTACCTCGGCAGCTCGCAGTTCGACGTCAGCGCACCGAGCCTGACGATCGCGTATGGCGGAGGCTACCCTCCCACTTTCGTTGGCGACGTGAACGGTGACGGCTTCGGCGATCTATTTGGAACCGCCCCATACGCTCCCAGTGCGGGCATGGCACCGACGATCGTCTTCGGCGGGCCGGATGTCACTGCGCCGACCGAATTGAGCCTGACGAAGACGGCGGGGGGACCGTCCACGATGCTGCAGACCACGTCTGCTGGCGACGTGAACGGTGACGGTTTCGCGGACCTGATCGTTCAGTTCGACCAGTGCGGCGAGCATCCACTGGGCGGGCAGCGACGGTACGACGAACCCCCGCGTTGTCGCAATCGGTCTTCCCGTCGGAACGACGTTCGATGGACGGCTAGTCCGTTAGCCGCCCTTTAGTTACAACCGACCATCGAATTGCTCAGTACAACGTCATCGATCCAGAGGTCGGTATCGACCCCGCTGAAACTCTGCCAACCCATGATGAACTCGACGAACTTGCCGCTCAGCCAGTTCATCGGCATGTTTCCGTTCTGCCACTGATCCGGCGCCGTGATCGAATGGACCAAGGTTCCATTCGCCCACGCATAGAGCGTGTTCTGCGGCTGATCGCCCAGGAAGGCGACCTCGATACACTGCCAAGTGTCAGCCGCCACCACCGGGCCCATCCCCCACTGCGCCATCAACGGCGAAATGTTGTCGCTCGGTGTCTCGTTGGTACCGATGACACCCTTGATCTCGCCAAAGCGCACTTCGTCGTTGACGGTGCCGACAGCCTTGCGAATGCCAAGCAGCGTCTCGTGATTCGCCCCCGGGTGCATCCCGAGCTGGCGCGTGAAGTAGATCCAGGCGCGCGCGTACAGCTTGTTCGTTCCGGTCGGTAGGGTCTTCGTCAACTGGGTCGGCTGCTGTCCGCCGTGGAAGTGCACCGACTTGGTCCCGGTGTGCGCGCGCGTATTGTCGACTACCGCCAATGTTTGACCGTTTGGGTTCTGGCCGTTCGAGATATAGGCGATGAAGTTGTTCCAGCCAGACGGCTGCATCCCTACCGTTCCCGACTCGAAGCCGTCGCTGAAAAATCCTGTCGACGAGGAGCCGCCCGTGCCCGCCGT
>DATBHU010000415.1:0-4516 GCA_036557265.1 Polyangia bacterium
GGTCTCGGCCGGCGTCGCGTCGCGCAGGCCCAGCAGGCGCTGGTAGCGGCCGCTCTCCTCGGCGAGGCGGCGCATCTCCATCAGCTCGGTCCGCAACTGCCGGTTCTCGCGGTGCAGCGCCTCGTTCTCCGAGCGGACGCCGGTCAGCTCGACGTAGCGGCCCGCCACGCCGGTGATCGCGCGCGCGACGTACGACATCGCCGCCTGTCCCGGCGACACCAGCCGCAGGATGCCGCGATCGAGCGCGGACAGCTCGCCCGGATTCCGGGCGCTGACCCGCAAAGCCCAGACGGCGAGCGCCAGGGTTATCCCGACCACCGCCACCTCGCGTGCGCGCTTGCTGCTACCCCCGACCATCCCGCACTACTGCAATGCAACTTCCCGCAGCAAGGCGAGCTCGTCGAGGGCGCGCCCCGTGCCCAGCACCACGGCGCACTCGGGCGAATCCGACACCATCACGGGCAGGCCCGTCTCCTCGCGCAGGAGCACGTCGAGGTTCCGCAGCTGCGAGCTGCCGCCGGTGAGGACGACGCCGCGATCGACGATGTCGGCGGCCAGCTCCGGCGGCGTCCGCTCGAGCACCGAGCGAACGGCGTCGACGATCTGGTTGACCGGCTCGGCCAGCGCCTCGCGCACCTCGTCGCTGTTCATCACCAGGGTCTTTGGCACACCGGCGACCAGATCGCGACCCTTGATCTCCATGGTCATGACCTCGTCCGTCGGATAGGCGTTGCCGATCTGCTTCTTGATCGTCTCAGCCGTGCGCTCGCCGACCAGCAGGTTGTACTTGCGCTTGATGTAGGCGACGATCGCCTCGTCCATCTTGTCGCCCGCGACCCGGATCGACTTCGCGACGACGATGCCGGCCAGCGAGATCACCGCCACCTCGGTGGTGCCGCCGCCGATGTCGACGATCATGTTGCCCGACGGCTCGGTCACGGGCAGGCCCGCGCCGATCGCCGCCGCCATCGGCTCCTCGATCAGATAGACCTCGCGCGCGCCCGCGGCCAGCGCCGAGTCGCGCACCGCGCGCTTCTCGACCTCGGTGATCCCGGACGGCACGCCGATGATGATGCGCGGCTTCACCAGCGTGCGGCGGTTGTGCACGCGCGTGATGAAGTAGCGGAGCATCGCCTCGGTCACCTCGAAGTCCGCGATGACGCCGTCCTTCATGGGCCGTACGGCGACGATGTTGCCGGGCGTACGGCCCAGCATCTCCTTCGCCTCCTTGCCGACCGCGAGCACCTTCTTCGATCCGTTGCCGGATCGTTGCACGGCCACCACCGACGGCTCGTTCGAGACGATCCCCTTGCCGCGGACGAACGTCAGCGTGTTCGCCGTACCCAAATCGATGGCGAGGTCGTTGGAGAAGAGCCCGTAGACCCAGTCGAGCAGCATGAGTTTTGCAGCCCACGCGAACGCCCCGGTAACGCCGCGCAGACGAAGACAATTTTGTATCACACCCCGGCGCAGTCCGATAGGGCGCCTGGCACGATTGTGGTGAGGATCGCGTCGAGCGTAGGCGGGCTTTGCCCGCCGGAGCTCATCGCGGGAGGTATGGAGGGGAGCGGGTGGGGGCCCCCACCCTGTTCCCCCCCATGTGCTAATGTCGCCCCGCCGTGCTCGACCAGATGCGGAAAAATTCGCGGTCCCTGCTGATCAGCGGACTGTTCGTCATCATCATCGTCACCTTCATCATCAGCTTCGGACCGCAGTCACGCGGCACGACGTGCGAACAGGTGACCAGCGACGACCACTTCGTCGCGCGCGTCGGCGGCGAGACGATCTCGAAGAACGACTTCAACTACGCCTGGTTTCTGGAAGGCGGCGACACCATCCCGCCCAAGGCGGCCCGGATGCGGCGGATGCGCGAACGGCTGATGGACCAGCTGATCGAGCGCGAGCTCCTGACCTCCATGGCCGACAAGCTCGGGTTCGTCATCAGCGACGACGAGGTGGCCGAGCAGATCGGCGAGGCGAAGGTCGTGGCGCCGAACGGCTTCGCCGAGACGCTGCCCATGCTCCAGAAGGACGGGCAGTACAACTACGAGGCGCTCAAGCGGTTCGTCCGCGGCCGCCTGCAGACGACGCCCAACGTCTTCTTCGCCCAGCAGAAGCGCGAGCTGCTCGCCGCCCGCGTTCGCGACCTGGTGCGCGGCAGCGTCACCGTGTCGCCGGACGAGGTGAAGTCGGACTTCATCCGCAAGAACAGGCAGCTGAACCTCGAGTACGTCCGCTTCTCGGCCCGGCGCCAGGAGAGCGAGCTGGCCCCGACCGAGGCCGAGATCGCGGCGTACGCGGCCAAGAACGAGGCCAAGCTGAAGGAGCTCTACGAGCAGCGGAAGGGCAGCTACGAGAAGGTTCCGGCCCAGCGGCGCCTCCGTCAGATCCTGGTGAAGGTGCCCCACGACGCCGACGACAAGGCCGACAAGGCGGCGCGCGAGAAGGCGGACGCGCTGGCCGAGAAGCTGAAGCGCGGCGCCAAGGGCGCCGAGAAGAGCTCCGGCAAGGACGCGGCGACGTTCGCCGACGTGGCCCGGCAGTCCTCCGACGACGCCGCCAGCAAGGCGAAGGGCGGCGACCTGGGCTGGCGCGGGCACGGCGGCACGAACCTGCAGGGCGCCGACGAGACCAAGGTGTTCGACGCGAAGGTGGGCGCCATCGTCGGGCCGCTCAAGGGCAGCGACGGCTACGTCATCACGAAGGTGGAAGGCTCGCGCGAGGGGCACATCCCGTTCGAGACCGCGAAGCTGGAGCTGGCCGAGGAGAAGCTGCGCCAGGAGCAGGGGACCACGCGCGCCAAGGCGGCCGCGGAGGCGGCCCTCGCCAAGGCGAAGGCCCAGCCGACCGCGACGCTGAAGACGATCTTCCCGCCGCCCAGCGACAGCCAGGAGGCGAGCGCGGGCGACGCGGGCACCCCGCGTGTCGAGGAGACGGGGCTGTTCGCGCTGCGGATGACGCCCGAGGGCGCCGTGATCGAGGGCATCGGCCCGTCGAACGCGCTCGCCAAGGAGGCGCTCGCGCTGACGACGGACAAGCCGCTGGCGGGCCCGGTCGCGGTGGGTGACAACTTCTACGTGATCCGCTTGAAGGAACGGAAAGAGCCCGACCTCGCGGACTTCGAGAAGAAGAAGCTGGACCTGACGCGCGAGGCGGAGATGGCGAAGGGGTACCGCGTGTTCGCGGATTGGATGAAGGCGGTCTGCATGGAGGCGAAGGCGGCGAAACGAATCTCGGTGAACCTGGAGACGCTGAAGTACAACGACGAGGCCGCCGAGCAGCCCAGCTACGAGCCCTGCGCGGACGCCAACCCCTTCGGCGGGTAGGAGGTCGAGGTCGGATGGCCGACGCCGAAGCGGCGATAGCCCTCGCCCTCGCGGACGGCCGCGTCCTGCTCACCATCGAGAACCGTGATCTCGGCCCCGCGGTGGTCGAGCGCGTCGCGGTGGACTGGCCCGGCGTCTCCCGGCTGCCTCCGGGGGTAGACGAGAACGGCCACCAGCCGAACGGGCTGCGCCGGCGGCGCGGACGGCTGCTCGCCGCGAACCTGCTGGTCGACGGCCCGCGCCTGAAGCTGCTGACGGAGGCGACCTCGCTGCCGGAGGGTCTCACCCGCATCGCCCTCACGTTCGAGAAGGGGCGCGTGGTCGTCACGGGCGGCGTCACCGCCGCAGGGCGCGACGCCGACTTCAAGGCGCGGCTGCGCCTGGGCGCGGGCGCCGGGCGCCGGCTGCGGATCGCGGTCGAGGACATCCGCATCCAGGGCGTGCCGCCGCTGCCGCTGTCGGGCATCGCCAGCGCGGTGCTGACCGCGCTCGGCCGGCAGCTGCCGCCGGACGTCGACGGCCCGGCCCGGATCGTCGAGGACGGGCTGGAGCTGGACGTCCTGCAGCCGGCGCTCGACGAGCTGCTGGTGGCGGAGGGGTGGCGCCTGCCGAGCAGCACCACCCTGCGGCTGCACTCGGCGGTGGTGTCGCTTCGCGGGCTGGAGCTGGCGTGGGGCGAAGACGCCGCCGGCGGCGCGGACGGCGTCCCCGCCCCGACCCCCGAGGCCGGCGTGTCGGAGCGGACCAGGCAGGGATACGAGGCGCCGGTCGCGGCGCTCCGGCGCGCGCTGGAGGACGCGCCGCGCGGGCCCGAGCGCGCGGTGGTCGCGCAGAAGCTGGCGGCGGCGTGCGAGCGCGTCACCGACGAGGAGGGCGCGCTCGAGGCCCTCAAGATCTGCATCGAGAACGCCGGGCCGGGCCAGCTGGTCGCCACCGCCTGGCGGCGGCTGATCGAGCTCTATGCCCGCCGCGGCGATCCTCACGCCGCCGCCAAGGCGTTGATCGCGTCCGCCGACGACGCGCGCACGGGCGCCTCGGAGGCGGAGCGGGCCGCCGCGCTGGTGGCCGCGGCGGAGATCCTGCGCAAGCGCCTGGCCCTGCCGGCCGACGCCGGCATGCTGCTGGAACGGGCCATCGCCCTCGACGCCAGCTCGATCGAGGCGCTGGAGTCGCTGGAGTCGCTCACCACC
>DATBHU010000416.1:0-8582 GCA_036557265.1 Polyangia bacterium
GCGCTGCGGATCGCGCGCGTCGTGAAGGCAGAGCTCCCGGCGGCGAAGGTCGTGCTCGGCGGCGGCTACGTCAACACCGAGCTGCGGCAGCTCGGCGACGCGCGCGTGTTCGACGCGTGCGACTTCATCACCCTCGACGACGGCGAGCGGCCGTTCCTGGCGCTCGTCGATCACCTGCGCGATCCCGCCCGCCCGCTGTTCCGGACCTACGTGCGAGAGGCGGGCGCCGTGGTGCTGAAGTCGACGCCGGCGCTGGCCGACCTCCACCATCGCGACACCGGGACGCCGACCTACGACGGGCTGCCGCTCGATCGCTACGTGTCGCTGTTCGAGATGTTGAACCCGATGCACCGGCTGTGGGCGGACGGCCGCTGGAACAAGCTGACCGTCGCGCGCGGCTGCTACTGGAAGCAGTGCACGTTCTGTGACGTGTCGCTCGACTACATCGCGCGCTACGAGCCGGCGTCGGCGGACGTCACCGTCGATCGCATCGAGGCGCTGGTGCGCGAGACGGGCGAGACGGGGTTTCACTTCGTCGACGAGGCGGCGCCGCCCGCGATGCTGCGCGCGCTGGCCCAGCGCCTGATCGAGCGGCGAGTCGCCATCACCTGGTGGGGCAACATCCGCTTCGAGAAAAACTTCACGCCCGAGCTGTGCGAGCTGCTGGCGCGCTCCGGCTGCGTCGCGGTGAGCGGCGGGCTGGAGGTGGCGTCCGATCGCCTGCTGGCGCTGATGAAGAAGGGCGTGACGGTCGACCAGGTGGCGCGGGTCACCCGCGCCTTCACGGACGCCGGCGTGATGGTCCACGCCTATCTCATGTACGGTTTCCCGACGGAGACGGAGCAGGAGACGGTGGATTCGCTGGAGCGGGTGCGGCAGCTGTTCGCCGAGGGCTGCATCCAGTCGGCGTTCTGGCACCGCTTCGCCGCCACCGCCCACAGCCCGATCGGCGCCGCGCCGCAGGTCTACGGCATCCGCCTGGCGCGCGGGCCGGCGGTCCCGGCGCAGCGCAGGTTCGCGCGCAACGAGCTGCCGTTCGTCGATCCGACCGGCTGCGACCACGAGCGCTTCGGCCCCGGCCTGCGCCGCGCGCTCTACAACTTCATGCACGGCGTGGGGCTGGACGAGGACGTGCGGCGCTGGTTCGCGCCCGAGGCCTCCGCGGCGCGCGGCGCGCGCGGGCGCGGTCGCGGAAAGGCGGGCGCGGCGATCCCGAAGCCGCGCGTCCCGCCGGATCTGATCCGGCGCGCGCTGGCCGGCTAAAGTCGGGCCCCTCTCCCTAACCCTCTCCCCGCTTCGCGGGGAGAGGGGATCTGATCTGATCTGATCTGATCTCCGGTCCGGTCCCCTCGCCCCGCGTAGCGGGGAGAGGGCTAGGGAGAGGGGCCGCCTCAATTCCGCCTTTCAGTCCCTCACCCTTTCCCTCTCCCAGAGGGAGAGGGAAAGAGAAAACCGGCGGTGTACCAGGTGTGCAGGAGATCCAGGGTCGCGTCGTCGCGGAGGGCGTGCGGAAGCGGAAGCGGCAGCGCGCGGTCGGCGAGCAACGCCCGCAGCGCCGGCAGCGCCGCGCGCGGCGGCGTGTACGCCTCGCCGTTCAGGAACAGCCGGCCGCGACGGACGAGGCCGCGGCTCGGCAACGCCAGCGCGAGCCTCCCCCCCTGACCGCCGCGGCCGACGAGACGTCGGGCGAACGCGGCGCGATCGAGCGGCCGCGCTGGCGGCGCGAACCACAGCTGCGGCTTCGGGCTCGTCAGGAAGCGGCCGAGGAAGTCGGCGACGTCGGCGGCGCTCCAGCGGGCCGTGCCGACGACCGCGGCGACGCGCGCGACCATCGCGTCGCCGATCTCGTGCGGCGACCCCGCCGCTGACGTCAGATCCGCGTCCTGATACATCGCGGTCGGATCCACGTTCGAGCCCAGAAGCTCGCCCAGGTAGCTGAAGAACTGGCGATGCACGTCCGCGTGCGACGCCGCGAGGAAGCCGATCGAATACGTGAAGCACGGGCCCTCCGCGACGCCGTGGTGCGCGACCCCGGGCGGCAGGTACAGCATGTCGCCGGGCTCCAGCACCCACTCGTCCTCGGGCACGAACGCGCGCAGCACCTTGATCGCCGCGTCGGGATCGAGCGCGCGATCGCGCTGCCGGCTCACCTGCCAGCGCCGCCGCCCCAGCCCCTGCAGCAGGAACACATCGTAGCGATCGTCGTGCGGCCCCACCGATCCGCCGTCCGCCGCGTAGCTGATCATCAGATCGTCGATGCGCGCCGCCGGGAGAAAGGAGAACCGCCGCAAGATCTCCCAGCCGCCGGGGATCAGGCTCTCGACGCTGTTGACCAGCAACGTCCAGCCGCGCGCCGGCAGCATGTTGGCCTCCAGCGCGCCGAAGGGGCCGTCGTGCCGCTCCCAGCGGCGGGCCGGCGCGCGCCGCGGGTGGTGAATGACCAGTCGCGAGCGCGCGTCCAGGCGCGTCGCCAGCGCCAGGAACGCGTCGCGCGCGACGATGCCCCGAAACCCCGGGATCGCCTGCCGCACCAGCAGCGGCCGCTTCTGCCAGTGCACGCGCAGGAACGCCGCCGGCGACAGCCCGCCCAGCAGCGGACCGACGCCGTCCGCGGATCTCCTGGCAGCGACCATGGCGCGGCATCCTCCCACATCGCCACATCATCGCCACGCGGCGTGCGGTTCCGGCGGACGCCTATATACTTCCGCCCCCCGATGTCGACGCCCGCATTAGAGAACCAGACGGGCCCGCTGCGGGCCGCGATCGTGGCGGTCCAGCTGCCCGACGCCGACGACGAGACCTTCGCCGCCTCCGTCGCGGAGCTGCACCGCCTCGGGCGCACGCTGGGCGTCGAGGTGGTGGCGACGCTGACCCAGCGCCGGCCGTCGCTGCACCCGGGCGCCGTGATCGGCAGCGGCAAGCTGGCCGAGCTGGTGGCGCTGGCGGGCGAGGCGGCCGCCGCGCCGATCCAGGCCGTGCTCGTCGATCACGACATCACCCCGTCGCAGGCGCGCAACCTCGAGAAGGCGACCGGCGTCGAGGTGCTGGACCGCACCGCCGTCATCCTGGAGATCTTCCGCCGCCACGCGCGCTCGCGCGCCGCCAAGGCCCAGGTCGAGATCGTCCGCCTACAATACCTGGTGCCGCGCCTGCGCGAGCAGGGGCGCGCCAAGGGCGCCGATCGCCAGCGCGGCGGCATCGGCGGCAAGGGCGCCGGCGAATCCAGCCTCGAGCTCGACCGGCGCAAGATCCGCGACCGCATCGCCGAGCTGACGCGCGATCTGGAGGCGCTGGCCGAGGAGCAGCGCACCCAGCGGGCGCGCCGCCGCGACATGAGCCGCGTCGCGCTGGTCGGCTACACCAACGCCGGCAAGTCGACGCTGATGCGCGCGCTGACGGGCAGCGAGGTCTACGTCGCCGACAAGCTGTTCGCGACGCTGGACACGACGGTGCGGCCGCTTCTGCCCGAGACGCGGCCGCGCGTGCTGGTGTCGGACACCGTCGGCTTCATCGACAAGCTGCCGCACGGGCTGGTCGCGTCGTTCAAGAGCACGCTCGACGAGGCGCTGGAGGCGAGGCTGCTCGCGCAGATCGTCGACGCGTCCGCGCCGACCTTCGAGCGCCAGCTCGCCGTGACGACCGAGGTGCTGGCCGACATCGGCGCCGGCGACGTGCCGCGCCTGCTGGTGTTCAACAAGATCGACGCGTGCGGCGACGCGGACGCGCAGGCGCGCACCACCGACGCGCTGCTGGCGCGCTGGCCCGGCGCCGTCGTGATGTCGGCCCGCCGGCCCGCCGACGTCGATCGCCTGCGCGAGCGGCTGGTCGCGTTCTTCAACCGCGACCTGGTCGAGGGCGAGATCTGCGTCCCCTACCACCGCCAGCAGCTGCGCGGCGAGATCTTCGCCGGCTGCGAGGTGCTGGGCGAGCGCTACGACGAGGGCGGCGTCATCTTCCGCGTGCGCGCCCACCCCGCCCTGCTGGAACGCCTGCAGGCGGCCTGAGCACGTCCAGCGACTGACCTCACCCGCTCACCTCGCGCGCGAGCGCCCTCTCACGATTGACCGCATCTTCGGCGCCCCCAACATCCGCCCAATCAAGACCGCGGCATCCCCGAGCGCTTCAGGAAGCCGGCGCCCCCGCCCCGTCGGCGCCCGGCGTCGCCAACAGAACATCCGCGGAATCAAGATCGACACGACGGCCGCACCTGCGCCGCCGTCCGCCCGACCTGGCACCACGCAACCCCCGGCGGTCCACGCCGACAACGGGACATGCGCGGAATCAAGTCGGCACGGCGACGGCAGCTGCGGCTGCCCCTCGGGGTGGCACGGACGTGGGGCGGCGCTCGCAAGGGCGCCGGGCGAAAGCGGCGCGGCCGCAGGTCCATGCCCCACGACACGCGAGCGAAGGTCGATCCCCGATACCCCGTGCAAGTCACCATCCGCGCGACGCCCGGACTGCCGTCGTTCCGCTCGCCGCGCGTGTTCGGGGCGCTCCAGCGCGCCATCGCGCGGGCGTCGGTCGACCGGTTCCGGGTGATCCACTTCTCCATCCAGCAGGACCACGGCCACTTCATCGTCGAGGGCGACGAGGCCCGCCGCGCCCGCGGAGGCATGCACGGGCTGGCCATCCGCTTGGCGCTCGCGGTCAACCGCGCGCTCGGGCGCAAAGGCCAGGTGGTCGGCGACCGCTATCACGCCCGCCCGCTGACCTCGCCGCGCCAGATGCGGATCAGCATGGTTTACGTGCTCCTCAACTTCCGCAAGCACCTGCGCGCGCCCGCGTGCGTCGACCCGCGCAGCTCGGGGCCGCACTTTTCGGGGTGGCGGCACGCCCCCGCGGTGCCCGACACGCCGCCGGCGACGGCGGCGCCGACCACGTGGATGGCGCGCGCCGGCTGGCGACGCGCGGGCGGTCTGCTGCGGGTCGAAGAGCATCCCGCCTCGGCGCCGCGCCCCCACCCCACTTGAAATAGGCGGATGCTGTACTGGGCGGCCGCACCGCGACTTGATTCCGCGGATGTTGGGGTTGGGCGGGCGCGGCGATGAATCCGAGATGCCGGCGCGGGGAGGCGGAACGTCAGTCGGCGAATGTGCGCTCGGCGGGGCGTCGCGACATCGAGCCGCGAGGTCGCGGCGCTTGAGCGGCGGGCGCCGCTCTCAGATCAAGGCCCGCCGCGGTGGTGCTTGCGCGGCGGTTTGCCGCCGGGGTGCGGGTGCGGTGGCTTGTGCCCGCGCGGCGGCTGATGCTGGGGCCGCGGCTGGTGGTGCGGCCGCGCCGGCTGATGCGGTCGCGCTTCGTGATGCGGCCGCGCCGGCTGATGCGGCCGCGCTTCGTGATGCGGCCGCGCCGGCCCGGGCGATCGCGCTTCGCGATGCGGCCGCGCCGGCTCGGGCGATCGCGCTTCGTGATGCGGCCGCGCCGCCTCGGGCGGCCGCGCTTCGTGATGCGGACGCGCCGGCTCGGGCGATCGCGAATGTCGAGGCGGGCGTGGCGCGGCGGGCGCGCCGGCGGGTTCGATCACGACGTGCCGCGCGCGCGGATCCGCCTCGCGCGCCGCGAGGGCGAAGTCCGGGGCCGCGCCGCCGGCGATCTCGAAGATCGTCTCGTGGGGGCCGATCCGGATCGCGCCCACCTCGCGCCGGGTGACGCCGCCGCGCCGACAGATGAGCGGCAGCAGCCAGCGCGGATCGGCGCGGTCGTTGGCGCCCAGGTTGATGCGGAACGCGACGCCCTCGCGCGCGAAGTCGCCGTGCGTGGGCCGGCGCGCCGGTGGCGCGTGCCCCTGCGCCTTTGCGCGAGCGCCCGGCGTCGCGTTCGTGATCGCCACGGCGCGCAGCGGCTCGCCGCCGGGGAGCCGCGCCAGCTCGCGCGCGAGCAGGCGGCGCAGGAGGTCGCGCGCGGGCAGCTTTGCCTCCAGGCGCGCCAGCAGATCGTCGGCCGCGCCCACGGCCTCGGGCGCGGGCTCCGGCGCGGCCGCCAGCTCGTCGGCCAGCCGCGCGCGGCCCGCCGACGCGATCGCGTCGGCGGCGGGCGCCGGCGTCCAGTCGACCTTGACGTGGGCGGCGCCCAGCAGCCGCTCGGCCTTGCGCCGCTCGGCGGCGGTCGCGATGACGACGGCGGTCCCCTTGCGCCCCGCCCGCCCGGTGCGGCCGCTGCGGTGAATCAGCGAATCGGCGTTGAGCGGCAGATCGGCGTGCACGATCAGATCGACGTCGGGCAGGTGCAGGCCGCGCGCCGCGACGTTGGTCGCGACCAGCACCTGCGCCTCGCCCCGGCGCAGCTGCTCGAGCGCGCGGTCGCGCTCGGCCTGGGCGCGGTCGCCGGAGATCGCGGTGGCCGCGAAGCCGCGCGCGGTCAGCGCGCCGTGCATCTCGGCCACGCCTTCGCGCGTCGTGCAGAACACGATGGCGCGCGCCGTCTCGCCGGCGCGCAGCACGTTGACGACGGCGGCCAAACGATCGCCGCCCGCGATCAGGTGCGCGCGATGGGTGATGTCCTCGTGCGCGCCCCGGCCCGGGCCGGCGCCCGGCCCGGCCCCGGCGCCCTTGCGGGGATCGATCGCGATCGCGTCGCGCTGGTAGCGCCGCGCGAGCGCGCGGATCTCCGCCGGGAGCGTCGCCGACAGCAGCAGCGTGCGGCGCGTGGCGGGCGCCGCCTGGAGCAGCGTCTCCAGATCCTGGCGAAAGCCGAGATCGAGCATCTCGTCCGCCTCGTCGAGCACGACCACCCGCACGTCGGTCAGCTTCAGGCGCTCGCGGCGGAGGAGATCGACGAGGCGCCCGGGCGTGCCGATCACCAGCTCGACCCCGCGCTGGAGCGTCCTGAGATCGCCCACCACCGGCGTGCCGCCCGTGAACGAGGCGAGGCGCAGCTGCGTCGACGCGAACAGCCAGCGCAGCTCCTCGCGCACCTGAACCGCCAGCTCGCGCGTCGGCACGATCACCAGCGCGATCGGATTCGGACCGTGCCCGACATGCGCCTCGTCCGGCGCCAGCAGCGACTCGGCCATCGCGGCGCCGAACGCGACCGTCTTGCCGGAGCCAGTGTGCGACGACACCAGCAGATCGCGGCCGCTGCAGCGGGCCTCGAGGACCGCGGCCTGGACGCCGGTCGGCGTCTCGTACCCGCGCGCGGCGAGGGCGGCGCGCAGCGCGGGGTGAAGGGGCATTTCGGAGAACGTCACGGGGGTGGATGTCTAACCCGAAATGCCCGCGCGTGATCGACCTTCTGCAGCTCGTCGGCGCGTCAGGTCGCGCTATCGGCGTCACGCGCCATGGCGGATTCGATGGTGCGGGCGATGGTCGGGGCGTCGAGGCCCGCGATCCAGGCGTCGAGCGTGATCTCGGGAGCGGCGCCGTCCTTCCCGCGCGCCAGCGCTTCGAGGCTGGCGCGGGCGCGCACATCCTTGGGGTCGGGCAGATCGACAACGACGTCCGCCGCGTCGAACCGCAGCCGGAGCTTCGACGCGTGATCGGGTCCGAAGCGCTCGAGGCCGGTGATCGCCGTCCACGGCACGACGAGGCTGGCGCGACGGATGTGCAGCCGCAGCCGGTCTGCCTCGAAGGTCAGCGCGCGCGGCGAGGCTTCGAACCCGGAGAAGACCAGCAGCGCCGTCAGACCCACGAAGATCGCCAGGATGCCGACGCCGACGCCGAGAAATCCCAGGGCGGTCGCGATCGCGCCGAAAGCGCCGCCGAAGAAGATCAGGAACGACGCCTGCCCCAGGGCGAGCCAGAACGGCGTCTCCAGGCGGATCCCGAACGGGACCTCCGCTTGCCGGAGCCGCGACGCGCGCCGCCGTTCCAGGCGCTTGCCGATCCAGAAGTAGCCATGCGCCACGGCGGCCAGCCCCAGGAACACCGCGACCGGTATCCACTTCGCGCGCGCCGCGCCCGCCCCGAGGGCCAGCAGCACCACGTCGAGCGCGAGCGAGGGCAACCGGGCGATCAACCGCGCGGGCCGCCTCCAGGGCTTCAGCGGGTCGGCGCCCGGCACGCCTCGATGGTAACTGATCCGGATGCCGGGAGCCGGGCATGGACAGATCATGTGGTGCCGGGGTCGGACCGACCGGTCGCTCGCTGGCCTCGCCGCTTGCCTGGCCGCGGCGGCGCTGGCGGCCTGCTCCAGCTCCGCGCCTGCCGGCGGCGACGGCGGGACCGCCGGGACGTCCGCCGGAGGGGCGAGCGGTGGCGCGGGAGCGATCGGCAGCGGCGGCACGACGGGCGGCGGCGGAACGACCGGCGCCGGCGGCGCGGCTGGAACCGGCGCTCGCGGCGGCGGCTCCGGCGCGGGTGCCAGCGGCGGCGGTGGCGCGGGTGGTGATCTCGGCGGCGCGGGCGGCGGCCCCGGCACCGGCGGCGGCGCCGGCAGCGGCGGCGGTTCCGGCGGCGGCGCAGGCGCGGGTGGTTCTTCCGGCGCGGGCGGCGCCCGGGGCGGCAACACCGGCACCACCGGCGGTGGTCGCGGCGGCGCCGGCGCGGGCGGCAGCGGAGGCGCCACAGCCTGGTTGACGCCGCCGGCGATGCCGCCCGCCCTGGTCACGCCATACGGGGCGACGGTCACGTTCCACGTTCACGCGG
>DATBHU010000417.1:0-14806 GCA_036557265.1 Polyangia bacterium
CCGGCGCTGCTGGTGCCGGCGAACATCCTGTCGCAGCCGCTCCAGGAGGCGTGCCGCCAGATCGGGCGGCAGCTCGGGCACCTGCGGGCGGGGACCTACGGCATCTCGCGCATTCCGGGCAAGGACCTCGGCCTGCTGGTCGTCGCGGGCGTGCGCACCGTCTACTCGGACTACGGGCGCGGCGTCTTGCCCGAGGAGCAGCTGAACGACGTGGCGCAGAAGATCGCGCGCATGCTGCCGCGGCGGCAGCGCCGCGCCTTCGAGCAGGCGGCGCTGTCGTTCCGGGACGGCGGCATGTTCGAGGCGGATCGCTGGCGGCGCGGCATCCTGCACACCGGGCATCGGGCCGCGCTGATCGCGTCGGGCGACGTGCTGGGCGCCTTCGAGCAGATCGTGCGCGACGATCGCGAGCTGGCCGGCGCGGCCAGCCGGGGCGGCGAGGGGTTGCTGGCGGCGGCGCGCGACAACACGGAGATCGTCGAGATGATCAACTTCGCGCTCAGCGACGAGCTGACCGCCATCTGCCGCCGCCTCGGCGTCGACTGACGTCCGCAGCGTGGAGGAGGGTCGGGGGGTGACTCACCTCCCTCTCCCGCTTGCGGGAGAGGGTCGGGGTGAGGGCAAGCCTTGCGAGAGTTGAGTTCGCGCGGCCGTCAGCCGCCGGGCGCCGCCACCGGCTCCGGCGCCTTGGTCGACGCCTGCAGCGCGCGGCCGACGCGGGTCTTCAGACAGGCGACCCCGAGCACGGCCTGGAAGCTGAGCGCCACCGCCTGGGCGACGAGGCTGGCGGCCACCACCGCCGACTCCTGCGCCTCCGGGCTGCCGTGCGCGTAGCGCGCGAAGAAGTAGACCATCGTCGCCTGCGTCGTGCCGAGCCCCTGGATCGAGATCGGCAGCACCGCGACCAGGAACGTGACCGGCAGCGCCGCCAGCGCCTCGACCAGCGGGACCTCGACGCCGAAGGCGCGCAGGGCGGCGAACTGAAACGCGACCAGCGCGGCGATGTGCGGAAGGCGGACGAGCAGGGCGCGGGCGTGGCCGCCCAGGCCGGCGCCGAGCAGCACCTCGAACACCGGCCGGTCGAGCCAGCGCGGCCGCAGCGCGACCAGCGCGACGTAGATCGCGAGCCCGACCCAGGCCACCGCCACCAGGACCTTCACCGCGAACGGGACGGCGGGCGCGATGGTCAGGCCGGTCGTGGCCAGGAACAGCAGCGCCAGGACGTTGGCGCCCAGCACCAGCAGCGTGGTGGCGACGCCGCGCATGATGGTGGTGCCGGCGTTGCGATGGACGAAGTAGACGATCGCTCCCTGGCCGACGTTGTAGTTGATGGCGGCGAGGAGGTACGTCGCGCCGCGCACCAGCAGCACGTCCGAGAGGGACATGCGGGTCAGGAACCAGCCGAACGTCTTCCAGATCGCGAACGAGTCAGCGAGGTAGATGGCGACGACGCACGCGAAGATGACGGGCAGCGTCCAGCCGGGCGCGCCGCGGACGCTGTCGACGACCCGCTCGAACGAGATGCGCCGAAAGACGATGGCCAGCAGCCCGGCTGTCACCAGCCACGGCAGAACGCGGAGCAGGCTCTTGCGCATCGGCCCGCAGGCCTATCACGAAAAACGCGGCCGCGCGTGACCGATGCGCTGGATTCCCGTGACTAACGCGTGTTGCTCGCGCCCGAGCTGGCGCCCGGGAACGTCGATGAGCTCGACGGTGGCGTCGTCGTGGACGAGCCGGGCATGGTGCCGCCGGGCGTCGTGGTCCCCGGTGTCGTCGGCGTCCCGGGCGCGGCGCCGGTTCCGGGCACCGTCGTCTCCGGGACCGCGCCGGGCGTGGTGGTCGTGCCGGTCGAGCCGCCCAGGCCGGGCGTGGTCGTGGTCGGCGCCGCGCCAGGCGTGGTCGTGGTCGGCGCCGCGCCGGGCGTGGTCGTGCTCGGCGCTGCGCCGGGCGTCGCCGTGGTGGGCGTGGCCGTGCTCGGCGTCGTGCCGGGCGTGGCTGTGCCGGGGACGTTGCCGCCGCCCGGCGCGACCGTGCCGGGCGTTGCTCCCGGCGTCGTGCCCGGGACGTTGCCGCCCGGCGCGGGGGTCGCGCCGCCCGGCGCCGACGTGTCCGGGATCGTGGCCTGCGCGAGCGGTCCCGCCATGTCCGTGTGCGTGGTGAACTTGCCGTTCGGCGGCGGCGGGCCGGCGTCCGGGCGCGCCGGCGGCGGCGGGATCTTCTTGCTCGACGGATCGGTGAGCGGGCCTTTGCCCGTCTGATCCGGCGGCGGCACGGTCGCCGGCGGGTTCGGCGGCACGAAGTCCGGCGTCCCGTCGTTGGCGTTCGGGGCGTTGGCGCCGAACGGGCTCCGCTCGTCGGTCGGATTTTCCGCCAGCATCAGGCCCGTCCATGGCGGCGGCTCGGACGGTCGCTCCGCGACCCTGACCTCTGCCGCCACGGGCCTCGCGGTGGCGGGCGCATCGTTCACCACAACCGGATGCAAGAACAGCATGGTCCAGCCTCCCTCCTTAGGTACACACCCTATCGCACCGAAGCTGGTCTCGATCTGTGTGCCTGCTAGCGGGTTGACTTACTATGGGCCGCGATGCCTGCCGTGTTGTGGTCGGGGCGGCCGCCGGACGCGAAGCTGCTCGAGCTGCTGCGCGCGCGCGGCGTGCGCGTCGCCGGCGCGGCGAGCGACGACGTCGTCGCCGAGGTGCTGGCGGGAGCGGCGCGCGCCGCGCTGGACGGCCGAGCGAACGGCGTGCCGTGGATCTGGTTCGCGGCCGGCGCGGTGTCGCCCGAGGACGCGGCGGCCGCGACCGCGCGCGGCGCCTACGACGTCATCGACGCGCGCGGCGCGGGCGCCGCGGACGCGCTCGCGCAGCGGGTGGCGGAGCTGGCGTCGGTCGAGCCGCCCGTCCCCGCCACCGATCGCTTCGTGGCGGCCAGCGACGCGGCCCGGACGGTGCTGCGCGAGGTGGCGCAGGCCGCCCGCACGTCGATGCCGGTGCTGCTGACGGGCGAGACCGGGACGGGCAAGGAGGTGGCGGCGCGCCTGCTGCACGAGTGGTCGTCGCGGCGCGCGCGCCGCTTCATCCCGATCAACTGCGCGGCGATCCCGAATGAGCTGATCGAGGCCGAGCTGTTCGGCTACGCCAAGGGCGCGTTCACCAGTTCGGTGCGCGCCTACGAAGGCCAGCTGACGGCCGCGGAGGGCGGGACGGTGTTTCTCGACGAGGTCGACGACACCCCGCTGCCGTTCCAGGTGAAGCTGCTGCGCGTGCTGGAAGATCGCGTCGTCAGCCGCATCGGCGAGAACGCGTCGCACGTCGTCGACTTCCGTATCCTGGCCGCCACCAACCGCGATCTGGTCCCGCTCTGCGCGGCGGGGGCGTTCGGCGCCGACCTGTACGAGCGGCTCGCCATCGTGTCGATCCGCATGCCGCCGCTGCGCGAGCGGATCGCCGACCTGCCCGCGCTGGTCAGCCACTTCGCGCGGCGCTTTTACCGCGAGGAGCCTGAGGCGGCGGCGCGCCACGAGGTGAAGGGCGCGACGCCGGCGGCGCTGTCCGCGCTGTGCGCGTATTCGTGGCCCGGCAACATCCGCGAGCTGCGCAACGTGATCTTCGAGGCGCTGGTGCACAAGCGCGCGGGCAGCGAGCTGCTGCTGTCGGACCTCCCGCGCCGGGTCCTGCGCCGCGAGGGTGGGCCGGCCCCCGGCGGGCAGGCGGCCGCCCCGCCTGCCGGCGCGGCCGACGGCGCCGTGAACGCCCAGGCCGTGGAGCGCGCCATCGCCGAGCGGCGCTTCGATCTCCGGCGCGCGGTCGGCGAGCTGGAGCGCGCGGCGGTGACGGCGGCGCTCGCCGCGGCGGGCGGCAGCGCGGCGGGCGCGGCGCGCCTGCTCGGGCAGGTGGGCCGCGGCGGCGCGCACGATCCCGGTGGGACCGTGCGCGCCATGATGCGCCGCCTGGGCCTCGGTCAGGCCCGCGCCGGCGTCAGCTCTGGGCGACGCCGCCGCCCGCGGAGCCGCCGCTGACGGGGCCCGCGCCGCCCACGCCGTTGACGCCGCCGCCCACCGCGCCGCCCAGCATGCGGGCGATCAGCGCCTCGGCCAGCCCGCCGCCCGCGCCGCCCGCCGAGATGTCCGGCACGATCTTGATGCCGCGCTCGCCGACGATGGTCGCGATCTGCATCGCCGAGTACGCCGCCGGCCCGATCGCCGCCTGTCCCTGACGGTAGGCGTCCGCGCGCGCCGCGCCGAGCGCGCGGGTGGCGTCCGCCTCCGCGTCGGCGCGCAGCCGCGTCGCCGCCGCCTCGCCCTTGGCCGCCTCGGCGGCCGCGTGCGCGTTCTGCTCGGAGATGCGCACCATCTGCTCGCTGCGCACCACCTCGGCCTGCAGATCCGCCACCGCGCGCTCGCGTTCCAGCTGCTGCCGCTTCTCCTGCGACTCGCGCTGGACGTCGTAGGTCCGCTTCAGCTCGTCGGCGATCTTGCGGTCGGTCTGTGTCTTCATCAGCTCCGCCGGCGGCACGATGTCGCCGATCAGCGTGTCGATGCACTCCACGTCGTAGGCGTCCAGCGCCTTCCGGATGGCGTCCTTCGCCTGGCGCTGGCGCTCGCTGCGCGCCGACAGAAACTCCAGCACCGTCACCTCCTGCGCCGAGTTGCGGAAGTAGTTTCCGACCGTCGGCTGCAGCACGTGGTCGACCAGGTTCTGCATCGAACCGACGCGCGAGATCACCCGCGGCGCCATCTTGGCGCCGATGTGGATCACCTGCGCGACGTCGAGGCTGAACGAGAACCCGTCCTTCGACCGCACCGCGATCGACGACAGGTTGTTGTCGTAGGCGTGCGCCTCGGTGCGCTCCGCCCAGTTGAGGACGATGTTCGTCGTCGGCACCAGCTCGACCTTCATCACCTTCAGGTTCAGCGGGTGCTTGCCGGGCAGCAGCGGCTCGACCCACACGCCCTTGCCGCCGCGCTCGACCAGGTCGCCGTGCTTGAAGCCCTCGCCCGACACGTCGACGTGCTCCTTGCCGACGTAGCTGACCACCACGCCGACCGAGCCGATCGGGATCTGCAGCATCGGCGTCAGCTCGACGCGTACGAACCACGGGTTCAGGTTCCACGACCCGGCCAGCAGCACGTCCTCCTGCAAGCCGCGGCGGCCGCCCGCCTCGATGAAACGCTGGCCGCGCTGGAAGCTGTCGTGGCCCTTGATGGGCGGGCCGGCCAGATCGCCGGCCGGGATCGGCGTTCCGTCCAGCGTGGTGACGATGCCGACGGTGTCGGCGGCGACCGTCTTGACGCACAGATCGCCGGGCGTCATGCCGTGCGTCTCCGCGTTGGCGGTGGTCACCAGCTTGAACAGCGCCGGGTTGATCCGGTACGTGCCGGCGGTCAGGAAGCCGAGCTGGCGCCCGCGCTCGCCGCCGCCGCGCAGGAACGCTTCCGCGTCCTGAAAGTGGTCGCAGGCGATCTCACGACCGAGCATGCGTTCGGTGGGGATGGCGGCCCCGTCGGCGGCGACGACCAGCGCGATCTGGCCGGCTGGCACCGCCGCCATCGGGACCTTCACCACCCGGTACTGCCAGCGAAACGGGACGAAGTGCCACCCGGGCGGCAGCAGACGCGCCTGGTACCCCGCCTCGCCGTCGAGCGCGATGAGCCGCCCGGCCGCGAGCGCGGGACCGAATTTTTTTATGACGAGCCCCGATTCGTTCTCGCGGATGATCCAGGTGCTGCCGAGCACGATGCAGAACGCGGCCAGCCCGAGCACGCTGGCGAGACCTATCCAGTGCTGCGTGAACAGTGAGGTGAACGAGGTGAGTGTCATCGGAAGCCCCTCCTTTTGGGGCACCCGGCGTAGGTGCATCGGCTCTGCCATTCGGAGAGCGCGGGAAACCGGCCCGACCGGGGCGCGCGCCGGCGGCGATACGTGAACTGATTGATGTAAACGTCAATCAATTGATGGACGCGCGGAGCGGGCGGCTTCCGCGGTAGCATGCGGCCATGCGCGAGCTCTCGGACACCGTCAGCGAAGCGGTCGACAAGGCGCAAGAAGAGGCCGAGTCGCCGCCCGCAAAGGAGGGGGCGTCGAACCTGAACAGCCTGGTGGCGGTCAGCGTCGCCGTCGTCGCGACGTTCATCGCGCTGTGCAACGTCAAGGACGGCAACATCGTGCAGGCGATGCAGCAGGCGCAGGCGAACGGCGTGGACGAGTGGGCCTACTTCCAGGCCAAGGGGACCAAGCTGAACATCGCCGAGTCGGCGCGCGACGCGCTGGCGTTGCAGCGCGAGATGACGAGCGCGTCGCTGTCGCCCGAGGCGCGCGCGCTCGTCGACAAGAAGCTGGCCGACTACGACGCGAAGATCCGCCTCTACGGACAGGAGAAGGCGGAGATCAAGGCGAAGGCGGAGGGGTTCCAGCAGGAGTACGACCGCCTGAACACGCACGACGACCAGTTCGACATGGCCGAGGCGCTGACCTCGGTGGCGATCGCGCTGCTCGGCATCACGGCGCTGACGCGCAAGCGGCGCCTGCTCTACGTCGCCTGGACGTTCGCCGCGCTGGGCGTCGTGCTCGGGATCGCGGGCTTCGCCGGCCTCGGCCTGCACCCGGACTTCCTGGCGCGCTGGCTCGGCTGACGCCGATGCTCCGGCCTGCCGCGATCGTGCTGGCGGCCGCGCTCGCGCGCGAGCCCGCCGCCGTCGGCCCTCCCGCCGTGGACCCCAATTACACACACGAGATCGAAGCCTGGCGGCGCGAGCGCCTGCAGCGCTTGACCGCGGACGGCGGCTGGTTGACGGTCGCGGGCCTCCACTGGCTGAAGCCCGGCGCCAATCGCTTCGGGACCGATCCGGGGAACGACATCGTGCTGCCGGCCCGGTCGGCGCCGGCGCGGGCGGGCACGTTCGTGCTCGCGTCGGGGCGGGTGCGCGTCGCGGTACAGCCCGGCGTGGCGGTGACGCTGGCCGGCAAGCCGGTGACGCGCGCGCAGCTGCGGTCGGACGCGGGCGGCGCCGCCCCGGACGTGCTGTCGCTGGGCGCGCTGACGCTGCAGATCATCGATCGCGGCGGTCGTCTGGGCGTGCGGCTCAAGGACATGAACAGCCCGGCGCGCGCCGCCTTCAAGGGCCTGCGCTACTTTCCGATCGACCCGCGCTATCGGGTCGCCGCGACGTTCGTCGCGCAGCCGAAGCCGGTGTCGATCGACGTCCCCACCGTGCTCGGCACCGTCGAGCGCATGCCGAGCCCGGGCTACGCGTCGTTCACCTTGCCGGGGGCGCCGACGCTCCGCCTCGACGCGGTCGTCGAGCCGGGCGAGACGCAGCTGTTCTTCATCTTTCGCGACGCGACGTCGGGCAAGACCAGCTACGGCGGCGGGCGCTTCCTCTACGCCGATCCGCCGGTGGGCGGCAAGGTCGTGCTCGACTTCAACCGCGCCTATTCGCCGCCCTGCGCGTTCACGCCGCACGCGACCTGCCCCCTGCCGCCCCCGAACAACCGCCTCCCCGTCGCCGTCGAAGCCGGCGAGATGTTCAGCGGCCACTAGACGATCTGCAGTCCCAGGTGCCGGCGGCAGGCGAAGTAGTCGTCGGTGACGGAGAACGCGACCAGGTCGAGCAGCCGCTTCTGCACCGAGATCGGCGTGAGCGGGATCGGCTCGCTCATGATGACGCGCGCCGCGGCGCCCAGATCGCCGGTCAGCACCAGCGCCGCGCGCGCCGCCGACAGGTGGGTGGCGCCCAGCCACTTGGTGACGTCGATGTGCTCGCCGCGCGTCTCGATCAGCGCGCGCCCGGCCGTCGCGATCTGAGAGGCGACGGGCGGCGTCACCGCCCGCCGCAGGTACGCCACGATCTGATTCAGCTCGGGGTTCCCGGCCAGCGGCCCGGCCGGCCCGGCGCCGAGCACGATCGCCGCGCGCATGCCGAGCTCGATCCCGGCCGGCGTGCCGAAGACGAAGCGGAGGATCCGCTCCGGCCGCAGGAACGCCATCTGCGCGGCGAGGTCGAACACCAGGTCGAAGCTGTTGCGCCGCTGCGTGGACGGCGCCAGCGCCAGCGCGGCCTTCGCGTGTCCCTTGTGCTGCAGGTTCAGGATGACGGTCTGCGCGCCCTCGTTCTCGCCGCGGAAGAGATCGGGCATCGGCAGCGCCAGCATCTCGCCGATCTGAACGGCGGCGACCACGGCCGGACTGCGATCGACGGCGATGTCGATCTGGTGCCGCCGCCCCAGCCCCATCGCCGCCGGCGCCTTCGCCAGCTGCGCCGACAGGTAGGGCGCCGACAGCGCGAACAGCGCGCCCAGCATCCGGTCCTCGTCGGGGTGCTGCACGCGCTGCCAGATCTCCTCGGTGAACGGCCGCTGCGCCAGCTTGATCTGCACCGGGCGGTGGCGCCGGAAGATGGCGTCGATGGCCGGGTCCGCCTTCTTCAGATAGTGCAACGCCGAAGCGACGCACCACTGCTTGTCGATCTCCTCGCCGTCGCCGTACAGCTTGGCCAGCGCGCGGTACGAATCCGTCCGGTGCGGATCGCGCGCCAGCAGCCGCTGATGCGCGGCGATGGCCTGCTCGCGCGTGTCGGGCCCCGACAGCTCGTAGAGGTGCGCCAGCGTCTCCTGGCGGCTCATGTCGCCGGGCTCCAGCGCCGCCGCCGCCTCGAAGGCGGCCAGCGCCACCTTGCGGTCGTGGAGGCGCTTGATGGCGAGGTCGCCGAGGCGGGTCCACAGCCCCAGGCGGAAGGCGTGCGGGGCGTCGGTCGGCAGCCGCTTGATCATGCGGCGGTAGCTGTGCGCCAGCGCCTTCCAGTCGCCGGCGGTCCGGTGCAGCGACTCGAGATCCTCGAACGCGATCGTCATGTCGGGCGCCTCGTCGAGGCAGCGCTCCAGCAGCGACGCCGCCTCGTCGGGCAGCTTCAGCTCGTCGCGCAGGATCAACGCCGCCGTGTAGTGCGTGCGTGCGCGCACCACCGGATCCTCTTCGATCTTGGCGAGCTGGTTCAGGAGATCGATGGCGGGCTGCCAGCGCGACTGCTTGGTGTAGACGTCCAGCAGCTTGTGCAGCGTCGAGCGGCGGCCCGGCTCCAGCTCCAGCGCCGCGCGGTAGCAGGCCTCGGCCTTGTCGGCGTCGGACAGCTTGTCCGCGTAGGCGTCGCCGATCTCCTCCTCCAGCGACGGCTTCTCCTCGGCGTCCGCGCCGTCGGCCAGCTGGCGCCGCTCCGCCACCCACGCCGCCCAGTCGCCCTTCGCGGCGTACGCGGCCGCGAGCGCCTCCAGCGCCGAGCGGTACTTCGGGTCGAAGGTCTTCGCCTCGATGTAGGCGGCGAACGCCTCGTCCGGGCTGCCGAGCTCGTTGTGGCAGGCCGCCATCTGCATCGCCACCTCGGCGGCCTCGGACGGCGACAGCGTCTGGCGCTGGTCGCGCAGGATCGCCTCGTACAGCGCCAGCGCGTCCTTCCACTCGCGCCGCTGCATGCGCAGATCGCCGTACTTGTGCAGGACGGGCAGCGATTCGGCGCGCGCCTCGTGCGCCCGCGCCAGCGCGTCCAGCGCCTTGTCCATCTTGTTCTTGTCGGTCTTGCCCAGCTGGACGCACGCCTCGGCCAGCTTCATCTCCAGCGCCACCAGGTGATCGGTCTCGCCCGGATCCAGGCTGTCGATCACGATGTCCAGCAGCTCCTCGACGTCGGCCCAGCGCCCGCGCGCCGCGTAGATCTCGGCGAGCTGCTCCGCGGCGGCGGCGCAATCGGGATCGGCGGCCAGCGCGCGCACGTACAGCTCCATCGCTTGATCTTGCTGCCCTTGCCCGCCTTGTCGCCCGTCGCTCCCCTGCACGAGCAAGGCCGCCTCCGTCAGCAGCGCCGCCTGGGTGGTGCCCGTCGTCTCCCGCGCCGCCGCGTCGATGAACAGCCCGAGCGCGGCCTCGTACTCGCCGGCGTGGCGGCGCACGCGCGCCAGCGCCGCCAGCGCGCCCGCATCCTCGGGCGCGACCATCGCCCACTTGCGCGCCGCCTCGCCCGCCGCGTCCCAGCGCCCGATCCGCTCGGCCAGGCGATCGATGGCGGCGTAGGTCTGCGCGCGCGTGTCACCCGCGACCTCCGCGCGCGTGAACGCGTCCAGCGCCGACTCCCACTCGTTCATCTCGCGCTCGTAGATCTCGCCCAGCGTGGCGAGCAGCTCGCGCTGGGCTTCGATGGTGTCGGTGACCGCCAGGCGCCGTGACATCACCTCGGCCAGCCCCGCCGGGCGATCGGACGCGCGGTAGATGCGCTCCAGCGCCGCGAACGCCTCCTTGTCGCGCGGCTCGAGGCGCAGGATCTGCTCCAGCGCCTCCGCCGCCCGGTCGACGCCCTCGTCGGGGCGTGTCTCGCCCTCGCTCGCCAGCCGGCGCAGCAGCGCGACCCGCTCCATCGGGTCGGCGACCGCGTCGGCCTGACGCTGAAGCGTGCGCAGGTAGTCGTCGTGGCGCTCCGCCCGCAGGTAGATCTGCTCCAGCTGGCCGAGCAGCCCGCGGTCGGCGATCTCCGGGTTGTCGGCGGCCAGCAGCTCCAGCTCCTCGGCCGCCTCGTCCAGCGCGTCCATCTGGCCGGCCAGGATCTCCGCCCGCCGCCGCCGCAGCGCCAGCGACTCCGCCGGCTCCGCCTGCAGCGCCCGCCGTTCCAGCAGGCGCGCCAGATCCGCCCAGCGCTTCTCCGCTTCGTACAGGCGCTCCAGCGCGCGCGCCGCGATGCCGCCCGACGCGTCCGGATCGATCGCCAGCACCGATTCGTAGGCCGTGATCGCGGCGGCCGCGTCGCCGAGCTGCGTCTCGTAGACCTCGGCGACCTCCAGCATGTGCGCCACGGCGCGCCCCGGGTCGTCCGCCTCGCTCGACGACGCCCGCAGCACCGTCGCCAGGTCCTGCCAGCGTTCGAGCCGCCGCAGCAGCTCCGCCTCCGCGTCGCGCGTCTCGCGGTCGGCGGGATCCGCGACCAGCGCCTCGCGCAACGCGGCCAGCGCGTCCTCGGGGCGATCGAGGTTGTCGCGCAGCGCCCGCGCGATCTCGCGCCAGATGCGGGCCGCCGGCGGCGTCGGGCCGGCGGCCTGCGCGATCTCCGACGCCTGCGCGACCAGCTCGTCCCACGCGCCGGCCGCCGCCGCGTCGGCGCGCAGATCGTCCCACAGCTCGTCGTCGGCGGGCCGCAGCCGCAGCATCGCGATCCCGGGCGTCAGCGCCCGTCCCGGCGCGGCCAGCCGCTCGCGGAAGATACGCGCCACCTCGCGCAGCGCGGCCAGCTGCTCGTCTTCGTCCTCCTGCAGATCGAGGCGCCGCAGCAGCAGCTCGATCAGCCGGTCCCAGCGTTCGTCGTCGCGCAGCGCCGCCTCGACCCGCGCCAGCACCTCGCGCGGCTGGGGATTGCCCGGGTCCTCCGCCCATTTCTGCAGCCAGATGCCGACGTCGATGTCGGTGTCGAGGGGCGGCAGCTGCGCCGCGATCGAGACTGCAATCGTTGCCAGCCGCTCCACGCCCTCCGCGGTGCCCTCCGGGCAGGGGATCACCTCGAAGCCGGTGCGCAGCGCCCACACCGACGCCTCGGTGTCCGCGTCCGGGTCCGCCGAGACGTCGAGAAACAGAAAATGCGGCACCTGACCGGGCCGGGTCGCGAGCCACGACGACAGCCAGACCAGATCCGGATCGGTGGGCCGGAAGCCGACGAAGACGAACGATCGCCGGCGCGCCATGTGCGCCAGCCAGGCGAGCCCCGGCGACGGCACCAGCCGGACGCGCGCGTCCCCCGGGCCGAGGCACAGGCTCTCGGGCAGCGCGACGCGCCCCGCGAGCTGCAGCAGCGGCGGACCGGTCGACTGGGCCTGCGCGGGATCGTCGCCGGCGGTCAGCACGACGGGCGGGCGCCGCCCGCCGTCGGCGGTGTCGAGCGCGCGCTCCCACAGGTCGTCGAACGCCGTGGTGACCACCGCGCGCCAGGGGAAGCGCGCGCACGCGGTCATCGCGTCGGGGACACCCCTGGGCTCGGCGTAGGCCTGGGCGAGCGCCTCCTCGACCATCTGGTGGGAGACGAGATCGCGGATGAAGGCGATCGCGTCGGTCATCCGGCCGGCCGCGGTCAGCCGCGCGACCACCTGCCGCGCGTCCGAGAAGACCAGGCGGCTGCTGAGCGCCTCGGCCAGATCGCCCCAGCCGGGGGCGCCGGCAAGCTCACTACAGCCAAGGCCCGCGACGAGGACGACCTGCCGCTCCTTGAGTCGCTCGACCAGCGAGTCGGGAATCTCCACCATTTGGAAACCTCGAGCGCTACGCGAATTTCATATCGCGTTCTCGGTCCGGAGAGGAAAGAAACTACCCACCAGCCCGTACACGTGGTGACGGCCGGGGCGGACTTCGGGTCATCCGCGGGTTTGGGCAAAAGTAGTACAAAAAAAGCGAGCCACTCGGACGAGCTTCCGCCACTGATGGACAAGATGCCCAAGCCGATTCACCAGGCTGCCGAGATGGCGCGCCTGGACACCGATGCAACGGTCGCGGTCTTGCAGCGGATCCTGCATTTCGAGCTGAACGGGGTGATGCAGCACTTTCACCACCACTGGATGAGCCGCTGGCTGCAGTCGTCGCGGCCGCGCGCGATCGCGATCGGCCAGCATATTGCGTCCCTGACCGGCGGCCCGTCGGTGGGGGTGGGCGAATTGATGGACGAGGCCATGGCCTCGGCCGACGAGATGATGAACGCCGTGCGAGGCTACGAGCAGCGCCGCGTCGACGAATATCGAAAGCTGCTCGAGCTGGTGGCCGGGCGCAGCGAAAGCCTGGAAGCGTTTGCACGTGCGCAGATCGCGGCCGAAGAGCTCCATACCGCTGAGCTGAGCTTCGATTTCGATGACGCGGGGCCGCAGCGGCCGCGCGCCTGACACCCCGCGCAGTCGGCGTCGTGTACAACTTTTCCCTTGCGCATGCGGGTAGGGGTGATCACGTCGTCATGTAGTGATTCTGCTGGCGGACCCTGATCCGATGAGCCGGGGCGCCCTGCGCTCCGTGCTCGAACAGGCCGGCTACGTCGTGACGGCCGTCGCCACGGGCCTGGAAGCGGCTCAGGTGCTGATGCAGACGGTGCCGCGCCTGATCGTCCTCGATCTCGACCTCAAATGGCTGAGCGGGCGGCAGCTCATTGGTGTGCTCCGTCACAACCCGCACACCTCGGTGATTCCGATGGTGGCGCTCGGCGGCAGCGTCGAGGACCTGGGCGGCATCCCGGTGCTGCTCCGTCCCGTTGCGGCGGAGCAGCTGCTCGCGCTGGTGCACCGCTTTCTACCCGGCGCGAGCCAGCAGGACGGCTGTATCTAGAAGCCGTCCGTCGTAAGCCGTCCGTCGTCTTTTTTCTGCCCGCTAGTCCTTGCTGCTCGCCACCTCTTCGGGGGCCTTGTTGCCGAGCAGCGTCGCGGTGTGCGGCGCGGGGAGGGTGTTGCCGCGTACCGGGGTCGGGTTGCTGGCGGCCTTTTCCGCCGACCGCTCCGCCATCTGCAGCCGCTCCTTCACCGTGGTCGTCTCTTTGAGATCCGCTTCCAGTGATGCGATCTCGCGCCGGTGATCCGCGAGCTGTTTCTCGAGATCGGCGACCTTTCCGTGCTCCGCAGCGATGCGGTCCTGGGTGTTCTTCTGCTTGCGGGACGCATCCTCGATGATGTCCGAGAGGCGGACATTCAGCGACGCGAGCGTCGCGCGAACGACGCGCACCACCAGGTCGGTGTTCTGCTCGACGGGCAATCCGCGCATCAGCTGGATCGCCTCCGCGATGCCGTAGTCCTTGCGGCCGGCGCTGGTGGAGCTGGTGGCGGTGCTGGCGGGTGCGGCGCTGGCTTCGGACGACGACGACGCCTTCTGATCGACTTCCTGCTTCTTTGCGAAGATGGACATCGGATATCCCCCCTTCCGCTTTTTTACGTGAGGCTCCGAGTTTACTCCCGGAGCGGCGGGAGGGATTGCAACAAGCACCAGGGGCGAACAAAGCGCAGGCTGTACGTGCGACAATGCCAGTGCCATGAATACACCTGACGATCCGATCAGCCCGTACCAGCCGCCGGCCGCGGATCTCTCTCAGTCGGCCGAGGCGTTGCCGAGGCTCGAGCCGCACGAGCGCTCCGCGGCGCCGAAGGTGTTCGGCGTGCTGTCGATCATCTTCGCGTCGCTCGTGCTGCTGTTCAGCGCGTTCGGGATGCTGGCCGGCGCCGCCACGGGCGCGGCGGAGCGCATGGGGACGCTGTCCGCGGACGCCGACAAGGCCGCCGATCTGAACGCGATCATGCACCCGATGGCGAAGATCTATCAGGGGTTCGGCATCCAGAGCATGATCCTGTTCGTCATGTCGGCGCTGCTGCTGGCGATCGGCATCGGACAGGTGCGCTACCGGGCCTGGGCGTGCCGCTGGTCCGTCTACTGGGGAGCGGCGGGCCTGGTCTGCGTGGCCGCGATGGTCGCGATCTCGCTGCTCATCATCTCGCCGGCCTACGCCGAGCTGTTCGATTCCGCGGCGCGCGTGAAGCACGGCACCGAGCTGCAGGGGATGGGCGGCATGAGCGCCTGGCTGGGCGGCACGTTCGCGGTGATCTGCGTCTTCCTCTACGCGCCGTACCCGGCGATGATGCTGCTGTTCTTCACGCGCGAGCGCGTGCACGCGTCGATGACGAGCTAGTCCCCCGGATCGGTGATTAGTCGACAAAGTCATGCCTCGCGGGACGCCGTGAGCGTGCGCGTCGCGAAGCGCGCGATTGATTCGAGGATCTGGTCGGCCGTCTTCGTCCACTTGAAAGGCTTAGGGGCCTCGTTG
>DATBHU010000418.1:0-11364 GCA_036557265.1 Polyangia bacterium
CAGAACTACCGCATCGGGCTCTTCGACCAGGTGCTGATCAAGGAAAACCACATCGCCGCAGCCGGCTCCCTGACGGCCGCAGTGGCAGCAGCCCGCCGCGCAGCCGGTTCACGCAAAGTCGAAGTGGACGTGGAAGTGGAAACGATGGAGGAGTTTGAGGAGGCGTTGCGCGCAGGCCCGGACATCATCATGCTCGACGAATTCAGCCTGGCCGACACGAGAGCCGCGGTAGCGCTGAACAACTCTAAAGGCCATCGGGTCACAGTCGAAGCATCGGGCAGCGTAACGCTCGAGACCGTCCGCAGCGTCGCAGAAACCGGCGTTGACTACATCTCAATCGGTGGCATTACCAAACACGTCCGCGCGGTGGAACTATCGATGCGGTTGGCGTTCGCCTCTTAGGCAACCGCCGACGTCAACACCTCCCGCACATTCGGATCGTCGACTCGATTCGCGTCAGGCCGACGGACCTTGCCGCTTTCATCGCGAGCCCCGCAACCAGGCCGTGAAAGACCGGAGCAACTCGCCGCTGGCGAGAGCGATCCATATTCCCCGACTTGGCTGCTGGCGGCTCCTCAGCTCCCGTGCGGCGGGAGTGCACCGATGGGCGAAAAGTGTTCGTGGACGATCTTCCAATCGCCCTTGTACTTCACGAACACGAGCGTTGTGCCCTGCTTCTCCGATACGGGCTTGCCGCCGAATTTCCCCGAATACTCGCCGTTGAACGTCGCAATCGCCGTGTCTCCGTAGACAGCGACCGCGAGATCTTTCATCTCGACCTTGGAGTCTGTGATCGCCTGCATGAACTCGCTCTCGCCCTTCTTGTTGGTCTCGGCGCCGCCGCGCGGCTGGCCGTCCTTGAACTCCGTGAACTTGGGTCCGTAGAGGTGGAAGGACTCCTGGCGAGCGACGTCCTTCGTGACGAAGTTCTTCCAGATCTCGTCGAGGCGTTTGCGGACCTGGGCCTGCGCTTCGGGGTTTGCGTCGCTGGCGACGTCACCCTTCTTCGACCCGGCGGCCGGGAGCGAGCACAGCAGAGCGAGAGCGATGATGGTGGTCTTCACGGTTCCTCTCCTTCATTCATGGGTTGGTGGTGTGTCGTCGGAGGAAGTCGATCGTGGCGGCGATGGCGGCCGGGGGTATGAAGTGCCCCACCGCCGGCAGGATCCCGAGCTCGCCGCGCTCGAGCCGCCGATAGGCCACGACGGCCTCCTCGACCGAGCAGAATCGATCCCGATCGCCGGTCAGGATCAGCGTGGGCGCCGTGATCTTGGCGAGGTCGTCGAACGTGTACCCGGGTGAGCTGCTGACGCGGTCGAACGCAAGCTCCAAGTAACGCTTCCAGTGGCCGGGGCCGCCGCCGGCGTCCTGGTCCATCTTGAGGATCTCGAGCGTGGCGCGCATTTCGGGCGACGAGCCGAACGCGCGCTCGAAGGCCTCGTGATCGGCGCGCGTCGCGGTGGGGCTCCCGCCGAACATCTGGCGCGACATCGCGAAGGTCGGCGCCCCCGGGTTGAAAAGGTCGTGGCCCGCGTGGTTCACGACGGCCCGAACCCGTTCTGGACTCCGGATGGCGGCGATCGTGGCGGTGATGCCCCCCTCGCTGAAACCACAGATCATCGGCCGTTCGAGATCGAGCGCGTCCGCGAGCGCGAGCACGTCGTCGGCAAGTCGATCGAACGAGACCGGGCCGCCGTCATGCCGGGTCCGACCGCTGCCGCGCGTATCGGCTGCGATGACCCGGAAGTGCTCTGCGAACCTGCCCATGTGCGAGACGTACGCGAACGGGTGTCCGTTCCAGATGGCGTTCGTCGAGACGGCACCGCCGTGTAGCAGGATGAGAGGCGGCCCATTCCCCGCCTCGACGTAGTGGATCTCGATTCCGCCCGCGCGGACCTGCTTGCCGTCGCCGACGGGCCTTGGCTTCGTGGTCGTCGTGGCGTCTCCCATGCGGCCACGTTACGGAATCGGGCGCTGTCCCTCCATGAGGCGTTCGCCTCATTTCCGCGGTCAGACGTCGACCATGAGCCCATGCCGCTGCGCGAAGAGGCTCGCGGTGGCGCGGTTCGTCGATCCTATCTTCGTGTAGATGTGCTCGATATGGTTGCCGACCGTCTTTGCCGAGATGAAGAGACGCTGCGCGATCTCCTTGTTGGCAAGCCCGCGCGCGAGCAGGCGCAGCACCTCGACCTCGCGGGCGGTCAGGCCTGCCGGGTGCTCGCGCTGCCGCGGTACGCGGTGGCCCTCGGCGCGCAGGACTGCGGCCACCGCGCCTCCATCGAGGCGGCCGCGCGAGACCTCGGCGCGCAACTCCGCCGCCGCATCGTCGGGCGCGCGCGCGGCGCGGTGAGGACGCTCCTCGGTCATCGCCCGGTAAGTGTCCGCGGCGGCGAGGATGCGCGCCGCGGGCCCGATTGCGCTCCCCTGCACGCCGCGCGGATACCCCGAGCCGTCGAGGCGCTCGTGGTGCAGCCCGGCGATCTCTCCGAGCGGGGCGAGAGCGGGCGAAAAGGCGAGCATGCGCTGCGTGAGGTAAGGGTGCAGCCGAACCCGCTCCCACTCGGACGCCGTGAGCGGGCCGCGCTTGTCCCATATCTCGTTCGAGACGCCGAGCGCGCCGATGTCATGGATGAACGTCGCGCGCCGAAGGGACACGAGATCCGCGTCAGGTAGACCGAAGCAGCGTCCGGCCTCGACGGTGAGCTCGGCGAGACCACGCGCGTGGCCCAGGGCCCATGGCGACTTGAGCTCCGCGAAGGATCCGAGCGCCTCGAAGACATCATCGAGCCTTTCCTCGGGGACCACCGTCGCCAACGCGGGCTCGGCCGAGATCAGAGTGTCCCACGTCGTCGTCTCCTCGAGCCCTTCGAAGAGGTCGTGCGCGCGCTCGCAGAACATGTCGACGAGCGCGGGGTCGAAGTGCGTCCCGCGGCGCTTCTGCGCAACCGCGATCGCCGCCTCGACGCCTGCCGTTCGGCGGAATACCTCGACGACGTCGGCCAGATTGATCAGGCGAGAAGTGAGCAGAATCTGCTCCCCCTTGAGCCGTAGCGCCCCCTTCCCGTCCCAGCGTTCGAAGCTCTCCTTGAGCCCGGCCCTGACGTCGTCGCCGAGACCGAGCCGCTCGGCAAGCTCGTCGGTCGCCCGGTAGTGGTTCACGAACAAGCTCGCGACAGCCTTTCGACCGTCGCGGAGGAACCCGACGCTGGCACGCGCTCTCGTCAGGAGCGGCCGGCCAGCGCCGCCGATGTACTTCACCATGAAGGCCGCGAAGTCGGTCGTTCGCCCGAAATCGAAGCCGTAGTGCGTGTCCCACTTGAGCGAGAGATCGTCACCGAACCAGCGGGCCTGCTCGTACGCGTCGGTGTGGCAGCCGACCCATGCGAGGAGCCCCGAGTAGTAGAGGACGCGGCGCTCGGCCTCAGGCAGTCCGAGCTTATCGGCCAGCCTGAGCGCGACGAGGCATGCGCGAATCATGTGCTCCATCGGCTGGCCGAGACCGAGGTCGGTGCCTAGCGAGAGCAAGGCAACGATCTCGGCGAGCCGGACTGGCGGGCGTTTGGGAGCGTTCATCGCGTGCCGCGCCATCATAGGCCAGCGCGCGCCGCAGGAAATTACTACCCGGCTACTACTCACCCCGTCGGAAGGCTCTTCGCCCCCTCAGCGCCGAACCGATGGAAAGGATCGACGCGCGTTACAGTGGTCGGGGCGAGAGGATTCGAACCTCCGACATTCTGCTCCCAAAGCAGACGCGCTACCAGGCTGCGCCACGCCCCGTTTTGTTTGCGTGTCGACGGAGTTTACACGACCCGCGCCGCGCCGCCGAGCCCGCCGCGCTTCTACACCGCGGCGGCGGCGATCTTTTCCGAGACCTCCCAGAGGCGCGACGCGGCGGCCGCGTCCTTGGCGGGCGGCTCGGGCTCGGCGGGGTTGCAATCGCGGAAGTAGGTGCCGGTGACCGTCGCGACCGCGGGGTTGGTCGCGAGGTAGGTCTGGGTGGCGGCGCCTTGGGCCGGCGTCTTCAGGATCAGCGGCGCCGCGACGGCGAGCGCGGCCCGGCCGACCGCCGGAATGGTGCGCATCAGGTTGGTGGCGATCACGCCGGGATGGAGGCAGTTCGCGGTGCGGCCGCCGCTGCCGAGGCGCCGGGCCAGCTCGCGCGTGAAGAGGATGTTGGCGAGCTTGGATTGACCGTAGGCGCGCATCGGCGCGTAGCCGCGCGCGCCGTCCAGGTTGTCGAACGCCATCCCCCCGGCGCCGGCGCGGCGGTGGGCGTTGCTGGCGACGACGACGACCCGCCCGGCGGGCGCCAGTCGATCGAGCAGCCCCGTGACGAGGATGAAGTGGCCGATGTGGTTGGTGAAGAACTGCAGCTCGTAGCCGTGCGCCTGCTGCAGCGTGGGCGGCGCCATCACGCCCGCGTTGCAGACGATCGCGTCGAGCGGTCCCGCCTCGCGCTTGACGGTCTCGATGCAGGCGCGGACGGACGCCGGCTCCGACAGCTCGCAGGCGACCGGCAGGAAGTCGCCCTTCAGCCCCTCGCCTTGATAGGCGGCGCGCGCCTTGTCCGCCGTGCGCGCGGCGGCGACCACCCGCGCGCCCGCCGCCGCCAGGGCGCGGATCGTCTCCAGCCCCAGCCCCGAGCTGCTGCCGGTCACCAGCATCGTCTGCCCCGACAGATCGCAGCCGGCGACCACCTCCAGCGCGGTGGTCCCGTACCCGAACCCGTTCGGCCCCTTCCCCTTCAACGCGGCGGCGATCGACATCAGCGGATCTCGATGTCGTAGGGGAGCCGCGCCTCGAAGCCGGCGCCGCCGCCCAGCAGGACGGGCGCCAGCAGCCGCAGCGCCGCGCGCAGGTCGGGCGTCAGCAGCCGCGCCGGCGGCACCGGCGCCGCCGCGTCTGTCTCCGCCTGCGCCGAGCCGATCAGGCGCCGCACGAAGCCGCCCGACGCGCGCGGCAGCACCTCCACCTCCGGCATCCGATCGTGGCCGACGGGGACGCCCGACCGCCGCACTGCCTCGTCGATCGCGTCGCCGAGGCCGCCGATGCGGTCGACCAGGCCCAGCGACATGCCCATCGCGCCGGTCCAGATCTGGCCGCGCCCGATCTCGTCGACGCGCGCGACGGTGAGCCCGCGCGTCGTGCGCCCGGTCGCCACCGTCTCGACGAACTGGCCGTACATGTGGCGCATCTTGTCCATCACCATCTTCGACTCCGCCTCGGTCCACGGGCGGTAGGGCGACAGGTAGTCGGCGTGCGTGCCCCGCCGCGTGGTCTGGACGTTGATGCCGATCGTCTGCAGCAGGCGCTCCGCGTTCACCTTGAAGCCGAAGATGCCGATCGACCCCGTGATCGTCGACGGCTCCGCGAACACGAAGTCCGCGGGGGCCGCCACGTAGTAGCCGCCCGACGCCGCCAGGTCGCCCATCGACACGACCACCGGCTTGCCGGCCGCGCGCAGCTGCCCGATGGCGCGCGCGATGACGTCGGACGCGAACGCCGAGCCGCCCGGGCTGTTGACGCGCAGGACGACGGCGCCGACGGTGCCGTCGCTCCGGCACTCCTCCAGCGCCTCCGCCAGCGTGTCGGAGCCCGCCACGCCGCCGATGCCGAACGGCAGCGCCTGGCTGGGACCGTCGACGATGGTGCCGTCCAGCAGCACGACCGCGACGCGCCGGCTCGGCCAGGCGCCGGGCGCGATCGGCGCCGCCTCCAGATCGCTGATGGTGATGCTCGGCCGGCCGATGGCGTGCGCGAGCACCGCCTCGAGCTGGCCCTGGTCGGCGACGCCGTCGATCAAGCCCGCCGCCTGCGCCTGCGCCGGCGTGAACAGCCCGCGCTCGATCAGCGCGCGCACCTCCGTCGCATCCATCCGCTTGCCGGCGCGCGTGCGGTCGGCGGCGATCGCGGCGGTGATGCGCTCGAACACGTCGTCGAGCAGGCGCGTCTTGTTGGCGCGCACGTCGGGCGACTGCTCGGTCATGATGAACGGCTCCATCGCCCCCTTGAACGCGCCGATGCGCACCAGATCGACCTGGACGCCGACGCGATCCATGGCGGTCTTGTAGAAGGTGACGCTCTGGGAGATGCCGGTCAGCCCCAGCTCGCCCGCCGGGTGCATCACGACCGCGTCGGCGGCGGCGGCCAGGTAGTACTCGCGCGTCGACGGTGACGGCGCGTAGGCGAGCACCCGCTTGCCGTGCGCGCGCAGGTTGGCGATCTCACCGCGCAGCTCCTCGATGCGCGCCGTGCCGAGCCCGACGTTCTCGACCTTGAACAGCACCGCGCCGGCCAGCCGGTCGGCGGCCAGGCCGCGCAGCTGGCGCATCAGCGCGACGAAGCGGCGATCGTCGTCGACCCCCTCCAGCGTCACGCGCACGACGGAGGTCGCGCCGACCAGCTCCGGGCGCCGCTGGGCGGTGACGTGCACGCGCGTCGCCAGGCTCCAGCCGTTGTCGCCGGCGCCCGGGAAGGTGCCGTACACGCCCTGGGCGCCGCCCGCGCGCCCGAAATCCAGCGCCAGCCCGACGCCGACGCGGCTGTCCGCGCCGCTCGACAGCGCCAGCGGCCCCATCGCGACCGGCACGCGCTCGCCCTCGCTGTACAGGCGCAGGCCGTCGATCAGCCGCACCGACACGCGCGCCCGCGGCACCAGCCGCCGCCACTCGTCGGCTTGCGCGTGCGCGGCGCCGATCGCGATCTCCAGGCGGTTGGTGGCGAGCGGCCGCACCGCCAGCTCGGCGTTCCAGAGGCGCGGCGTCGCCACCGGCTGCCACGCGTCTTCCAGCGTGACGCCGAGGGCGGCGTAGCGCCCGAGCCGCAGCGACAGGCCGAAGTCGAACGTGTCGGTGCCCGCGAAGGTGCCGCTCCAGATGTGCTCCCAGGCGGCGCCGATCGCGGCCCCGCGTCCGAGGCGGAGCCCATAGGCGAAGCGCAGGTTGGTGTGGCCCTCGAAGCCGCCGCTGTCGGTGACGCCGGTCAGGCCGATGCCGATCGCGTTCGGCCCGAAGATGGGGGCCGCCCAGTACCCGCCTGCGCCGCGGCGCGTGCGCGAGGCGTCCGAGCTGGCGGCGCTGCCGCCGGCGAGGACCAGCTCCAGGCTGCCGCCCGGCAGCAGCCCGAGCTGCGCCGGGTTCAGCTCGACGGCGGTCGCGTCGGCGTCGCCGGCGCGCACCGACTCCGTGATCAGCGGCCCGCGGGTCGGGCGCGTCTCCGGATCGCTCTGCTGGGCGCGGGCCGGCCGCGCCGCCCCGGCCAGCACGCCCAGCAGCGACGCGGCCACCAGCGCCACACGCACGGCGGCGGCGGCAGCGTTCGACAGACGCGTTCCCTCCGACCTGGTCATGGGTGCGGCGGAGTATAGTCACGATCCGAGGATGCAGAACTGGGACAGGCCGCCGCCCGACATCGCCATCGCGGAGCTGTTCGAACGCTGGCTGCCGGAGGCGTTCGCGGCCGCCGGACAGCGCGCGCCCGCGGGCGCGCCGACGGTGCGCGTGACGATCACGGGCGCGGGCGGCGGCACCTGGCAGGCGAGCGTCGCGGGCGCGACGCTGGCGATCGCGCCGGGCGAGGGCGCGCCGCCCGACATCTGGATTCGCCAGTCGGTCGCCGATCTGCGCGTCGCGCTGGGCGCGCCCGATAACGATCTGCCCGCGCAGCTGTCGGGCAGCTGGTCGGTGCGCGATCTGCTGTTCGCGCAGCCGAGCGACGTCGATCTGGTGCGGCAGATCTCGGGGCGCCTGTCCTTCGAGATCGAAGGACGCCGCCGGCGGCGCTGGACGCTGGACGTCGCGTTCGGCAAGGCGGGCGTCGCCGCGGGCCGGCCGCGCACGACCGTGCGCATCGACGGCGCGACGTTCGAGGGCGTGCGCGGCGGGACGATCGCGCCGATGCAGGCGCTGCTCGACGGGCGGTTGAAGGTCGAGGGCGATCGGGCGCTGGCGATGCAGCTACTTCTGCTCGTCGGCAGCCGGCTCGGCCGGCGCTGACGGCGGCGCGGGCTTGTCGGCGGCGTCGCCCGCCCCCTCGGACGCGTCGCCGGCCCCCTGCCCCTCGGACGCGCCCGCCTTGGCCGCGCGCGCCTTGCCGCCGCCGTGCGCCCGCGGCGCCTTGCTGGCACCACCCATCTTCTTGCGCGCCCGCTCCAGCCCGCGCTTCAGCGCGGCGTCGTCGGGGCGTCCCGCCAGCGCTGCCTTGTATTCGGCGACGGAGCTCTCGAATTCGCCCGCGGCGTACAGCATGTCGGCGAGCAGCGCGTGCGTCGCGTCGCTGTCGTTGAAGCTGACGCCTTCGCGCGCCCAGCGCACCGCCAGCGCGGGGTCCTTCTTCTCGGTCAACGCGCTCATCGCGTGCGCGCGCAGCGATTCGGAGAGCGCATCCTTGCCCTTGTCATCCACGTTCAGCGCCAGCGCCGCCTTGTAGTGCGTCACGCCGCCTTCGATCTCGCCGCGTCCCATCTCGCCCTCGGCGGCCTGCACCAGCGCCGCCTGTGCCTTCGCCGCCAGCTTTCCCGCGTCCTCGGCCGAGCCGTCGGCGCGCACGGTCGCCAGCCGCTCGGTCAGCCAGGTCAGCTGATCGAAGCCCGGCCCGGCCGCGATCATGCGCTCGAGGGCCAGCGCCGCGGCCCGCGCGCGCGCGGCCTTCTGCTCCTTTTTTTGCTGTTCTTGCTGCGGTGACGGCTCTTGCTGCGGCGACGGCAGCGGCTGCGCCGCCGCACCGGCAGGCGTCCCCGGCGCGTTCGGCTCGGCGGCCGGCGCGACGGGCGCGCTGGGGGCCGGCGCCGCGACCGACGCACGCGTGTGCCACGGAAACGGCAGCTTCCCCCACAGGCGCACGCCGACGGCCCCGGCGGCCAGCAGCACGACGAACGTCGCCAGAAATCGACGGCCGCCGCGGGCCGGCCGCGCGGGCGTCACGTCGGGGACCAGGGTCATGTCGTCGTAGCCGCGCGGCTCCGACAGCGTCGGCAATCCCTGCGACGGCGAGCGAAACTGGCCGCGCGGCGGCAGCGTCCCCGCCCGGAACGGCTGCGGGTGCGCCATGGCGGGCGGCGGCGTCGCCGCCTGGGGCAGCGGCGTGGTCGGCGGCGGCGTCACCTGCTGCGGCGGCGGCGTCGACGTCATCTGGGGCGGCGGCGTCGCCTGCATCTGCGCCTCCGCCTGCGAAGGCGTCACGACGGGCGCGCGCGGCGCGGCGGGGTTCCAGGCCGGCGTGCCGGGCCGGCGCGCCTCCAGCCGCTGCAGCGCGTCCCCGAGCGACTCCTCCTGGGGCAGCGTCGGCTGGCTCGGCTGCTCGTCGATGTCGTGCGGCGACGGTTCGGTGCGCGGCTCCGGCTGGTGCAGCCCGAGCAGATCGGCGACCGCCCGCGTCCGCCCCCACAGCGACTTCACCAGGTCGTACTCGAGCTGCGACATCGACTGGTAGCGCTTCTCCGGATCGAGGGCCAGCGCCCGCACGACGATGCGATCGAGATCCTCGGACAGCTGCAGGCGCAGCGAGCGCGGTCCGATCACCTCGCCGTCGCGCTTCTGCGGCGGCTGCCCGGTCACCATCTCGTAGAGCAGCGCGCCGACCGAATAGATGTCGCCGCGGTGATCGACGACGCCCCCCGCCGCCTGCTCGGGCGCCATGTATTCGGGCGTCCCCATCGCGATGCCGGGGCTGGTCAATCGCTGCGACCGGCCCGCGCTGCGCGCGACGCCGAAGTCCAGCACCTTGACGAAGTCGGCCTTGCCGTCGCGCGCGACCAGGAAGATGTTCTCGGGCTTGAGATCGCGGTGGATGACGCCCGCCGCGTGCGCGGCGGCCAGGGCGCGGCAGATCTGGATCGCGATCTGGCACGAACGGTTGGGATCCAGGCGGCGCTCGTGCGTGAGCACGTCGGCGAGATCGATGCCGTCGAGGTGCTCCATGATGAAGTAGGCGCAGCCGTCGTCGGTGGTGCCGAAGTCGGTCACGTCGATGATGTTCGGGTGGCCGATGCGCGAGGCGGCGCGCGCCTCGCGCCGGAAGCGTTCCACCAGCTCCTGCTCAGTCGAGTAGTGCGGGTGCAGGATCTTGATCGCGACCACCTTGCCGATCTCGACGTGCTCCGCGGCGTAGACGGTCCCCATGCCGCCCTCGCCGATCTTGCGCAGCACGCGGTAGCGGTTGTCGATGACGCGCCCGACGAAATCGACGCCCAGCGACTCCTCCTCGCGCGGGAACGACAGCCCCGGGCCGGCCGGCTGCAAGGGCCGCGTCGCCGGCACGGCGGCGCGGTCGAGCGCCTCGAGCGAGATCGAGGCCATCGGCCGCGCGGGCGACAGGTCGCGCGCCGGCGCGGGCGGCTCGTCCGGCTCGATGATGACGGTCGGCGTGGGCGGCGGCGTCGCCGCCGTGGGCGCGGGCGGCAGCGCCTGGCTGGCCAGCAGCAACGCGTCGCGCTCATCGCGCTCTTCCTTGATCGCCGCCTCGTAGAGGCTGCGCACGAAGCCGGCGACGCGCTCGGTGTCGGCGCGCGGCGCCACCTCGGCCAGCACGTCCGCGAGCGCCTGCCGCATCTCCTCCGCCGACTGGTAGCGATCCTCGCGGGCCGGCGCCAGCGCGCGCATGAGCAGCTTGTCGAGCGCGGGCGTGATCCAGGGGGCCTTCGCGGACGGCGTCTGCACGCGCGGGTGGCGCACCAGCGACATCGCGGTCGTCGGGTCAAGGTTGGCGAGCTGCAGGTACTGGTTGCCGGTCAGCAGCTCCCACAGCACGATGCCCAGGCTGTAGACGTCGGTGCGCGCGTCCGCGACCTCGCCGCGCGCCTGCTCGGGCGCCAGGTACGACGCGCGGCCGAACACGACGCCCGGCGCCGTCTGCTCCTTCTTGAGCACGCTGCGCGCCAGCCCGAAGTCCGTCAGCTTCACCTCGCCGAAATAGCTGAGCAGGATGTTGGGCGGGGCGACGTCGCGGTGGACCAGGTGCAGATCGCCGTAGCCGTGAGCGTACGCGAGCGCGCGCGCGATCTCCCGGCCGATGTGCAGCGCGACGTCCAGCGGGATGCGCGTCCGCGTGCGCACGCAGCGGTTCCAGATCTCGCGCAGGTCCTTGCCCTCGACCAGGTCCATGGCGATGTAGAACTCGCCGTCGATCTCGCCCGCGTCGAACGTCGGCACCAGGTTGGCGTGCGACAGGCGCAGCACCACCTTGGCCTCGTCCAGGAACCGCTGGGCCTTGGCCCGATCGCTGCGCTCCGGGATGATCTTCTTGATGACGCAGCACTTCTGGAAGCCGGGATCGCCGGTCGCGGCGAGGTAAATCTCGCCCATCCCCCCCCGCGCCATAGGCTTGAGCAGGACGAACTTGCCAAATCTGCGCGGATAGACCCCGGCC
>DATBHU010000419.1:0-7704 GCA_036557265.1 Polyangia bacterium
TCCTCGCCGAGGCCGATGCTGTCGTGGGTGAACACGAAGATCGATCGCAGGTGCGCCAGCGCGGCCAGCCGGATGGACGGGCGCATGTAGTCGGAGAACACCAGGAAGGTCGCGCCGAACGGGATGAATCCGCCGTGATAGGCGAGCCCGTTGACCGCCGCGCCCATCACGTGCTCGCGCACGCCGAAGTGGATGTTGCGCCCGGCGTAGCTCCAGGGCCCGCCCACCTCGCCCTGCGCGCCCTTCGAAGGCGCAGCCTCCGACTCGAAGTCGCCCGCCTTCTTCAGCCAGCTGTACGTCGACGGATCGAGATCGCCCGACCCGCCGACCAGCTCCGGCACGGTCTTGGTCAACGCCTGCAGCACGCCCTCCGACGCCTTGCGCGTCGCCATCCCCTTGGCATCGGGCGCGAACACCGGCAGGCCGCCCGCCCAGCTCTCGGGCAACCGCCCCTCAAAGCGGCGCGCGATCTCCGCGGCCTCCTCCGGGTACTCTCGCGCGTAGCGCTCGAACTGCGCGCGCCACGCGTCGGCCGCCGCCCGCCCGCGCTCCGTCTGGGCGCGAAACTGCGCCGCCGCCTCGGCCGGCACCAGGAACGGCGGCTCGGCGGGCCAGCCGAGGTTCGCCTTCGTGCGCGCCGTCTCCTCCTTGCCGAGCGGCGAGCCGTGCGCCTCGAAGGTGCCGGCCTTCGTCGGCGCCCCGTAGCCGATCACGGTGTTGACCGCGATCAGCGAGGGGCGCTCGCGCTCCGCCATCGCCGCCTTCAGCGCGCGGTCGATCGCGCCCACGTCGTTGCCGTCGGTCACGCGATCGACGTGCCAGCCGTAGGCGCGGTAGCGCGCCTCGACGTCCTCGGTGAAGGTGATCGACGTCGAGCCCGAGAGCGTGATGTGGTTCTGGTCGTAGAGCACGATCAGCCGGCCGAGCCGCAGGTGGCCGGCCAGCGACGCGGCCTCGGCCCCCACGCCCTCCATGATGTCGCCGTCGCTGGCGAGCACGAACGTGGAGTGGTCGAAGATGCTGTGCCCGGGCCGGTTGTAACGGGCGGCCAGCTGCGCCTCGCCGATCGCCATCCCGACGGCGTTGGAGATCCCCTGGCCGAGCGGACCGGTGCTCGCCTCCACGCCCGGCGTCAGGTGCGATTCCGGATGGCCGGGCGTGCGGCTGCCCCACTGGCGGAAGCGGCGCACCTCCTCCATCGGCAGGTCGTAGCCGTAAAGGTGCAACAGCGCATAGAGAAGCGCCGAACCGTGGCCCGCCGACAGCACGAAGCGATCGCGGTCCCACCAGCGCGGATCGCGCGCGTCGAAGCGCAGGTGGCGGCTCCAGAGCGCGTAGGCCATGGGCGCGGCGCCGAGCGGCAGCCCGGGGTGACCCGAGCGCGCCTGCTCGACCGCGTCGACCGCCAGAAACCGGATGGTGTCGATGCACAGCTTGTCGAGCTCGTCCTTCGTCATGGCTCCTCCTGCCATTTGCGTGGTTCCAACCCCATAATCATCTTCATGGCGACTTCGCTGAAGGCTTTGGGGCAATCCATCTGGCTGGACTTCATCAGCCGCAAGATGGTCACGACCGGCGAGCTGGCGCGCCTGGTCCGCGAGGACGGCGTGGCCGGGGTGACGTCGAACCCGACCATCTTCGAGAAGGCGATCGACGGCAGCAAGGACTACAGCCCGCAGATCGAGGAGATCCGGCGGGAATCGCCCGAGCTGCCCGCGCGCCAGCTGTACGAGCGGCTGGTGACCAAGGACATCCAGGACGTCGCCGACATCCTGCGCGACACCTACGATCGCACCGCCGGCGGCGACGGCTACGTCAGCATCGAGGTGTCGCCCGGTGTGGCCAACGACACCAACGCGACCGTGTCCGAGGCGCGCCACCTGTGGGAGGTGGTCGGGCGGCCGAACCTGATGATCAAGGTTCCGGGCACGGGGGCGGGCGTGCCGGCGGTCCGCGCCCTGACGGCGGAGGGGATCAACGTCAACATCACGCTGCTGTTCGGCCGCGAGATGCACGAGGCGGTCGCGGGCGCGTTCATCGAGGGGCTGGAGGATCGCGTCGCGCGCCCGGGCGCGGAGGGGGCGATCGACAAGCTGGCCAGCGTGGCCAGCTTCTTCGTCAGCCGCATCGACACCAAGATCGACCAGCTGCTCGACGAGAAGGTGCAGCGCGCGACGGCCGCCGAGCGGCCGCGGCTGGAGCGCCTCCATGGCAAGATCGCGATCGCGAACGCGCGCCTCGCCTACCAGAACTACAAGCGGATCTTCTCGGGGCCGCGCTGGGAAGCGCTGGCCGCGAAGGGGGCGCGCAAGCAGCGCCTCTTGTGGGCCAGCACCAGCGTGAAGAACCCGCGCTACCGCGACGTGATGTACGTCGAGGAGCTGATCGGCCCCGAGACGATCAACACCATGCCGATCGAGACGCTGGCCGCGTTCCGCGAGCACGGCAAGACGCGCGCGACGCTGGAGGCGGACCTGGAGGGGGCGCGCGCGTTGCTCGCCGATCTGGAGGCGGCCGGAATCTCGCTGCGCCAGGTGACCGACGACCTGATCGTCGACGGCATCAAGAAGTTCCAGGAGCCCTACGACAAGATGATCGCCTCCCTCGCGATCCGCTGATCGATCATCGCCTCTCCCCTTTGGGAGAGGCAGGCGCCGCAGGCGCCGGTGAGGGAGTTAGAGCCAGTCGGGGACGGGGGTGCGGGACGAGCCGCCGTGCGCCGAGCCCCAGACCTTCTTGCAGCGCTCGGCGAAGGCGGCGCGGGCGGCGGGCATCTTGGCGACCAGCTCGGGCGCCAGCAGCGCGTAGAGCTTGTCGAGGATGTCCTGCGCGATGCCGTACGAGCTCCAGGCGAAGCCCTGCGCGTACATCTCCAGCTCCGCCTCGTTGGCGGGCGGCGGGAACGCCTTCGCCTCGCGGATGAACGGGACGACGTGCGTCTCCTCGGTCTCGAGGTGCGAGTGCAGGAGCCCGCCCAGGCTGCCGACCACCCGGACCGCCGGGCGAACGTTCTCGGCGAGATCCGCGAACGCGCGATCGCCGTCCTCCAGCATCGGGTCCATCTTCTGGTGATCGGCGACGAGGCCGTCGATGATCGGCGCCAGCTCCGGGTGCTGCTGCTTCAAGCTGGGAAACAGCGCCGTGTCCTCCATGGTGTGGTGGCCGTGCAGCGTCTCGCGGTAGTGCTTCCACTCGGCGCCCAGCGCGGCCGCGTTCGACGTGTTGCCGCCCAGCATCTTGCCGAGCGCGCCCGCGAACTGGCGGATGTCCCGGCGAAAGCCGTGGTGCGACGTCAGGAACGCCGTCGCCATCGATGCGCTGCCGTCGTCGTTGAGAAGGTTCGGAGGGTTAGTTCCCATAATGCGGGCGACTCTACTTCACTTTGTCGGGCCAGCGCGTGTCGACGTGCCCGTCCGGGTGGCCGACCAGCACGCGCTCCGCAGTTGCGAGGAACAATCCGGTATCGACGACGCCCGCGATCGATCGCAGCGCGGCGTCGAACGCGCGCGCCGCCGCCGCGTCCGGCAGCGTCGACGCCATCGCGACGTCGACGATCAGGTTCCCGTTGTCGCTGACGAACGGCTGCGCGCCGCCCGCGCCCGCGCGCAGCGCCGGCCGGACGCCCAGCTCCTTCAGCTGACGCATGCAGTATCCGAGCGCCATCGGGATGATCTCGACCGGAACCGGACCGGTCTCGCCCAGCGCGCCGACCAGTTTTTCCGGACCGACGACAATCACCTGCCGCCGCGACGCCGCCGCCACGATCCGCTCGCGCACCAGCGCCCCGCCCCGCCCCTTCACCAGGTTCAGGTTGGGCGCGACCTCGTCGGCGCCGTCCACCGTGATGTCGAGCAGGTGCGTCTCGTCGAGATCGGCGAGCCGCAACCCCAGCGCCCGCGCCCGCGCCGCCGTCGCCTCCGACGTCGCCACGCACGTCACCGCCAGCCCGGCGCGCGCGCGCGCCGCCAGCCGCTCGACGAACGCCGCCGCGGCCCGCCCGGTGCCGAGCCCGACCCGCGCCCCCTCGCCCACCAGCGCCACGGCGGCCTCGGCCGCCGCCGCCACGCCCGCATCGACCGGCGCGCTCATGCGAACGTCGTGTGCCAGCCGCCCACCTCCGCGGTCAGGCGATCCGCGTCGACCGGGCCCCAGCTGCCGGGCGCGTACTCGTGCACCGGCGTGACGTCGCCCAGGATCGGCTCGACGATGGCCCAGGCGGCGTCGACGCTGTCCTCGCGCGCGAACATTGACGTGTCGCCCTCCATCGCCTCGCCGAGCAGCCTTTCATAAGGAAGCAGCTCGTACGGATCCTGATGATGCACCAGCCGCAGCTCGGTCGGCTCGGAAACCATCTGCTCGCCCGGCTTCTTGACGCGCGCCCCGAGCGCGATGATGACGTCCGGGCTGAGGCGAAAGCGGAGGTAGTTCGCGTCCTCCGGGCCGCGCCGCAGGGGCGGGCGCTTCAGCGTCACCAGCACCTCGGTGCACGACGCCGCCAGCTTCTTGCCGGCGCGGATGAAGAACGGCACGCCCTCCCAGCGCCACGAATCGATCTGCAGCCGCAACGCCGCGAACGTCTCCACCGTCGAATCCGGCGCCACCCCGGCCTCCTGCCGGTAGCCCGTGTACTGCCCGCGCACCAGATCCCGCGGGCTGAGCGGGCGGGCGGCGCGGAACACCTTCACCTTCTCGTCGCGCACCGAATCGGGGTGCGTCTCGACGGGCGGCTCCATCGCCAGCACGGCGACCACCTGCAGCAGGTGGTTCTGGATGACGTCGCGGATGGCGCCCGCCTCCTCGTAGAAGCGCCCGCGCGTCCCGACGCCGAACGTCTCGGCCATCGTGATCTGCACGCTCTCGACGTAGCGCGCGCTCCAGATCGGTTCGAGGAACGAGTTCGCGAACCGGAACACCATCAGGTTCTGCACCGACTCCTTCCCGAGGTAGTGATCGATGCGGAAGATCGCCGACTCGTCGAAGACGGCGTGGATGATCCGGTTCAGCTCCAGCGCCGACGCGAGATCGCGCCCGAACGGCTTCTCGACGACCAGGCGCGCGTCCTTCGCGCAGCCCGCGCGGGCGAGGCCGCGCACCACGACGGCGAACACGCTGGGCGGGATGGCGAGGTAGTAGGTCGCGCGCGTGCAGCTGCCGATCTCGCGCCGGATCGCCGTGTACGTGGCCGGCTTGTGGTACTCGCCCGACACGTAGTGCAGGCGCTCGAGCAGTGCCGGCAACGCCTCGCGGTGGGCCGGCGCGCCGTGCTCGCCGACGCTGTCGCTGACGCGCGCCCGGAACTGCTTCAGACTCCATCCGCTGCGCGCGACGCCGACCACCGGGACGTTCAAGCGCCCGCGCCGCTCCAGCGCGGCCAGCGCCGGGAAGATCATCTTGTACGCGAGGTCGCCGCTGGCCCCGAACAGCACCAGCCCGTCCGACTGCGGAAGGCTCATGCCCTCTCTGGTCGCCACGTCTCAGCCGTTGTCAACGCCCCGCCGCCCCGTTTCCGGGCGGCGGCGACGTGGGTGTAAGCTCGCCGCTTGGCAACCCGCCGCCGCCGCGTGGACTGGCCCATCATCCTGGGCCCGCAGATCCCGGTCCCGAAGGTCGTCGACCGCTCCGCGCACGGCCGGCTGGCGTCGCTGCTGTCGGCGTTCGACGAGATCCTCGCGCTGGAAGAGGGCGACGCGATCCTGCGCCGCGCGGTGGAGCTGGCGATCGATCGCATCGGCCTCCGGCGCGCCGGCGTCTTCCTGCTCGACAGGCAGCGCAACGCGATGCTCGGCACCTGGGGGACCGACATCGCCGGCGCGATCGTCGACGAGCACCACATCATGTACGACGTCAGCGACACCGACCGCGAGGCCTTCCGGCGCGCGGAGGAAGAGGGCGCGCACTTCACGGTGTTCGAGAACTGTCCGATCGTCGAGCACCACAAGGGCGAGACGCGCGTGGTGGGGCGCGGCTGGGTGGCGTGCACGCCGATTCGATCGACGCGCGCGCCGATCGGCATCATGTTCAACGACACCGGGCTGTCCGGCGAGCCCGTCGACGAGGCGAAGCAGGCGCACGCGGCGATCCTCTGCTCGCTGCTCGGAACCATCCTCGATCCGACGCGCGGCTCGCTCGGTCACGGCGCGGCGCCGCCGGAGGAGTCGTCGAGCCGGCGGCTGGTCAGCTCGACGGTGTCGATGCTCGCCAAGGATCCGGCCATGGGCGGCAAGCAGATCGCGGGGAAGCTGGACATCAGCCTGAGCCGGCTGGCGCGCGTGTTCAAGGCGCAGATGGGGATGTCGCTGGTCGAGTACCGCAACCGACTGCGCCTGGATCGCTTCGCCGTGCTGCTCGACAAGGGGCGCACCAACCTGCTCGAGGCCGCGCTCGCGGCCGGCTTCGGCAGCTACGCCCAGTTTCACCGCGTGTTCCGCGCCCTGCGCCACATGACCCCGCGCGAGTACCTGCACCGCCGTGGCTAGCCGCGTGACGCTCTCTAGCCGCGGCTCGAACCTGTCGATGCTGGCAGTCGCCTTGACCGCCGGCGGCTGCATCGTCAGAAACGACCACGTGCAAGCGGCGCCCGTCGGGGACAGGTCGACCGCGGCGGGCGGCACGGCCGGCGCTCCCGCGAGCGCGGCCGGCGGCGGCGCCCCGGCATCCGCCGCGCTGCCCGTGCCGCCCGGCGGCGGCGTGCCGCGCCCGAGCGGGCCGGCCGGCAACCTGACCGTGCTCGACTGGGCCGGCTTCAAGGCCGCCGTCAGCTACACGTTCGACGACACGAACTCGTCGCAGATCCAGCACTACGACGAGCTGGCGGCGCTCGGCGTGCGCATGACCTTCTATCTCATCACCGGCAAGACGAAGGAGTTCGCCGATCCGACCTGGACGCGCGCCGTGCGCGACGGGCACGAGATCGGCAGCCACACGCGCAGCCACCAGCACACGGCGACCGCCGCAGACCTGGAGGCGAGCGACCACGACATCCTGCAGCGGTTCGGCGTTCCGGTCTGGACCATGGCGGCGCCTTACGGCGACGGCAGCTACCGCGCCGTCGCGCCGTCGCGCTACCTCATCAACCGCGGCGTCGCGAACGGGCTGATCGCGCCCAACGACGACACCGACCCGTACAACCTCTTCTGCTACGCGCCGCCGGGCAACGCGCCGGCGGGCGCCTTCAACGCCCAGATCGACGCCACGCGCGCGGCGGGCAAGTGGAAGACGGTGCTCGTGCACGGCTTCCTGGGCGGGACCGACGGCGCGTACCAGCCGGTCGCGATCGGGGAGTTCGTCGCCAGCGTCAACCACGCCAAGGGGCTCGGCGACGTCTGGATCGACACCGTGGCCAGCGTCGGCGCGTACTGGCGGGCGCAGAAGATGTTCGCGGCGATCACGCCTTCGACATCGGGGAATTCGAAGACGTGGACCTGGACGCTGCCGCCGCACTTCCCGCCCGGGAAGGTCCTGCGCGTCAAGGTCGACGGGGGCACGCTGACGCAGCCGGGCGGCCGGACGCTGACCTGGGACGAGCACGGCTACTACGAGGTCGAGCTCGACGCGGGATCGCTGACGCTGTCGCCCTAGCCGGCGCGGGCGCACGCGCCGGCGCCCGCAAGCCGGGCGTCGCGCCGTGCGATAATCGGCCACGATGACGAGCGCTGTCCGGCGCTTGGGCCGTGCGGGTTCGGCCGCGATTCTGACGCTGTTCTG